>NZ_JAKREY010000022.1:0-70647 GCF_022348265.1 Alteromonas sp. Cnat3-28
TCAGGCAAAACTGACACTGCGCAGTAAGAAACCTGAGATGGTTCGACAGGAACTCTGGGGGCTGTTGGTAGCCTACAACCTGATTAGAATGATGATGCTGGATGCCGTAAAAGACATGCCGGAATTATCTCCTTCCCGCCTTAGCTTCGGTCTCTGTATGAGACATATCATTGTATTCTTCCTGACCACATTGCCGGAGACAGTAACTAAACTGCCCGCTCACTATGAATACCTAATGGAATCGCTGAGGATGATGAGGCTCCCTGACAAACGACCTGACAGGTATTACCCCAGAGTAGTGAGGAAAAGACCGACTAAATACCCCACAAAGAAAAATGCCAGTCAGCTTAACTGACTGGCATTACACAATCAGACGGCTTTAGTCATTGGCCATATTTGTTCAACCTTGGTATCTGCTTTCGCGCACCAAGGTTGAACACCCCCCCTGTTTTGGTGCACCAAAACGAATTCATTCTCACTTTTCTCTTACCTCAATAGTGTAAATGTTCATAAATTTTAATGGCTTACATTTCTGGCACGATGGGTGCTAATTAATCCGTGCAACAGCAACGTTGCTGTACAAAGCAACGGGTGCAAACACAAATGCGATGGCAGAGTGGAGTGCACAACACTTACCATAGGGTAAACAAATAGGATTCAGCGGAGAACGGTAAGGAAGCATCATCATCTCCGGCATTTATGGCAAGTGCATAATAATAAAAAATAAAGATGGTTTTATAAGCTAAAGCTTTTAATAAACCTCCCTTAAAGATGAGGTGTGTGAGCGGGAATTCCTGACTTACCATTAACAACTTGATGTGTTTGTAAGAACTCCGATATTACAAACACGGCAACGAAGCCCACCATGCTCGACGGTTAAACGTCGTACGCTGGTGGGTTTTTTTTTGGCTACGAGGAACACGTATGACTGGGTTAAAGACAACATCACTGCTAAAACGCTTTCGAACGGCGAGTGCTGGAGTATGTGCAGCACTTGCCGTCTCTGTAGCAAGTTTTTCTGCGAGTGTGGCAGCACAAGCGCCAGCGGTAGGCTGGCCTGAGAAGGAAGAACTTAAGTTTGGTTTTATCAAGCTAACTGATATGGCACCGCTTGCTGTGGCGTACGAAAAAGGCTTTTTTGAAGATGAGGGCCTCTACGTTACATTGGAAGCGCAAGCTAACTGGAAAGTGCTGCTTGATCGCGTAATCGACGGCCAACTAGATGGCGCTCATATGCTGGCTGGCCAACCCCTTGGTGCGACCATTGGCTTCGGCACGGAATCGCATGTGGTAACAGCGTTTAGTATGGACCTCAATGGTAATGGAATTACCGTTTCTAATGAAATTTGGGACAAAATGAAGGCCCATATTCCACAGGAAAATGGCAAGCCAGTTCATCCTATTAAAGCTGATTATTTAAAGTCAGTGGTTGATGAATACCGCAATGCTGGAAAGCCGTTCAACATGGGAATGGTATTTCCAGTTTCTACACACAACTACGAGTTACGCTATTGGCTTGCGGCAGGTGGAATTCACCCTGGATATTATGCGCCGCATAAAGGCGATACCGCGGGCCAAATAGACGCTCAGGCTCTGTTGTCAGTCACTCCCCCACCGCAAATGCCAGCGACGATGGAAGCCGGCACCATCTATGGGTACTGCGTAGGCGAGCCATGGAATCAACAGGCAGTATTCAAAGGTATTGGTGTGCCTGTGATCACCGATTACGAAATTTGGAAAAATAACCCTGAAAAAGTGTTCGGCGTAAGCCAAGGCTGGGCAGAAAAATACCCTAATACGCACATTCGCGTGGTTAAAGCACTCATTCGTGCGGCAATGTGGCTGGATGAGAATGACAATGCTAACCGCCCTGAAGCGGTAAAGATTCTTGCCAAGAGTAACTACGTAGGTGCGGATGAAAACGTACTGGCTAACAGCATGACAGGTACTTTCGAATACGAGAAAGGTGACAAGCGCGACGTACCCGACTTTAATGTGTTCTTCCGCTACAACGCTACCTACCCCTATTACAGCGACGCTATCTGGTATCTCACACAAATGCGTCGCTGGGGCCAGATTTCAGAAGCAAAGTCTGACGATTGGTATAAAGAAACAGCTAAAAAAGTCTACAAACCTGAGGTTTATGCTCAGGCAGCTAAAGCACTAATTGCCGAAGGTAAAGCTAAAGCGTCTGATTTCCCTGAGTTTGGAACGGAAACAGGCTACAAGCCGCCTCAGAGCGAATTCATTGATGGCGTGACGTTTGATGGAAGCAAACCTAACGCATACTTAGAGCAATTTAAGATAGGACTTAAGGGCGACACTGTACTGTAAGTGTCAGGTTCAATGGCCCCGCCTTCAGTTCTAACTAGGGCGGGCATAAACCGCGCAATAGCGCACATCATGTGTCAGGAGCAAGCAATGAGCAAGATGACAACCATTCTTCGCCTTCCATCGTCGCCGTCAAACGCCAACTCTTTGTTGAGCCGTTTATATCAATCCACGCCTGCGTTGCTGTTGCCTGTTATCGGCTTGCTAATGTTCTTGGCGATTTGGAATGGTGTTGCAAAAAGTATCGACACGTCGCTGGGGCAGTTCCCAGGGCCAGCACAAGTTTTTGAGCAGGCCGGTGCGTTAATTGACGAGCATATCGCACAGCGTGAAAAGGCGGATGCATTCTATCAACGTCAAGAAGCAAGAAATGCAGCGCGTGTAGCGCAAGACCCCACTTATCAGCCAAAAATCAGAGAGTTCACCGGTGCGCCCACCTTCTTTGACCAAATTTGGACAAGCCTTTACACCGTCATGGTGGGGTTCCTTATTGCATCGGTTATAGCGGTTCCTGTGGGAATATTATGTGGTTTAAGTAAATCTGCTTACACCGCAATAAATCCACTTATCCAGTTATTTAAGCCAGTGTCTCCATTGGCATGGCTGCCGCTGGTGACTATGGTAGTAAGTGCCCTTTATGTCAGCGATGACCCGGCGTTTTCTAAATCATTTGTCACCTCTGCCTTTACGGTTTCGCTTTGTTGTTTATGGCCAACTCTTATTAACACCGCTGTAGGCGTTTCCAATATTGATAAAGACCTAATCAACGTAAGTAAAGTATTGCGTCTTACGCCCTTTGCTCATCTCACCAAAATAGTACTTCCATCTTCTATTCCCATGATTTTTACAGGACTTAGATTGTCGCTTGGTATTGGCTGGATGGTACTGATTGCGGCAGAAATGCTTGCCCAAAACCCGGGCCTAGGAAAGTTTGTGTGGGATGAATTCCAAAACGGAAGTTCGGAGTCGCTAGCGAGAATCATGGTAGCAGTGCTCACCATTGGCGCTATTGGCTTTGTGCTAGACCGCTTAATGTTATCGATTCAGCGCGCTGTAAGCTGGGACAAGTCGAGCGTACTACGCTAATTTTGAGGAAAATTTTATGCACACTAAACACTTAGAGTTAGAGCAGGTAGGTATCGACTTCCCCACACCGAAAGGGCCATTTACTGCGCTTCAAGATGTGAATCTTAAAATCAGTAAAGGTGAATTTGTGTCGTTAATTGGCCATTCGGGCTGCGGTAAATCAACGGTGTTGAATATCGTCGCAGGTCTACATCAAGCTACCACGGGCGGCGTAATTTTAGATGGCGCAGAAGTGAAGCAGCCTGGACCTGAGCGCGCTGTAGTCTTTCAAAACCACTCTTTATTACCTTGGCTTACGGTATACAAAAATGTTGAACTGGCCGTGAAATCTACCATGCGAGACAAGAGTAAAACCGAGATGCGTGACTGGATCATGCACAACCTAGAGCTTGTGCACATGACCCACGTCCTTGATAAATTACCCAGTGAAATATCAGGTGGTATGAAACAGCGAGTAGGCATTGCGCGAGCATTGGCAATGGAACCAAAAGTGCTGCTAATGGACGAACCGTTCGGTGCGCTAGACGCCCTGACTCGCGCTCATCTTCAAGACTCGCTCATGGAAATTCACGCTGACTTGGGCAACACGGTTATTATGATTACCCACGATGTGGATGAGGCAGTATTGCTATCTGACCGCATTGTTATGATGAATAACGGCCCAGCGGCCACCATTGGCGAAATTCTAGATATTGAGTTGCCGCGTCCACGAGATAGATTAGCACTTGCAGATAACAAGCAGTACAACCAATACAGACATGAAGTCTTAACCTTTCTTTACGACAAACAAAAGAAGGTTGAAACCGTTTCGTCACGCGCAAACCAAGCGCCAACTACTAACAAACAATCGCAACAACAAGCAAAACCCAGCGGGGTGTCATCTGAAAAAAAAGACGCTAAGAAATCAGATGCCGCCTAGCTTTATCGGCACCTGACTAGGGCGGAAGCCTTTTCCGCCACCAACCAAAACCAGTACTTTTCAACCGGCATTCTAATGCTGGCTGGGTAAGTTTTGACTTCTGGGCCTGTTGGCCTTTGTTGTACAAGTTTTGGTCTAAATGGAAGCCTTTTAATCGCGAAACAGTCCTGCAAGCCTAGTGGGCTAAGTTAAAGGACTGTGACAAAGAGTAAAAGGCTTCCATAACGACCCCTTCGGGCAGCGCCTGTGTGCCATCTATACTGCGTTGAATGTTTTCGATTTAGAACCACTAAACCGTCAAACATCCGCCTTGCCTAGATGGCACACAGACCGCTGCAAAAAATGTACAGCAAAAGCCAGCAGGCCCTCATCAATACCAATAGGGGATACACATGAATACGTTACAAAACTTTGGCATCAAGATGCTGGCGGCATCTGTTATGACAGTACTAGGCGGCAGCGTAATGGCTGCCGATATTCACGCCGCCCTTAGTGATTCAAAAGCATGGGCGGACCTGAATTTACGTTATGAATCTGTTGATCAAGACAATGCATTAGAAGATGCAAGTGCACTGACTTTGCGCACCCGTTTGGGCTTTAGCTCGGGTAGTGTTAATGGCTTCTCGTTTACTGCCGAGGTTGAAGATAGCCGCATTGTATTGGGGCAAGATGAGTTTACTGTGGGGCCTACTGGCTTTAACGTGGGTGAGTACTCGGTCATTGCCGACCCTGAAACCACCGAAGTTGACCAAGCTTTTATTCAATATAAGACGGATAATTTTACCGCCAGAGTAGGGCGCCAAGTAATTACACTTGATGACCATCGATTTGTTGGCCACGTTGGCTGGCGACAAGACCGCCAGACCTTCGATGCGGTAAGCGCAAAATATGCGGCGACCGACAATCTAGCGCTATTTTATAGCTATCTGTACAAACGCAACCGTATTTTCGCAGAAGCGGCAGATTTAGATTCTAAAGATCATATTCTTCATGCCACCTATACATCTAAAATCGGTAAATTTGTGGCTTATGCTTACCTATTAGAGGTGGACAACGATACAGACAACGCGTTGGATACATATGGTGTGAGCTATGATGGAAAGATGAAAAGTGACAGCGTGAATTGGGCTTACGGTGGTGAGTTTGCCACGCAATCAAGCGAAGCTGGCGCGGGCGAAACGGCCACCGACTTTGACGCCTCCTATCTAAATGCGTATGTCGCAGCCACGTTTTCTGGTGTGACGGCTAAGGTCGATTTCGAAATACTAGGTTCTGACGATGGGTTGTACGGTTTTGCAACGCCGCTAGCTACGCTGCACAAATTCAACGGTTGGACTGATCAGTTCTTGGGCACGCCAGCACAGGGCTTAAAAGATCTTAAGTTATCTCTATCAGGTGGGCTAGCCGGTGGTAAATGGCTTTTGGCTTACCACGATTTCAGCGCTGACGACAGCAGTAACGGTGCTGACGATTTAGGCAGCGAAATTAATGTGCAGTATACGAAGAAGTTTGCAGGTAAGTACAATTTTGGCATTAAGTACGGTACTTACGATGCGGGAGATATAAAGGTGGATACCAATCGCTTCTGGATGTGGATTGGTACACGCTTCTAATTGCAATACACTATTACAACGTTATGTTGTAATTAATACTACAGGTCTGGCTGAGTCGTTACTGACTTAGCCAGCCTTTTTCAACGGCCACATCAAGCTGCTGCATAACGTAGTCCCATAAAGCCGGTGCGCAAGATTTAAGGTGAGCATTACGCTTCTCAATTTTCTCCCTTGCAATACCGTGACGCTTCCAGCTTCCTCCGTTGTCTTTCATATTTTGAAATACGGGAAGTACGCGGTCCATTGATTTTGCAAATTCTGCATCGGCGGTTTCCGCTGCTTCAAACTCAAGCCATAAATCGAGCATTTCACTACTAAGTGGACTCGGCAATAAACCAAAAATGCGCTTAGCGGCAGCTACTTCTTTCTCGGCTTGTGCGTCGTGATCTGTTTGATGATTGAAAGCAAACATGTCGCCAGCATCAATTTCCACAATATCGTGAATAAGGATCATGCGAATAACGCGGGTCACATCTATGGGTTTAGCCGCATATTCGCTTAGCATATTTGCCATTAATGCAACATGCCAGCTGTGCTCTGCGGAGTTTTCCTGTCGATAGTTATCACAGGGGAGGGTGATCTGGCGCTTAACTGCTTTTAGCTGGTCAAGTTCACAGATAAAGTCAGCAAAGTCACTTACTGCATACATTGGGATGCTCCAAGGCGTAAAAATGGGCGCCTGAGCGCCCATTTAATTATTCAAGGTCTAATGAGTGTATTGGTTATTAACCAAATTATTTTTGCTCAGATAGCCACACGATTAGGTCAGCGATGTCGTCGAAGGTCATGTCAGCAGTGAAAGTAGGCTGATATTTACCGTTGATAATAAAGCTTGGCACACCAGTTAGGTGCTCACGATACTCATCAATTTGCTGTTGATTCTTGCGCACCATGCTATTTACGCCGAAGCTTTTAGCCATTTTGTCAAACTCTTCACCGTCTACACCGTTTACAACGAAGATATTGCGAAGGTCTTTCAAGCCAGTGATAGATGCACGTTGCTTGTGGATATAGTTAAAAATAGCGCCGTTCATCGCGTCTTCTTGCTTCATAGCGCGCGCAATTAGCATGGCTTTAGTTGCATCGTCTTGAACTTCTGGTCCAGTAAAACGCATAAAGTTTACATGCACCTTATTGAATTTCGTGCCGTCGCTTTTCTTTTCTTTAATTTGCGCAACGATAGGTTCGAACTGGAAGCAGTGAGGGCACCAAAATGAGAAGTACTCAGTAATAACAGGCTTATCTGTGGCTTCTTTATCAAGCACAGTATAGTGCGTACCTTCTTTCCATTTAGACGCTGGCTCCTGAGCGCATGCTGTTAGTGGCAAAAGCATTGCCATGACAAACATTACTGCAAACTTTTTCATGGAATATAATCCTATGTTCAAAAAACTATTATCGATACCGAGATTATCACAGGCTTGTTCGCTTAACTAGGACCTGTTCTACTTCAATGCCTTACTACGCGACAAGCTCACTAAAAAACGCGACTCAAGTTTTAGGTAAATGCAGTATTTTATATACGCATGATGAACAGAGTCTGAATCATCAGGTCCTAACAGAAACTCAAAGAAAAAGGGCTATAACCATGTATAGCCCTTTATTGTTTGTTGATTTCACGTTGAGTTTTGCCTTTAAGCAACGCTCAACAGAAGGTTCATTAACGTTACATCACTTACATGCTGTAGTTAACTGAAAGTAGAGCGCGACGCTCTTGGCCTGCATAACCTACAATGTCTTCATAATCAGTATCAAATACATTGTCGACCTTCAACGAGACCTGCCACTGCTTATCTATCTGATAGCCTAAATTAACGGTTGCAAGCGTATAGGCTGACAGCGCCAGAGTCTGAGACGAATCAGGGAAAGGAGGGAAGAAGGTGTCGTAATGACTCCCTGTGTAAGCTAGCTTGGTGTAAAAGCTGAACTTCTCCGTTCCAAAGTCAGTGTTGTAGGTTAATGAGCCTTGGTGACGGGCACGACGCAGTTCAGTGGTGGTTATACCATTGTCGGTTTGTTCCGCATCTAGATAACTATACGCTGCGGTAAAATCACCATAGCCACTGTCCCAGTTAAGTTCTAGATCAATACCTTCTCGTGAGCTTTCACCGTCGATATTATCGGCACTATATGCACCCAAGTCTGACACAAATACGAAGCCATTGATTTCATCTTCAAGGTCGGTAGTGTATGCGCTGATTTGTGCAGACAGTGATTTCCAGTTTGCCTTAACGCCTATTTCCCATTCTTCACTGGTTTCAGGTTCTAAGTTTGGGTTGCCGATGAAGCTTGCAGGGAAGTAGCCAAAGCGCTCGGTGAAGGTGGGGGTTTTAACAGCTTTACCATAGCTGGTAAAAACAGCGTAGTAATCGTTAAGCTGCCACGTAAGGCCACCGCGATAACTTACGGCATTGTCGAACTCACTGTTGTTGTCGAATCGTGCGCTTAGTGTTGCGGTTAGCGACTCGGTTAGCTGGCCATTTGTCTCGGCAAATACGCCATAAGTATTGTCGTGCTGCTTCTGGTTCGGATCGCCAAATGCAATTGGGCCGCGCTGGGTAAAAAGGCGCTGTAGGTATTCAACACCGCCAGCAAAATCCCAGTTATCCATGGTATAGAAACCTGTCCAGTTTAACTCTATGCGCTCACCAGTGGTGCCGCCAGTGTCTGCACCTGACTCGGTGTTATCGTTATTGTCTTTGCGATAATGCGCACTTAGCGCTGAGCGATAACCTGTATTTTCCGGAGCAAATTCCCATCTTAATTTCGCACTAATTTGTGAACCATCCGTCACGTTATCTGAGTCAGCAGGAAGGCCTGTCGTCACAAAATCAGTGCCGTCGTAATCATTCTCGTACTGAACCGTGCGAAGGTTAGCTATTAACGTATGCTCCGACGTTGCGGCATAATTAATATTAATACCAGCGGTCATGTTATCGTAGCCATCATCTTCGTTACCAACACGAGATACGTTGTCGCCGTCGGTGCGAATGTAGCTGGCGTATGCTGAAACACCCACGTTATCGCTTTGCGAGCGCGCGTTCATGCTGCCCTGCAATGTACCTTGTGTGCCAACGCCAGCAGAGAAGTCTACGTGTGACGCATTATCGGCAAACTGGCCTGACTTCGTAGTAATGCTCAATACACCACCGATAGCGCCGCTGCCCCATCTTGCGCTTTGCGGGCCTCGAAGAAGTTCTATGCGCACCACGTTTGTACTAGTTAAGTGAGCAAGGTCAACCAGGCTTCCTTGGCCTACGTCGTTGGCAACAACGCCATCAATTAAAACAAGTAGATGGTTGGTTTCACCGCCGCGCACGCGCAGCTCTGTTAAGCCACCAGGACTGCCTGACTGAGACAAGCTAACGCCAGGTAGGCCGCGAATTAGATCGGTAAGTTGAAGTGCGCCCGAAGCTTTAATGTCGCTTTCAGTTAGCACCGAAACTGAACCAGGAAGTTTGGTTAACGAAATAGGCAAACGCGTGCCTGTTACTGTTAAGGTTTCAATATCTTGGTCAGAAGTTTGAGCAAAGGCAGGTGTGCTTAAGCACGAAATAACTGCAGCGCTAAGGGCTGCTTTAGTAAAATGTGTACGCATGGTTTTTATGTTGTCTTTGATGCGCTCCACCCGAGCACATGATTAGGGAAAGTGCACGTTTTTGCTTAATTATGGATGTGAGCAAGCAAACGACACCATGAAGTACAGGCCGGTATCCGGGCTTACTCACCATTACTAAAAATGTAATAGCTCTTTTGCCTTCCCATCTAATGGCGTTAAATACCTAACGCATAAAAGACAGTGGCGTATGAAAAGAAAACGACAACGCGTTGAGTTTACCGTTGCGGGGGCAGCATCAGTTTTTCACTGATTTCCCGTTTAACCCTTGTCGCCGTAGTTAATACCAATCCGCATAGATAATTGCCCACTCAGAAGGCGCTGGCAAGCTTCATAGCAAAGCGTGGGAATTCAGGAATGGCTGTTCCCTTTCAAATTCCCAGAATGCAGCTAGGAAGCTTGCCAGACCTTCCCGAAGGGCGAGTTTAAAATGTTCGTACTCTTTGTTGTGTTACCTTGATGTAGAACCACTATACCTACGGTAACACGCCGCGATTACGAACATTTTAACTCTCGCTGAGTGGGTAATTATCTATGCGGACTGGTATAATACGGAGCTAGACAAGAGCACCTACACACTGTCGATTATATCTAAGTTAAAAAGTGATAGCGAATACGGTTTCTTATACCTTACGCTTTTTCGTAACCGCCATAAGATTATCGACAACGGTCATCGAAAAAGCGTTTTTTCAGCAGTAAAGGAGCTGGCTCAATATCCTAATTTCAGTGGAGGCTCTTGAAGGGCCGATAGCTGTTCTTTCAGAGCAAGTATTTGGCCTTCCCAGTATTTGTCTTCAGCAAACCAAGGAAATGCCCGCGGAAAAGCAGGGTCTTCCCAGCGTCGTGAAAGCCATGCCATGTAATGCACCATTCGCATAGCGCGCAGGGGCTCAATAAGTGGCAACTGTGCAGTGTCAAACGGGTGAAACTCCTCGTATGCTTCAACCAAAGTATCGAGCTGCAATAGCTGTTGCTGACGGTCACCGCTTAACATCATCCACAAATCTTGAATAGCGGGCCCCATACGGCAATCATCAAGATCAACGAAGGTCGGACCGTCGCGCCATAGTATATTGCCCGGGTGGCAGTCACCGTGGAGTCGAATACTCGATGTTGGCTTGTAAGCTTTTTGGGTGGCTTCAATCACAGGATTAAGTATGGCGAAAAAAGCTGTTTTTAAATGCTCTGGCAATAGTGTGCTTTGAGCAAGAACTTGCTTTGGCTCGTTGAGATAACTTTCAATGTCAATCGAAGGGCGGTGCATAAAACCTTTCGCTGATGCAACGCGATGAATACGGCCAATGAAACGCCCCATCCATTCGAGTTGATCAAGGTTGTCATTTTCGAATTGTCTACCGCCCACCGAAGGAAATAACGCAAATCGATAGTCAGTTTCGGCCACGGTGTGATGATGCAGCGTGCTGCCATTGAGAGAAATGGGCGCAGCCAATGGAATTTCGTTATCGATTAGCTCTGCAGCAAACGCGTGTTCTTCAAGAATTTGAGCGTCGGTCCATCGACCTGGGCGATAGAATTTTGCTACATAGCGCTGACCGTCTTCAGCCAAAAACTGGTAGACGCGGTTTTCATAACTATTTAGTGCTAGCAAACCGCTTTGAAGAAAAATGCCCTGACTTTCCAGGGCATCTAATATGGTATCTGGGCTAAGCCCAGAGAATGAAAAATCTGTCATCGATAAAGGAACTTAGTTGGCTCATCAACGGTAACCGTTTCGCCATCAATAGTGGTGGTTACACTGATAAAAATATCGGTAACCGTATCTTCCAGATTATAGGCGTCAGTTGCAACTGAAATTGGCGTGCTATACACCGCACCGCCTTCAACTGTTACAGTTTGCTCACCAATGTACTTGTAGTCAGGCAAACCTTTTACAGCAATAGAGTAGGTTTGGGTTTGCTGAGTTTTGTTAAGTACTTTTATTGTATAAACGTTCTCAATTAGCCCTTCATTCGTTTCGCGGTATAGCGAGTTTCTGTCGCGGATAATGTCAACTTCGGTGGGGCTGCGCATCCAAATATTGGCAAACAGCAAGCCTATCATCACCACTAAAACCACAAAGTAACCAATTAACTTTGGACGTAAAATGTGAGTCTTACCGCCAGCTAGTTCTTCTTCAGAAGTAAAGCTGATCAGGCCTTTAGGATAACCCATTTTATCCATAACACCGTTACAGGCATCAACACAGGCGCCGCAGTTGATGCATTCGTATTGTAAGCCATTTCGAATATCGATACCGGTTGGGCATACCTGAACACACAGGTTGCAGTCTATACAGTCGCCTAACCCTTTTTCTTTTACTTGCTCGTGACTAAGTTTGCGTGGTCGCGGGCCGCGTTGCTCTCCACGCTTTGCATCGTACGATACAGTAAACGTGTCTTTGTCGAACATGGCAGACTGAAAACGCGCATACGGGCAAATGTGCGTGCACATGATTTCGCGCATGTAGCCAGCGTTTCCGTACGTACATACGGCAAAGAAAATAACCGATAAACCTGCCCAGAAGCTGGTGTTAAATGTTACAAAATCGATAAACAGTTCATCAATTGGCGTAAAGTAGCCAACGAAGGTTAAAGCCGTTAACAGCGCTACCAATACCCAAGCGGTGTGCTTAGCTGTTTTACGCAAAAATTTATCTGCATCCATTTTGCGTGCATCTAGCGCTATACGCTTGTTGCGCGGGCCTTCGAATTTCTCTTCGAACCACGTATAAATGTATACCCACGTTGTTTGAGGACACATAAATCCACACCACACTCGACCAGCGAAAGTGGTGACGAAGAACAGCGCAAAGGCGGAAACAATAAATATATAGGCCAGTAAAGTGAGATCTTGAGGCCATAAGGTTAGAGAGAATATAGTAAATCGCTGCTCACCAATATCGAGTAGCACGGCTTGATGCCCGTTGTACTGAATCCATGGAATGATGGCAAAGAGGCCCAAAAAGAAAAGGCCAAACATGCGTCTAAACGTCTCCAGAGGGCCTTGTACAGCCCGCACATAAATACGGCTACGAGAGTCGTGGCGTTTACCCTCAGGTCCACCTTTGGGTTTATGTACTTTTACCGGTGTAACGGTCTTTACCGGTATTTGTTCATTCATAGCTTAACCTTATGTGACGTAACGAACTGCCTGTGCAGTATAACTGCGTTCAAAACGTCATATTAAATGTAGATCAATAATGCGGCGTATGGTGTATCTTTTTAAAGTTTCAGTCAATACTGAAACTTCAGAACGTAAGTCGTTTTTTGTTTTGATTTCCTCAGTCTATGTAACTTTGTAAATAGTTAAATACAGCTACGTGAATAATGAGGATTAATATAACGGCCAGATGCCATTTGATGCCCAACATCGACGATTAGGCTTTACCTACTATACATGAGTATAGTTTGCTGTATTTACAGGTAAACCGATATGACCCTATTATCGTCGATAATAATGTGGTCAATTACCGTTTGAATCGTGTACAGTGAGCATTGTGAAAATGTAAATTGGCAAAGTGTAGTTGAGCACATAGTGAGAAAGGTGCTAAAAAATTGGCGCTATTTGTAGTAAACGTCTGTCAAAGTTAGCTGAGAAGTCATGTTAAGGTTCTTTATCATCGCTGCTGAAATTATTGTTTTGGTAATTGTGCTGCGGTCTCCTTTTGTTCAGTATCTCTTTGAAGATATCCAGAACTCGCTTTCTGAATGGCTAGTTTCAATTGCCACCTTACCGGAGCGAGAAGAACTGCGTAGTTTACAAGATAAAATTAATATCCAGCTGAGTCCCTTAAAGCCTTACCAGCAAACATATGTTCAGCAAATCACCGCTGATAGCGCAAGCGTTAAACGTTTTTATCACACCTATTGTGAAAAGGACGATATAAACCCCAACTTTACGGGAACTAAACGCGTTCAACTATGCCTAATCATTAAACAGTCGTCAGTTATGCAAGTAGCAAAGCGAGACTAGCCAATTTTAACAAGGCTGGTTAAATATAAAGCTGATATAAAAGCCGACAATTGCTGCATGCTAAGCTTTCTCTAAATGTCTTGCTAACTCATAGTTTAAACGACTGAATTTAGGAGCATAAAAGTGAATAAATTACGTACTTTTTCTTGTTTAAGCTGCGCCACAGCGGTGGGACTCCTTACCGTTTTTGCTCCCACTCAAGCCGCTGAGGTGAAGATAACGTGGGAAGAACCTGAGTCTTATAGCGATGTAAGACCAACCAATGAATCTCGTAAACGGTTCCGCGAACGAACGCTACAAGAGCTTGAAGAACATATTGTAGATTTGGCCAGTGATTTACCTGAGTCGCAAGTGCTGTCAATGACAGTAACAAATGTTGATTTAGCTGGCCAAGTTTGGCCAAGCCAGTTTGTCGGTTTCGGTAACGGCGCCGGTAGCGACGTCCGTATCATTAAGCGCGTTGATATTCCTAGAATGACATTTAGCTACTCGTTGGCTAATGCCGACGGTCAGGTCATTTTAAGTGGTGAAGATGTGAAACTTAAAGATATGGATTTTATGGAGTCGAATATTCGTCGCAATCGCACGGAATCGCTTTCTTATGAAAAAGCGATGCTTAACGATTGGTTTTCAGATACCTTTTCAACCCAAGTAGCAGCGAACGACTAATAGTTTCGTTCAAGTCATAATAAAAAAGGTCACATATAGTGACCTTTTTTGCATTCATAGCCCATATTTCACGGGCTATAGCAATATAAGCTGCCTACAGATAATCAAACTCATTACCTGATATTGCAAGGGTGCTTTCAGGGCCAGCTTTATAAGCGGCTTTGTGCGCATCGCGACGTACCAAGATACGTTCCATATAGAAGTCACGTGTCTTCATCTTAGACGCTGCAAGTACCGCATTACCTGATGCCTGCGCTTTGTCAGCCATGCTATACCACAGTACCCCAATCAGTGAATAGGCGCTGTACGCCAAATAATCACAGGCAGCTGCCGCAGCAGTGGTTGCATCCATACCTAAGCAATCGGCTGAAGATGCACGCCAGTCATCAAGAATTCCTTGAGCCAGACCCTTCGCCTCACTGTCTTGAATGTCGCTAACTAAAGCGTTAAACGCATTATAGGTCGCTTCCATCATTTGACCGCCATCTCGGGTAAGCTTACGACCAATAAGGTCTAGCGCCTGAATACCGTTGGTGCCTTCATATAACATAGCAATGCGCACGTCGCGCATAAGTTGTTCCATACCCCATTCACGAATAAAGCCGTGACCACCAAATACTTGTACACCTAGGCTGGTGGTCTCAAGGCCCATATCCGTCATAAAAGCTTTGCAGATTGGAGTTAAAAACTGAAGTATCTTGTCGGCATCTTCTTTTTCTTGACCTTCACCAAGCTTCTCAACGTCCATAAACTTGGCATAGAAAAGTGAAAGTGCACGGCAGCCTTCAATCAGTGATTTCTGCGTAAGTAACATACGCGCTACGTCAGGTTGAAAGACGATTGGGTCTGCTTTGCCTTCTGGATTTTGAATACCCTGAGGTGCGCGAGACTGAACGCGCTCGCGGGCATAGGTCAGCGCGCCTTGGTAAGAGGCTTCTGCCGCCCCTAAACCTTGCAGACCTACTTGGAAGCGTGCATCGTTCATCATGGTGAACATGCATGCCAGCCCTTGGTTTTCTTCACCTACAAGGTAACCCGTTGCACCGTCAAAATTCATCACACAAGTCGGGCTCGCTTTGATCCCCATTTTGTGTTCGATGCTTCCCACTGACAAGCTGTTCGCCTCACCAGGCTCATTGCTGGCATCTGGAAGGAACTTGGGCACTAAGAATAAGCTGATGCCTTTAACGCCTTTAGGGGCGTCAGGTAGACGAGCTAGAACAAGGTGAATAACGTTCGAACTCCAATCGTGATCACCTGCGGTAATAAAGATCTTATTACCGGTGACTTTATAGCTGCCGTCGCCTTGTGGCTCTGCTTTGGTACTAAGCAAGCTCAAATCTGTTCCTGCATGAGGTTCGGTCAGGTTCATGGTACCTGTCCACTCACCGCTGATTAGCTTAGCAAGGTAGATATCTTTTAATTCTTTACTGGCGTGTTTAGTAACCGCAAGTGTTGCGCTTTCAGTAAGCATGGTGGTTAAACGCCAGCTTAAGTTCGCCGCGTTTAGCATTTCGTGAACAGGCACAGCCATGGTGTACGGCAAGTCCTGCCCGTCGTACTCGGCAGTACCTAGCATTGCATTCCAGCCGTTAGCAACATATTCCTGATAGGCATCAGCGAAGCCTTTAGGCGTGGTAATGCTGCCGTCTTTTAGCGTACAGCCTTCTTCATCGCCTTCACGGTTAAGAGGGGCAACCACATCCAAAGCAAACTTTGCACCCTGTGCAATAATTTCGTTGGCAAGTTCGCTATCAAAGTCGCTGATACCGAGCTTTTCGTAGTGAGCATCAAGTCCAAGCCAGTCTTTTAACAAGAACTGAAAATCAGTCGTAGGGGCGTGGTACAGAGGCATGGATGACTCCTTTTTTCAAACAAGTGTTTTAATTTTGTCTATTATAGTCACAAAAAGCGTAGTCCGAATAGTCCGTTAAAGGAAAGTTAATAATAAATTTGGATGATGTGGGTAATGATCTATGCGGACTGATATGAGAGAAACACATAGGTTTACCAAGATTCGTTGACTTTTAATGCGCAGCAAAGGTCACACAGGCTCTGGTGATGATGTCTGACGCATTGGTGTTAATATAGAAAAGTGAACTCAAGTAGTAAGCTCGCTTGCAATCCAAATTTTCACTGGCATGCTTAGCCTACATTGAAATAACCCGTTCACATACGCACAAGCAACACGGTACATAAAAACATGAATTCAGAAAGCGCGAAGAAAAACCTTAAATATAGCAGTGATGATGCGCAGAGCCCGGTTTGCATTGTAACGGGGGGAAGCTTGGGTATCGGTTTTGCGGTATGCAAGCTGTTTAGTCAAAACGGTTATCAAGTCATTAATTTAGATATCAGAGACTTTGAGCAAGCGTTACCTAATGCTATCTGGAAGCCGTGTGATGTAAGTGTTGTGCGTAATATTGAAGCCGCGGTGAATGAGGTTATTAGTTCTTATCAACGCATAGACGCATTGGTATGTAATGCCGGTATACATGTTTCAGCAACCATTGAAGACACTGATGAAGCGCTGCTTGATAAGGTACTAAACTTGAACGTAAAAGGAGCGTATGGCGCGATTAAGTCTTGCCTGCCAACCATGAAAGAGCAGGGCAGCGGCGCGATTGTGGTGATGGGCTCAGATCAGTCCTTTATAGGAAAGCGCAATTCGTTCGCCTACGGTGTCAGCAAAGGTGCGTTGGCGTCTATGGCGAAAACCACCGCGCTTGACTACGCACCCTATAATATCCGCGTTAACGCGGTCTGCCCGGGTACCATCGAAACACCTCTATTTCATAACGCCATTGATAAATATGTGGCACGTTCCGGGGCAGATAAAAATGAAGTGGTAGCTGAAGAAGCCGCTGCACAACCTATTGGACGTTTGGGCCAACCCGAAGACGTAGCTGAATTGACTTATTTCCTATGCAGCAACAAAGCGTCGTTCATCACGGGTAGCTTGTATGCGGTGGATGGGGGCTACACAGCACAATAGAAAGAGCTGAACAGAAAAGCAACGCGAAATGCCTTATCAGCAATAGTATAAACCAAGGTTTTATAAACAAAGATGAGCAAGCCTTCAATCAATTGGATAGACCCTCATATTCACTTCTTTGCCTTAAACGAAGGGCACTATAATTGGCTGAAACCAGCCAATGCCCCTTTTTGGCCAGATAAAAAAGCGATTGCAAAACATACTACAGAGCACATGCTCTATTGCGCGTCGTTAGGGCAGTTAGGCGGTTTTGTTCACATTGAAGCGGGTTACGATAACGAAAGACCCTGGCGTGAAATTGCGTTCTTGGAGCGTCATTGTACGCTGCCATTCCGTTCAGTTGGGTGTATCGATTTAACAGGAAATAATGTTGGCAGTCATATCGATAAGCTAAAGCGGTACCACTCAATACGTGGGCTTCGTCACATATTAGATGACGATGCTAAAGTACTTTTACGCACCCCTAAAGTTAAATGGGGAGTTCATCATATGGCGTCGCAAGGCTTGTCTTTTGAAGCGCAGTTAAATCTTACAGATAGCAATGCTGTGCATGCGTTGCTAACGGTACTAGAACAAACACCCTCGCTAAAAGTGGCTATAAACCATGCCGCAATAGCGCCGATTGATGTAAATAGCTTTGCGTTTAAAACATGGCGGCAGAGTATTCGCGACTTGAATGAAACGCAGCAAGTTGTGTTTAAGTTCTCAGGATTAGAAATGCAAGATCGCCGTTGGCTGTGGCAGCGTGCGTCTTATATTTTTGAAACCTTGCTGGACACCGTTGGCACAGATCACATGATGTTTGCCAGCAACTTTCCGCTGTGTCAGTGGCGAATGCCGTATGCCGCGCTTTGGCATGGATTCATTGATATGACAACGCCGCTTTCTGTAACTCAAAAAGCGGCGCTGCTGTACGAAAATGCGAAGCGATGGTACGACATCGCATAAAGCTAGCTTAGTTGAGCTGCTGAACTAGCCTAGGGTTTATTGCCTTCAATAAACCCGTTGGGTTTCAGCTTTATTTAAGCTCAGTTACCGTCATGTGCGGCGAGCGATAAACCACCTCATCGTTTAGATCGATACCAATTCCCGGTGTGTCAGGCGCTTCAATGAAGCCGTTTACTGGCTGAGGATCTTGAATGCAAAGTTCACGGTTCCAATCTTTAATAGCGTAGGTATGGTGCTCGTGAATTAAGAAGTTTGGAATGGCCGTTTCTAGATGCAGGCTTGCCGCTGTCGCTACAGGGCCTCCGCAAACGTGAGCCTGAATACGTACATCGTAAATGTCGGCATAATCACACACCTTTTTCGCTTCGGTGAAACCACCACAAAGGCCAACGTCAGGCTGAAGTACATCAATAGATTGGTCTTCAAGGTAAGGGCGTACATCCCAGCGGTGGTACAAGCGCTCACCGCCCGCAATAGGCACATTCACGTTCTTCGCTACTTTGTCGTGAAGCTTCGAGTTAAGGTAATTCACTGGCTCTTCGTAATATAGACAGCCAATTTCTTCAACGATGTCACCCAGCTGGATAGCCGTTGATGCACCTAATAAGCTGTGACATTCAAAGATGATGTCGCCATCTTCGCCCATTGTGTCTCTAATCGCCTGAAGACGGGCTTTGAAAAGTTTAAGCTCGGGCTTAGTGAATAGTTTGGTTCTGTCGAAATGGGTGTTGCCGTCTTTATCGTAAACGATGGGGTCAACTTTAACCGCATCGTAACCATCTTTAAGTGCTTTTTCAGTGGCGCGAGCATAGTCAGCGGGGTCGTTAAGCTTGGTTACTTCTTTGTCCCAATCAAACTGTAGCTGGCTAGCGTAGCTACGGAGCTTGCCATTAGTTTTGCCACCCAGTAATTCGTAAACCGGTAAGCCAAGCGCTTTGCCTTTAATGTCCCAAAGTGCTGTATCAATAGCGCTCATCGCAGCATAAATAACCGGGCCGCCGCCTAATCCCCAAAAGCCTTCGCGCAGCATTCTCGACCACAGCAGTTCAGTGTGAAAAGGATTAAAGCCAATCAGCATGGCTTCGGCAATTTCTTTAATCATGTGTGCAGCGGCGCTGTGACCCCAATCATAAGCCAGTCCTGCTTCGCCCACACCGGTAATACCTTCGTCGGTGTAAACGCGTACGAAAACCGGGTTCCACTGAGGGCGCTTAGGGCATTCGATATCAAAAATTTCTACTTTGGTGACTTTCATAATGTATAAACAATTCCTGTTTGAAATAAGTTGGCGTTTAGCTGGCTAAGCTAAATTATTCGCAGAAGCCCGGGTCTAGTTTGTAAGCTTTGCGAAGCATGGCAGGCCATGCTTTTTGGCCGCCTGTTTCGCCGCTGTGAACCACATTAGCCTGTGCGTATATGCCATCAATAATGCTTTGCGGTATCTCGATAACCTCTTCATTAGACTGCATCAGGGCAAGCTGAATTTCGCACGCACGCTGCAAATCGTAAAAGCGCATAAAGGCGTCACCGACGGTGGGGCCAAGGGTTAGACCGCCGTGATTAGGCAAAAGCATGTGATTAGTGTCGCCAAGATCGTCCTGCAAACGTTTCTTTTCACTATCATCAACGGCTAAACCTTCGTAGCTGTGATAAGAAAGTGATGGTAGCGAAAACATTGAATACTGGCTCCAGGGCTTAAGCCCGCCTTTAACAGATGCGACTGAGATTGTGGCTAGTGTATGCAGGTGAATAACGCATTGGGCATCGTGGCGCACTTCGTGGATAGCACTGTGAATGGTGAAGCCAGCGGGGTTGATGCCGTAAGGTGTATCGTCAAGGATGTTACCCTCTAAATCGACCTTAACCAGGTTAGAGGCGGTAACCTCGTCAAACGTCAGGCCAAAGGCGTTAACCAAGTAATGATCAGTGCCCGGTACCTTAGCTGAGATATGCGTGTAAATAAGGTCGCCCCATCGCATATCTGCCACTAACCGATAGCATGCTGCTAAATCGACACGAGTTTGCCATTCTTGTTCAGATACTTTGCCTTTGAGGCTTAAGGTTGGCAGTGAAAACAAGCCACTTCTCCTATTCTTTTCATGGTGACAATTTACCAATACCCGCAACAATGAACAATGCTTTGTCAGTGCTGCGTTATATCGAATTGGGTATAGCCATCGCGCAAGGGAATAAGATCGTCAGCGAAACGCATTGCGTCGTGGTCAAGGGTAAAGGGGTCGGCTTTTACGAGTTTTTTTATCTCTAATTTGGCCCAAGGAGGCGCATCGAAGGCGTCTTTAAGGGTCTCAATACCAGCATCTAAATCACAACCAAATATAGCCAATCCATTAGGTGTGGTGGATAAATATTGGGTAACTTCAACATTGAACCCAGTTTCTTCCCACGTTTCTCTGTGTGCAGTACAGGCGACCGACTCATGTTCAAGCAACCCTCCACCAGGAAAATCCAATTTACCTGAAAGACGGTGTTCTACTAACAGTACCTTGTTATTTGTTTTGACTAGGCACGCGGCAGCAATCAAAGGGGCTGGACTGTTTTCTCCGACTTGGTTTTGTTGAGATAAAAGCCTATCGGAAACGCGACAAACCGGCGCGTTGGGTGAAGACTGTGAACATGCGAAAAGCGTTAAAACAGCGAATATAGCTGATAAGCGAAATAAGATGACCATCGATTTGGGTAAAATACTCTAGAAGCTGTTTGTGATTGTTTTAAAAATAATCAATATTAAACGACAGACTCTACGCAAAAATAACACAACTAACAATAATAACGCAGTACACAATCTTAACGTATAGCGGCGCTTGCGAAGAATCGTAAGCGGATTTTGTGTACTTGAGTATCCTAAACGTTTTGAAAAATACGTGATGGGATACTTTTTTACCTATAGGAAAGGTTATGTCTTCACGATTATCTTTATCGCCTTTGTTGCTTGGCGTAGTACTACTTGCAGGTGTTGTAGTGTATTTGAATATGCCCGAAGAAGAGAGCGCGAGTAATAGTAGCGTGCGGGCGACGCCGGTAAAAACAGCCTTGGTATCATCACAGGCATTCCCCATTACGATTGAGTCATTAGGTACTGCTACCGCCAATGAGTCGGTGAATATTACCGCACAAGTCACCGATACCGTAAAAACGATTAATTTTGAAGACGGCGATAAAGCCACCGAAGGCGAGTTACTGGTTCAGCTAAACAATACGGAAGAACGCGCCAGGGTAGAGGAACTTAAGGCGAATATTGATGAGGCCAAACGCCAGTTCACGCGAATTTCTGACTTGCGTCAGTCAAACGCTACCTCTGAACAACTTCTTGACGAGCAGCAAGCACGGGTTAAAGCCTTACAAGCTCAGCTAGATGTTGCGCTAGCTCAGCTAAATGACTTGCAGATACGCGCTCCATTTAGCGGACTATTAGGTAATCGCGAAATCAGTATCGGCTCTTTGGTGCAACCTGGTGACACTATCACTACTTTAGATGACATCAGTCTAATTAAGGTCGATTTCAGTATTGCTGAAAATCACCTTGCAAGCGTGGCGAAAGGGCAGACATTAAGTGCATCTTCGGTGGCTTACCCTGGAGAAGAATTTACAGGGAAAATCACCAACATTGATACGCGCCTTGACCCAATTAGCCGCTCTATTCGTGTGCGTGCCACAATTGACAATAAAGACAATCGCCTGCGCCCCGGTATGCTGCTTACTGTGGTGGTAGAAAAGCGCGTGCTTAACACCTTGGTATTGCCGGAAAAGGCACTGGTTCCTGTACAAGACAAGCAATACGTGTATGTGGTTAATGATAACGTTGCACAGCAAACCGAAGTGGTGATTGGAGAGCGTCGTCCTGGGCTAGTACAAATTGTGAGTGGGCTAAACGAAGGCGACGAAGTCATTACCGAGGGCACACTTCGGGTGCGCGACCAATCTCCGGTTAATGTGTTAAACCGCTAAGGGAGCTTGCCGTCATGTTACTGTCAGACGTTTCTGTAAAGCGCCCCGTTTTTGCAACAGTTATCAATTTACTGCTGATCATTTTCGGTATTGTCGCTTTTACCATGTTGAGTTTGCGTGAATACCCTGATATCGACCCACCGATTGTCTCGGTGAGTACGACCTACACAGGGGCATCGGCTAATATTGTTGAGACTCGGATCACCCAGCTATTGGAAGATAGAATATCGGGTATAGAGGGGATAAAAAACGTTACCTCGACCTCTCGTAATGGTCGTTCAGACATTACTATTGAATTTAAGCTCTCTCGTGACATTGATGCTGCCGCGAATGACGTGCGCGAGCGAGTAAGTCGCGCACTCAATAACTTGCCTGACCAAGCTGATCCTCCTGAGGTGTCTAAAGCAAATTCCGATGAAAGCGCCGTGGTATGGTACAACCTGCGAAGCACAAACCTAAATACCATGGAGCTAACTGACTACGCCGAGCGCGTATTAGTGGATAGGCTTTCAATTGTCGATGGTGTCGCCCGAGTTCAAATTGGGGGAGGCAGGCGCTATGCCATGAAAGTGTTCTTAGACCGCAATGCAATGGCGGCAAGAGGTATTACGGTAAACGATGTAGAGCAAGTCATTCGCGCCGAGAATGTGGAATTACCGGCGGGGGAAGTGGAAAGTACTGACCGTAACTTTGAAGTACGGGTTGCGCGAACCTTTCTTACACCTGACGACTTTGCCGCGCTGACGGTTGCGATAGGCGACAACGGCTATCTTGTGCGGCTTGGCGAAATAGCCCATGTTGAATTAACCGCCGAAGATGACGAAACCGAGTTTCGTGGTGATGGGGTCAATATGATTGGACTCGGTATTATTAAGCAGTCCAAAGCCAACACCTTAGACGTTGCCCGTGCAGCGAAAGCGCAAATTGAAAGAATTGAAGCCACCCTTCCTGATAATATTTTTATTGTACCCAGCTATGATTCGTCGGTATTTATTGAGGCGTCGATTGATGAAGTATATGAGACTTTAGGTATAGCGATGCTAATGGTGGTGATCGTTATTTACCTTTTCCTAGGTAATATTCGCGCCACGTTGATTCCGGCAGTTACCGTACCCGTTTCTATTATTGCCGCTTTTATCGTGATGTATGCACTGGGGTTTTCGATCAACCTTCTTACCCTGCTTGCTATGGTGCTAGCCATCGGTTTGGTGGTGGATGACGCCATAGTTGTGCTTGAGAACATCTACCGACGCATAGAAATGGGCGAACCACCTATTTTGGCCGCCTACCGCGGCGCTAAAGAAGTTGGGTTTGCGGTTATTGCAACAACGCTGGTGCTTATTTCTGTGTTTGTACCGTTGGTTTTCCTTGAGGGCAACATTGGAAGGCTATTTACGGAGTTCGCATTGGCCATAGCTGCTGCGGTAGCGTTTTCAAGCTTTACCGCACTTACGTTGTCGCCTATGATGGCGTCGAAAATCCTTAAAAAAAGAACCCGATCATCTGGCTTTGGAAGTTGGATGGACAAGCAGTTCTCTAAACTTGAGAACTGCTACTTCAATACGCTAGGTAAAACGTTGCATCAGCCTATTTTGATGCTCCTTATGCTTGCTATTGCTATCGTTGCATTGGTACAGCTTTCTGAAAAAGTGCCTAGCGAGTTCGTTCCCAAAGAAGACAGAGGCAATTTCTTCATTTTGATGAACGCGCAGGAAGGGGCTAGTTTCGAAAGTAACGCAAAGAATCTCGAAAAAATTGAGAGTATCTTAATGCCTTACCGCGAGAGTGGGAAAATTAATCGCCTTTTGGTTAGAACACCTGGTTTCGGCGGTAATGCGGGTATCGCAATTGTGGGGTCTGCAGACTGGGATGAGCGAGATTTCAGTACATTTTCGCTCATGGATGAAATTAGCGCCAAACTTAACAGCGTGCCTGACGTTCGTGCTTTTGCCATCATGCGCAGCGGGATTTCCGGAGGAGGCCTCGGCCGTCCTGTTCAGTTTGTCTTACAAGGCGATACCTACGAAAATCTGGTTGAATGGCGAGACATTGTTCTACAAAAGGCAGCGCAGAACCCAAGGCTCATTCGACTAGACTCCGATTATAAAGAAACCTCTCCACAGCTATTGGTGAATATTAACCGCGACAGGGCCGCTGATCTTGGGGTATCAATTAGTGATATTGGCGGCACACTGGAAGTGATGCTGGGTCAGCGTAGGGTGTCAACATTCCTTGATAGGGGCGAAGAATACGATGTCATCATGGAAGGTATAGAGGAAGATTTTCGAAGCCCTAACAGCATAGAAAATTTGTACGTGCGTTCATCCCGTACTGGCGAGCTCATTCCTATGGACAATTTACTCACGTTTGAAGAGCAAGCCACGTCAGCACAGTTAAATCGCTACAACAGAATGCGTGCTGTCACTATTTCCGCCAACTTGGCGGACGGTTATACGCTAGGGCAGGCACTTGAATATTTAGAAAACATTGTAAGTACAGAACTGCCTGACAATGTATCAATAGATTACAAAGGCGAGTCACAGCTGTATCAGGAAGCGGGTAATTCATTTGTATATGTATTTATGCTGGCACTCGCTGTCACTTACTTAATATTGGCTGCGCAATTTGAAAGCTGGGTGCACCCGCTAGTCATCATGCTGACCGTGCCGCTGGCGCTTGTTGGAGCCTATATCGGGCTATTCTTTAGCGATATGACGATCAATATATACAGTCAAATTGGTTTGGTTATGCTAATTGGACTTGCCGCAAAAAACGGTATTCTTATTGTCGAGTTTGCAAACCAGCTACGGGATGCCGGTATGGAGTTTGAATATGCGCTTAAACGCGCAGCCGCGCAGCGCCTACGTCCTATCGCAATGACCGGCTTCACTACGGTATTTAGCTCCTTACCACTTGTACTCGCGTCTGGACCAGGAGCAGAAAGCAGAATGGTTATTGGTATGGTCATTTTCTCTGGTGTTCTCGTTTCTGCCTTCATGACACTTTATGTTGTTCCCACCGCTTATAGTTGGCTGGCAAGAAACACCGGTTCTCCACTTCAACGAACAATGGAGATAGAGACGCTGGAGCAGTCAATCCCTTATAAAAAAGGCGAATCGTAACCATTATAGCGGGTTAAAGCCCGCTTAGCCTTTATTTTCGTTAATACACGCTCAACAAGGGTTGATTAAAAAATATACAGGAAGGGGCTATAAGGGTTATCTTTCCGTATGTTTTTACATACGTAAATATCAGCGCTTATCACTAAGTGTTTTGTGGTGAAACCCCTTAACTTACTGAAAAAGATAAAATAATTTTCTTTTCACTGCTCTCATCATAAATTCTTATTTGTGGTCATAATGCATAAAGGAATGTATTAGACATTTGTATAGTTGCTTAACTTACAACTTCTTCTACACTTCACGCCAAAATCAAACGCTTGTATAAGTCATTAATTTTTAAATGCTAAAATTTTCACGCTCAAATTGGCGAATATGGCAATTGTGACCAATACTTACCCCGTTGTATGAGTATGAGCACACACGCACATGTTTGTCGCAAGCCGTTTAAAAGCTCCACTTTCCGTGCAAACGGGTTAGCAAGAAAGTTAAAAGCGAAGAGCAAGCATTCAACAGACTCTAGAGGACATATCATGAAGAAATGGATACTTGCAGCAGGATTGTGCTGTAACGTAGCTTTTGCCGATGTAGCAGTTATTGTTCATCCAAGTAACGCTGACACCCTCGACAAAGATAGTATTAGCCGTTTATTTCTAAATAAAGCAAAGGCGTTTCCAAGTGGTACGCAAGCCGAGCCAGTTGCGTTAGCTGAAGGCCAATCTGCCACTGATGAATTTAACGGCAAGGTATTAAACAAAACCGCAGCACAATTAACCGCGTTTTGGTCAAAACTAGTATTTACCGGTAAAGGTCAACCACCAAAAGCTCTGGGTAGCGATGCAGAAGTTGTATCTGCTGTAGCCGGAAACCCTGGCGCAATTGGTTACGTCGACGCTGGCGCTGTTAACGACAGCGTACGAGTAGTCGCTACCTTTTAACTGACCGTTTATACAAAGAATTTAAGGAACACGCATGAAAACCAAACTTGCTATCTTATCTATGGCTGGCCTGTTAGCTACTCCGGCACTGGCTGATATTCAAATCAACGGCTTTGCAAACCTTATTGGTGGTATGACACTAGACGATGACGAGTCAGTATACGATTACGACAGCGACTTTAACTTCGACCCTGCAAGTGTATTTGGCCTTCAGGTTCGTGGTGATGTTAGCGATAAGCTCTCTGCGACCGCCCAGCTGGTTGGTCGTGGTAGCGAAGATTACGACGCCGATTTTGAATGGGCGTACATGACCTATATGTTGAACAACAACTTCAACATCAGTGCAGGCCGTCTTCGCATGCCTTTATTTAAGTATTCTGCTTCATTAGATATCGGTTACTCGTATCACTGGCTTACACCACCAGATGCTGTATACGGCATTGACTTCAACAACATTGACGGTGTTCGTGTTGACTACATGAACTACTCAGGTGACTGGGAATATGGTGCACAGTTTACCGTTGGTCGTACTGAGGCTGATACCACCATTTCAGGAACACCTGCTGCGTTAGAATTGGAAAACGTGGTCGCTGTTTCATTTGAAGCAACACGAGATTGGTTCAGTGCGCGTACTTTGCTTGCACGTGCTAAAACAAGTGCTGCGAATGCTGACTTTGACACATTTGTTGGTGGTTTAAATCAATATGGTGCCTTTATTCCTGCGGCGTCTTTAGCCGCTGAAGGCCTGAGTGTTAACGAAGATACAGGTACCTTCTTTGAAGTGGCTGTTGATATCGATAAGTACGATTGGTTTGTGGGTGCAGAATTTACCCAAACAGAAGTTGATGGCTCTGTTATTGCCGATAATAAAGCATGGTACGTTACGGCGGGTATGCGCTTTGGCAAGTTTACACCACATATTACTTACGAAGTTGAAGAAGCGGATAATGGTACTCAGCTAGGTTTAATTGCTGCATTACCAGCTACGATTGCGACAGGCGATGCCGTGGTAGATGCTACGTGGAACGGCGCAAATGGCTCGCCGGGTATTTACCAAACTGCGGCAGGTATTGCTGCTCAACAGGAGCTAGACGTGTCTGCAGTTACTGTTGGTCTTCGTTACGACGTTGAGCCAGGTTTTGCACTTAAAACTGACGTGACTTGGTATTCAGATGATCTAAACGATCTAAATGATGCAACACTGCTTAAAGTAGGCGTAAACTATACGTTCTAACTACTCGTTATGGCCTTGCATTTTGGTGCGAGGCCATAATTTCATTAAAGATTTTAGCTAATGGGTAGATAAATTAGATATGATGTTTTTTCAGGTGAAACTGAAACGTAGTTAAGCAATTATAAAAAACAGTGGGATAGCTGATGAACTTTCTAAAAAAAATGCCAATTGCGACAAAGATTTTCCTCATTCCGGGGATCGCAGCGCTAAGTTTTATTATTTACTTGCTTATCACTGTCTATACCGCACTCAATAATGGTGCAACGCTAGAAAAAGTTCAGAAAGTTCAATTTCCTGCCCTTCAACTATCAGCATCGACCTTGGTTGATATGCAAAAGGTTCGCGATACCCTTGCGAGCGCAGTGACCACTGGTGATGAAGACACCCTTACTATGGCGCAAGAGCTCGCCGAAGAAGCAAAAAGCGGCTTAAACCACATTGCTTCTATTAGCCCTGAGTTTCGTAGTGAGATTTCCCGCATCTCCTCAGGCTTTGATAATTATTTCGATGTTGCCTACGACGTATCACAGTCTATGGTCAAAGGCACTGCCGACTTCAGTCGTTTAGGCGAACTCTCAGCCCAAATGAATCAGTCTTACGATGGTGCCATCGCTGCGATGTCTCAATTTCGTGATGCTCAACAGGCGGCATTTGAAGAAGCATTTAAAAACACAGACAGTGCCAATACCTCGCTAATTAGTACAGGCGTCATTTTAGCCGTGGTTGTGACTATATTGTTGTTTGGGACCGCGGTACCTATTGTTCGCGGCATTAAGCAAAGTATTGATGACGTGGTTCGTTCCCTGAAAGATATTGCTCAAGAAAACGGTGACCTAACGGTTCGTATAGAAACCAAAAGCGAAGATGAAATTGGCGAATTGGTGTATTGGTTCAACCAATTCATGGACAAACTGCAAGGCGTAGTGCGTGATGTGGTAGAAGCGAGTTTACCGCTATCAAACCTAGCGCAGAACTTACGCGGTGTAACGGAAGAAACTCAGCGCACTATTGATGTACAGCAAAAGTCCGCAACCAATGCTAAGCGTGCGGTAGATACGATGAGTGGCTCTGTTGACGGTGTTGCACATAGCGCAGCGCAGGCGGCAAGCGACGCTAACAAAGCGACAACAGCGGCCAGTGAAGGACGTCAAATCGTACAGCAAACCGTTACCAGTATTCAGCAGCTTGCTGAGAACGTACGCGAAACCGCTGACGTTATAGCCCGTTTAGAGTCTGATTCTAATAAAGTTGGCTCGGTGCTGGATGTGATAAAAGGTATTGCAGAGCAAACCAACCTGTTAGCACTAAATGCCGCCATTGAAGCCGCAAGAGCGGGTGAGCAGGGTAGAGGCTTTGCGGTAGTCGCAGATGAAGTGAGAACGCTAGCATCGCGCACACAGCAGTCTACGGAAGAAATTCAAAGTACTATTGAACAGCTTCAAAATGCTGCTCACTCAGCGGTAGAGGTAATGTCTCGTGGTACCGAACAAGCAACTAGCAGTGTAGAGACGGCTAATAAAGCGGGAAGCAGTCTAGAAACCATTACCAGTACTATTGGGCGCATCAACCAAATGAACGAGCAAATTGCGCACAATACCGAAGACCAGCGCACTGTAGCGGTTGACATAGTTCGTCACGTTGATGAAATTCATGAGCGTACCGAGCAAACAGCGAGCCGTTCAGGTGAATTAGGCAGCATGTGTAATGAGCTTGCTGACCTGGCGCAGCACCTTGAGTCAATTGCGAAGCAATTTAGAGTATAACACCTTATCAAATGCTATTTAGGGCCTCCGCAAGGAGGCTTTTTTGTAGGCGCCAATTACATTTCAAAAGTCATTGTTACTAGCGTTAAGCGGAATTAGGATAAAACGAAGGCATAAAAAAATCCCCAGCCAAGGCTGGGGATTTTTAGTCAAAGCAATGCTTTTTCTATTCGTCTAAGAAGCTGCGTAGCTGCTCAGAACGGCTAGGGTGGCGAAGTTTGCGAAGTGCTTTCGCTTCAATTTGACGAATACGCTCACGGGTTACGTCAAACTGCTTGCCTACTTCTTCAAGGGTGTGGTCAGTATTCATGTCGATACCGAAGCGCATACGAAGTACTTTTGCTTCACGGGCTGTTAGGCCTGCTAATACTTCCTGCGTTGCATCTTTCAAGCTACCGCCAGTTGCTGAGTCGAGGGGCTGAATAATCGTGCTGTCCTCGATAAAGTCGCCAAGATGTGAATCTTCATCATCACCGATAGGGGTTTCCATCGAGATTGGCTCTTTAGCAATTTTAAGTACCTTACGAATTTTGTCTTCAGGCATTAACATGCGCTCTGACAACTCTTCAGGAGTAGGCTCACGACCCATTTCCTGAAGCATTTGACGAGAGATACGGTTAAGCTTGTTGATCGTCTCAATCATGTGAACAGGGATACGGATAGTACGCGCCTGGTCAGCAATAGAGCGAGTAATCGCCTGACGAATCCACCACGTTGCATAAGTTGAGAACTTATAACCACGACGGTATTCGAACTTATCCACCGCCTTCATTAGACCAATGTTACCTTCTTGAATAAGGTCTAGGAATTGAAGACCACGGTTGGTATACTTCTTAGCAATTGAGATAACAAGACGTAAGTTGGCTTCAACCATTTCTTTCTTCGCGCGGCGTGCTTTCGCTTCACCGATTGACATGCGACGGTTGATGTCTTTGATATCTGCGATCACCAAGCCAGTTTCCTGTTCAACTTGGTTCATCTTGCTAATACAGCGCTCAATTTCTTCCTGATTTACAGCAAGGTCAGCGGCGTATGGTGCACCTGATTTAACTGCTTCATGTAACCATGCATTAGACGTTTCGTTGCCCGCAAATGCTTTGATGAAGTCTTTCTTCGGCATTTTTGCGTTAACCACGCAGAACTTCATTACTAGGCGCTCTTGAATACGCACTTTGTCCATCATCTCACGCATGTTCTTAACCATGCGATCGAACTGTTTTGGAACTAGGCGGAATTCTTTGAAAACATCGCTTAATGCATTGATTTGCGTGCGAGAGTCAGCATGAGCTCGGCCTTTCTTCTCGATAACTTCACGAGTTTTAAGGTATTGCTCACGAAGCTCAGTGAAACGCTCACGGGCTAACTCTGGGTCAACACCGCTATCGTCTTCGTCGCTATCGTCATCATCTTCATCGTCGTCTTCATCATCTAACTCTTCTTCAGATAATTCAGAACCAACGTGAGTAGCCGTTGGAGCAAGGTCTTGCTCATCGTTAGGATCAACAAAGCCAGAGATGATGTCGCTCAAGCGAATTTCTTCTGCTTCGTAAAGATCCCACTGGTCTAATAGATAAGTGATAGCTTCTGGGTATTCAGCAACTGAACATTGTACCTGGTTGATACCATCTTCAATTCGTTTAGCGATTTCAATTTCGCCTTCACGAGTAAGAAGTTCAACCGTACCCATTTCACGCATGTACATGCGAACTGGGTCAGTCGTACGGCCAATTTCACTTTCTACAGTAGCTAGTGCCTGAGCTGCCGCTTCTGCAGCATCTTCATCAGCATTCGCTTCTTGCATGAGAAGTTCGTCTGCATCAGGAGCTGATTCAGAAACTTGAATTCCCATGTCGTTAATCATGCGGATTATGTCTTCGATTTGATCAGAATCGACAATATCTTGCGGCAGGTGGTCGTTTACTTCTGCAAAGGTTAAGTAACCTTGCTCTTTACCTTTTGCAATCAGGAGTTTAATCTGAGACTGCTTGCTTTGCGCCATATAACCTACACTTCTCACATTCAATTAGTTTGCAATAGAAAAGACAACATACGTCTAGGTATGTTCCCCGTTCTGCTGTAGTACTGCTTTTGTATCAAGGCCGTTAATGCTCGATGCCACGCTGGTCTAAACCATTATGTTGCGATGCACATCTGCTCGGGTTCGGATCTGCCCGTTATGTTCGGCTATATCTTTGCTACTCGTGCTGCTGTATTTTTGTTCACTTTATAGTGAATGAGACACGTTTATCTGTGCCCACAGCGAATTAGCCAGTATAGCAGAATAAACGGTGGTTTTACCAGATTGATGGCCGATTTTTTAGCCAGTGTTTTTAAGCTATAAAACAGCGCGTATTCCAGACAGCGCGTATTCTTGCTAAAATAATCTCGTTAACTCAATCTCACTAACATAAGCGTTTAAAAAAAGCCTTATGCAAAAGCCTACAGAAGAACAGGCTAACCTCTAGGTCAGTTTGCCCAAGGTTAACTCTTCTGTCTTTCCCTCATAAGCAGGTTCAATTCCTGTTTTTCCGCCTGTGTCAGCGGCTGAACCCGCGAGCGTGAAATTAAGGTTTCAATGCGGCTATCGAAATGCCCGTCCAGTAAGCGAGCGAAGCTGTCGTTGTAAACCCGTTCAGCATCCTCGTCTTTAACCAAGTGTTCTTGTAACAATAATTTCGCGATAGTAGAAGAATGGGGATGGTCGCGGAAATTTTCAACAAGCTGCGCGGTTTTTGCTTGAGGGTGACTCACGCAATAGCGATGCACATCGCGTAATAAATCCATGCCAGCAGCGTTGCTGCCCGCAAAAATATCAATTTGAACGTCTTCACATAGTGTGGCTAATTCAGGTTTATCAAGCAGCAAGCGTATCAGCATGCGGAGCGGTGATAGTTTAGGCTTGTTTACTTGATTGCGATTCGGAGAATAAGCTTGCTTCGAACCTTGATTGGCTTTGGTGATATCTTGCTGAAGTTTAAACCGATCGAACTCGCCAGTGTGCTTGGCTAGTTCTTCCAGCAGCATTTGCTTTTGATCATCACCTAATGTGCTTTCGATAAGCGGCATTGCCGCTTTCTTAAGGGCAATTTTACCTTCCGGCGTGCCCACATTGTGCGTCTTTAATAAGTTTTCAAAGAAGAAGCGGGATAACGGCATAGCATCATCTAGCATTTCCATAAACGCATCTTTCCCCACCTGACGCACCATAGTGTCAGGGTCCTCGCCGTCGGGTAAGAATAAAAACGATATGCGCACGCCATCTTTTAGCGCCGGTAAGGCGTTCTCTAGCGCGCGCCATGCAGCTTCGCGCCCTGCGCGGTCGCCGTCATAACAGCATACAATATGAGACGTAGCACGAACCAGCATTTGAATATGTTCAGGCGTGGTAGCTGTACCTAAGGCTGCGGTAGCAATATTAATGTCGAACTGACTCAATGCCACAACATCCATATAGCCTTCAACAACAACAACCGTATCTAGCGTTCTATTATTCTGGCGCGCTGAGTAAAACCCGAAAAGCTCGCTGCCTTTATGAAAAATACGGGTTTCTGGTGAGTTTAAGTATTTAGGACCGCCATCATCTAAAACACGACCACCAAAGCCGACAACGCGACCTCGTTTATCCCTGATAGGAAACATTATGCGGTCGCGGAAGAAGTCGTAGGTACGTCCTTGGTCGTTTTTATTGACAAGCTTTAAATCGACCAGCTGCTTGATGCGCTGTGGGTCTTTACCAAAGGTATTTAGCAGCGCATCCCAGCTGTCAGGGGCGTAGCCAATTTCCCATTGCTTGACGATATCACCACTTAGCCCACGGTTTTTTAAATAGTCGATGGCTTTTTTACTATTTCCGTTTTGGCGCAACTGGTGCTGGAAAAAGCGTGTGACTTGTTCCATCACTGCATAGTCGTCTTGCTGTTGCTGCTTTTTCTCTTCGCTCATGGCAGGCCGACTGCCTTTTTCACGGGGGACTTCAAGCCCGTGATAACGGGCTAGCTCTTCAATCGCCTCGACAAATTCTAAGCGGTCGAATTCCATAATAAACGAGATAGCGTTACCGTGAGCGCCACAGCCGAAACAGTGGTAAAACTGTTTGTCTTGACTAACAGTGAAAGATGGCGACTTTTCGTTATGAAAAGGGCAGCACGCTTGGTAGTTTTTACCTGCTTTTTTAAGTTTAACTCGGCTATCTACCACTTCTACCACATCGGTACGTGACAGCAAGTCGTCTATAAAATCGCGAGGTATCTTTCCAGCCATGAGGGTACTTTCAACAAGAGTAAGTTAAAAAAGAATTAGAAAAGTACAAGTCGCAACAGCGTTTGAGACGACAAGTTACAACGTAATAAAAACAGTGAAGTACTGTAACAGGGAAGTGTTAAAATGAGAACAATGAAGGTGTGACAATGCACACCTTCAGGGTAATTCACTTTGACAAAAGTGCCGAGTTTAAGCGTTCAAGCGCGCTTTAATTTTTGCACTCAAAGCGCCCATGTCGGTGCGGCCTTGAACCTTGGGTTTCAAGGCGCCCATTACTTTACCCATATCCTGCATGCCCGATGCGCCGGTCGCTGCCATGGTTTCGTCGATAAGTGCATTTAGCTCATCGTCAGTCAAAGGCTGGGGTAAGAAATCTTCAATGTAAGTGATTTCTTCACGCTCTTTGCTAGCTAGGTCGTCGCGGTTTGCTGCGTCATATTGTGCAGCCGCGTCTTGGCGCTGCTTAACCATTTTGGTTAGTACTGCTAAGATTGCGCTGTCGTCTAGCGTAATTTGTTCATCGATTTCTTTTTGCTTAATGGCTGCCATTGCCATACGAATAGTACCAAGACGTACTTTTTCTTTTGCACGCATCGCATCTTTTTGCGCTGCTTTTAGATCATCAATTAGTGCCATGATGTTTCCTGATTTTTTATTAGTAGATTGAGCTTATATCAATCCGCATAGATCATTGCCCACTCAGAAGATAATGATCTATGCGGACTGGTATTATTAAGCCCCAGGTTGAAAATCAAATGCAACCATTTGAAAAGGAAAAAATGGAGTCGATAAGAATAAGGCCAAAAAATAGAGGCCCAGAAACGCGAAAGGTGCTGCAATTGCAACACCTTTCAGACTCGTTACTTAACCCTATATTAGTAGAGTTTTACGCGACGTGCGTTTTCACGAGCTAGCTTCTTAAGATGACGCTTCTTAGCGGCAGCTTTCTTGCGCTTGCGTTCCCAAGTTGGCTTTTCGAAGAATTCACGACGACGAACTTCAGAAAGAACACCTGCTTTTTCACAAGAACGCTTAAAACGACGCAGCGCCACATCAAACGGCTCGTTTTCTCTAACTTTAACGATAGGCATTAAACACTCACCTCAAAACTTTTACTGTGTAAATCCGGGTAAAATTGTGCGCTAAAAAGGCCACCCGGGTTAAAAATGGTGCGAAATTCTAATCATATCTACAGAGAAAGTAAAGGATGAATTGCCAAAAAATAGCCAATATTGTGCATTTACCGTTCATTTACCTGTTCACTGGCATTCCATGAATGCAGGATTAAAGGTAAACTCTGCGCTCGTTAAGCACCGTGTTGTTTAACTCGGCTTGTATAAGCGCCCTTTTCAGAATGTTTTCTTGCTCAATTCCCTTTTGAAAAATGAGTGATCAAAAGTGTGGAATCAGATGATCCTGACTAGGGTAGTGTTATGATCGCGGCGGGATCATAAAGATGATCGCATCAGATCGCCAGAATTATTTTCTCAGTTTTTGATATTTGCTTAGTCATTATGGTTCTCAACAATTGTGTGAACACGTGTTGTGATAAAAAGGCGACAGCAAATCCAAAAACGAAGCATTGAAGTTAGTAGTAAAAGGGTTACTCCCCATGCGTATTTTAGGAATAGAAACATCTTGTGACGAAACTGGCATCGCCGTTTACGACGATGAAAAAGGGTTGCTGTCGCACGAACTATATAGCCAAGTAAAGCTGCACGCAGACTATGGTGGTGTTGTGCCTGAACTTGCGTCACGGGACCACGTGAGAAAGATCATTCCTTTAATTGAAAAGGCTATGGAAGACGCTAACACCCAACCATCAGAGATCGACGGCGTTGCTTTTACCCAAGGCCCCGGTTTAGTGGGCGCATTGTTAGTGGGTTCGTCTGTCGGGCGTTCATTGGCCTACGCTTGGAATGTGCCAGCAGTGGGCGTTCATCATATGGAAGGGCATTTATTAGCGCCTATGCTTGAAGACGACTCTCCTGAATTTCCTTTCGTTGCTTTATTGGTTTCAGGTGGCCACTCAATGCTAGTTAAAGTCGAAGGCATTGGTCAATATGAAGTACTTGGTGAGTCTATTGATGATGCCGCTGGTGAAGCCTTTGATAAAACCGCCAAGTTACTTGGCCTTGATTACCCAGGCGGCCCTCTTTTAGCAAGATTGGCTGAAAAGGGAGAAGCGGGACACTATAAGTTTCCTCGCCCGATGACCGACAGACCAGGACTAGATTTCAGTTTCAGTGGTTTAAAGACCTTTGCGGCGAACACCATTCGCGATGCTGACCTAACCGGTGGTGATGCTGAGCAAATAAAAGCGAATATTGCCTATGCGTTTCAAGAAGCCGTCGTTGATACGCTTATTATAAAATGTAAGCGAGCATTAAAGCAGACTGGTATGAAGCGTTTGGTTATTGCTGGCGGCGTAAGTGCAAATACAATGTTGCGCAGTGAGATGAAAGCCCTGATGCAAGAGCTAAAAGGTGAGGTGTTTTATCCTAGCTTAGCGTATTGTACAGACAATGGTGCCATGATTGCCTATGCGGGCATGCAGCGTTTGAAAGCTGGGGAAACCTTGGCCTTGTCTTCACAAGCCAAGCCGCGCTGGCCCCTTGATACTTTATCGGCGATTTAGATATTCATAAAAAACCGGTAATTAGGCGCCACACCTCGTTGTAAACGCTACTATGTCTTCCCTAAGTTCACTGGGGAAATATTGAGCATAGCAAGCAGGTAAAACAAAAAAGCATAAATAAAAGGCAATGGGAGCGCATTCCATTGCCTTTTGTTTTACTAAAATGAACATTGAGTAAGGACGTTAAACACCATGCGCTTAGCAACAGACGGAACAAAACAAAATGCACCGCTATTCTATTTAGCATTGTCGTTATTTATTTTCCTTACCTTTGCAGCGCTCACTGCGTCCAATGCATTTGCATCAAGCAAAGCACCCTTGAATGACTTTGTAAAAGGCCTGAAGCAAGAGCAGCAAGATCAGTATGTCGTGCTCATTTCTCTTGATGGATTTCGCCACGACTATATCGAATTACACAACGCGCAACACCTTGGTGCTATTGCAAAAAAAGGGGTAAGAGCGTCGTCTATGACCCCTGTTTATCCTTCAAATACCTTTCCCAACCATATTTCACTTATCACTGGGTTATTACCGAAACACCACGGCATCGTGAACAATCGATTTTTTGATAAGTCTCGCCCAACGAAAGAAGGCTACGCGCAGTACAAGCTGGGTTACGGCGGCATGGACAGCACGTGGATTACGGCAACGCCGCTATGGAACTTAGTGGAATATCATGGCATGAAGGCAGCTACCTTCTTCTGGCCAGAGTCTGATTCACGCATATCAGGTACCTTGCCTAGCTACTTCTATCACTACTCTAAATACGCCGATTACCAGCAGCGGGTAGATCAAATTATAACTTGGTTGAAACTGCCTGAGGTGTCGCGCCCTCGCTTTATTGCGGGTTATTTCTCGCTTACCGATTCGGTTGGACACGACGAAGGACCTTTTGCCGACAAAACCAATGATGCGGTGCAGGAAGTGGATGCGCTTATTGGTCAACTTTATGAACGCATTAACGCATTAGATTTGCCGGTAAACTTGGTAGTGGTGTCGGATCACGGCATGACACCCATTGATGAAAGTCAGCTTATAGAAGTTGAGTCTTTATCTATACCTGATAGCTTCATTATTGAAAATGAGGGAGCGCAAGTTCATCTTTACGCCAAAGTGGGCGTGAACGATAAACAAATCACCGAAGAAACAGAACGTCTTACCCATATAGCCGAAAACCGTTACATTGTGCTTAACGATACCCAGCGCGCTGAGCGACATATGGAAGTGGGAAATAGAACTGGCGATATTATTATTGAGATAGCCCCGCCAGCACGCTTTAAAAACGCCAACAGCATGCATATTAGCAAAGGTGGGCATGGCTACATGAACACGCTGCCTGATATGGGGGCGACGTTTGTTGCAGTGGGACCTGCGTTTAAAACGAATACCACCCTACCTGTGTTTAGCAACCTGGAGGTTTATCCTGCGTTGGCCAAAATACTTGGCATTGCGCCGGTTACGCCGATAGATGGTAAGTTAGATGTGCTGGAAAAGGCGCTTACTCTTTAACTTTTCCCTTATCCCATACTTTACTTTCATTGCCCGCTAAAAGACGGGCAATGTTGTCTTTGTGGCGTAGAATGATAAGCAGCGAAAGCATTGCCACGGGCACGGTATATAAAGGCTTAATCAAAAATGTAAATAACGGCGCAAGAGATACTGCGATAAGCGCGCCCAATGAAGAATAGCCTGTAAGAAACACCACTACTACCCAACTCAAAATAAGCAAACCTGCTAAATCGAGCCCAATAGGCAGCATAGCGCCAAACGCAGTGGCGACGGCTTTTCCACCTTTGAAACCAAAATAGAGCGGAAAGATATGCCCTAAGCACGCAAAAATAGCAATGACGCCTAACATAATTGGCTCTATGCCCAGAAAGTAACTGCCGTAAACGGGAATAGTGCCTTTTAGTATATCCATGACAAGCACGAGGAGTGCTGGAACACGACCGCCTAGTCGATATACATTGGTAGCACCTGGGTTTTTAGAGCCGGCGGTTCGGGGGTCTGGTAAACCAAACAGCTGGCTTATTACCACAGCACTTGAAAGTGAACCGAAAAGATAGGCAACAGCGATCATCAAAAGAGTTAGCGAAATCATTTTGTCATTCTAATTATTAAAAATATTGCCTTTTATTACGTTAAATTTGGTGTGTGCAAGTTCAACGGGGGGGTAGTCGCATTAAATTGTGAAACCTTGGTTGCTCCCAGTTGTCATACAGCGGTATAGTTGTGCCACACAAGCGTAAAGCTACTCCATCCAAACGCGATATACCACCGTTTACCAGCAATATGTGGGTGAAAGCGCAGTAGTAAGACCAGTAGTAGGACCAATAAAAACGGCGAAAAACTGGTTTGATAACAGTACAAGATGAAAAATTCCATGGGAAAAATTTATATAACAGGGCTTGAAGTAGACACCCTGATTGGTGTTTATGATTGGGAGCGAGTAAGAACCACCCAGCTACTTCTTGATGTAACACTTGATGTTGATTTAAGCGCTGCGATGCAAAGCGACGATGTTGCAGACACTGTAGACTATGCAAAAGTGGCAGAGTGTATTGTAGAAGTAGGCAAAGAAAGCACATTTGAGCTACTTGAAGCTCTAGGTAATAAAGTGATGGACGCCGTTCTTGATAATTTCACCGTTGCGTCAATAACGCTTAAAATTGTTAAGCCTAATATCCTTCCCAATGCGCAAACGGTTGCTGTTGAAATGCGTAAAGAGCGCAATTAATGTCACAACACACCATCTTAATCAGCATTGGCTCTAATATTGAACGTGAGCATTACACCAAGCAATCTTTAGTTGCCCTGAAACAGCACTTCTCAGATGTCGCAGTGTCTTCGGTCTACGAGAGCGAAGCGGTGGGCTTCAATGGAAGCCCTTTTTATAACGCCGCTGCTCGGGCGACGACGTCAAAAAGTATTGAGGAAGTGTGCGCAATTCTTAAAGCCATTGAAAAAGACAATGGCAGGGTGCATACAGACAAAAAATTCTGTGCCAGAACCCTTGATCTCGACTTGCTTACCTATGATAGTAAGGTGACCACAACCCCTGTGGTTTTACCTCGCGAAGAGATTTGCTACAACGCGTTTGTGCTTTGGCCGTTAGCTGAACTTGTTCCCAACGACATTCACCCTGAAACGCAAGAAACCTATGCCAAAATGTGGCAAAACTTTGATAAACAGAAACAGCAATTATGGCCGATTGACTTTACTTGGAGTTAAGCAAAGGAATGACACTTTTTGAAATTATTATTTTAGCAATTATTCAGGGCGTTACTGAATTTCTTCCTATCAGCAGCTCTGGACACTTGTTGTTGCCCGCTGAACTTTTTGGTTGGGTAAGTCAGGGCTTAGCGTTTGATGTCGCCGTTCATGTGGGAAGCCTGCTTGCGGTTATGATCTATTTTCGTCAAGAAATCGCTCAGATGACCGTAGCTTGGGTAACACAAGGGTTTAGCAAACAACAATCTACCGACAGTAAGCTTGCTTGGTACGTTATTGTGGCAACTATTCCAGCGGTTATTATTGGCTTTTTAATGAAAGGCTGGATAGAAGAAAACGCACGTACGGCGCTGGTAATAGCGGGTACCACTATTATTTTTGGTTTGCTGCTATGGTACGCCGATGCCACTGCAAAACGCGAACAAGAGCTTGAAGGACTGACACTTAAGCAAGCCATCTATATCGGGTTAGCCCAAGTATTGGCACTCATTCCTGGTACATCTCGCTCAGGTATTACGATGACCGCAGGTTTGATGTTAGGCCTTAAGCGCGAAGCGTGTGCACGCTTTTCCTTTTTGCTGTCTATTCCAGTTATTTTAGGCGCGGGGCTTTTAGCCACTCTCGACCTGCTTAATGCCAACGAAGCGGTAGACTGGTATGCGTTGCTTTATGGCGCGGCGTTTTCATTCGTAAGCGCCTACCTTTGTATCTATTTGTTCCTAAGCTGGATATCGCGTATCGGCATGCTGCCTTTTGTTATCTATCGCTTGGCGTTGGGCGTAATACTACTGTGGTTTGTTTTCGCTTAAGTAAAGAAAAAGGGCGTTGTCCTTCGTATGAGGGGGCTTCGTATGAGGGTGCTATTAGCATGAGATGCCCCTGCGCCGCACAATAGCACTTAATTTTTAATTATGTTCGCAGGCAAATGTTTTAACACTGCTAACATAATTGGTAATCACCTAATTGGTAAGGGAAGTGAGATATGGCAGAAACAATATTTGACAAAATCATCAGCAAGGAAATTCCAGCGGACATATTGTACGAAGATGAATTGGCGCTGGCGTTTAAAGATATAAACCCTCAGGCACCGACTCACTTTCTGGTTATTCCGAAAAAGCAAATTGCAACGGTAAATGATATAGCCGAAGAAGATCGCGAAGTGGTGGGGCACTTGTCATTTGTTGCAGCAAAAATTGCAAAGGAGCAAGGGTTTGCTGACCAAGGCTTTCGTACGGTAATGAACTGTAATGAATACGGTGGTCAAACGGTATATCACATTCACCTTCACGTGTTGGCAGGTAAACCGCTAGGCTGGCCTCCTTACACTGAAAATATGAAGCAACACGTAGAGTAGCGTGGAAAGATAAGAATACAAAAATGCCGCCCTTGATAGTTATCTCAGGGCGGCATTTTTATTTTATGAGTACAGTACTTACTTAGTTAGCAAGCCCCAGTACTTTCTTACCTTGGTTGAAGTGAATATCAACTGGAATGCTCGCTGCCTCTAGGCGCGCTAAATCTGAAGCAAGATCGGGTTTAATTACACCCATAGTTTCTACTAGCTTCGCTACGCCATCGTAATCGCCGTCACCTTGTAACGTAAGGATTAGTTCAGATAGTGCTTCTACTGCGGCGCCCATCTTCTCCATATTTACGCGATACATGCCGTCTTCTGTTTTCTCGAAGGCGCCTTGCTGGGCAAAGAAGTTAAAGCGGATCATGTTCGCTTTTCCGTGTGCAGAGCTTGCGCCGAAGCGCACAGAACGGAAGATGCCAGCCATAAAGGTAACGTAATAATCTTCTAGTGTACCTTCAGTGATTTCACCTTTTTCAAGAAGACTTTGTACCATGTACAAACCTAGAATATCCGCTTTGCCTTCTTCAAGAGCCGACGCATGCTCTTTAAGTGCTCCGCGCACAGTCCCTGAACCATCTAGAGTATTCTTAATCCCTAAACCGTGTGCCACTTCATGAAACATGGTGTTCGCGAAAAAGGCGTCGAACGTAATGTGTTCACGTTGCTCTGGTACAATTAACGTATCCGCAATAGGCACCAAAATTGTATCGAACTTTGCACGCATTGCGTTTTTAAGCTGCAGACGGCGGGTACCTTTTTCTAGCTGTACTCGCTCGTCATTGGGCAAGTTAATTGCAATGGTCTTACTGCCTGCATTAGAGTGGCCGGCATAATAAATAACATCATAAGCGTTAAGGTCTGCATCAGAACCTGGCATTTCCGCTTTATATGCCTTAGCAACCGGAAGGCCTTGCTGTAATTCAGGTAAGAAGGCCGCGTATTTAGCTAGCTTTTCACTCCATGCTAAGTCTTTAATAAGTACATAGGCTTCAAACGCTGCGCGATAGCCAAAGAGTTGATCTTCGTAGCTTTCAATAGGACCGATAACCAGCTCAACCGGGTTGGTTTTCATATCCATCCACGCCATGTCAGAAGCCAGGTAGTCGTTTGATAGTAGGGCTTCAGAACGCAGCTGCAAATATTGTTTAAAGCTTTCATCTTCAGCAAGCTCTGACGCTTTTTTAAGTAAGTCAGACGCCTTCATTAATTCGCTTTTAAAGGCTTCAGAATAAGGCATCGAATAAAGGTTGCCCGCTTCATCGCGCTTCACCATGGAATAAAGGCCTTGTTTGTCGCCAAAATCTGCCGTGGCAAATTCCTCTTTTTCCATATCATGGGGGTAGAACTCAGCGCCCAGCGCTTTGTCTTCATAGCCACTTAAAAAAGGTGTATCGCCATTTAAGCGATCCCAAGGTCCATAATTTATCGCTGCAAAGTGGCGAACTTTTTCGTCACTAATTGACGAAAGAAATGCATCTTTATCTTCAAAGAACGCTTGTTTCCAGAACAAGTCGTCCATGATTTTCGATGCATCAATTAACAGTGAAAGCATTTTGTGTTGATTGTCACTAAGGTGTGACAAATCGCTGGTAAGATCTACGCCGTGATAAATAGACAAGCGAGACTCATCAACAAGTAAGGTTTGCTCGGAAGCGGTTTCAGGCTTTGCTGTCTGAGTTGGTGTTGTATCGGCGCTTTTGCTGCACGCGGTCAGCATAAATAAACCCGCTACTGCAGCTGCAATAGGAGAATAAGTTGTAATTGTTTTTTTCATAATGACTCTTACCGTGTGGTTTAACCGCATTGATTTACAGTATGCGGGGCGGTGAATAGATAGCTCACTATAGCTATGCTTTTGATTTAATACAAAAGTATGAAAAATATTTGCTTAATATCAATAGTGGTTTGCTACCAGTTGACTATACTTTAAAAAAAGCTCTGGTGGTTCTACCGTTGCTAATAATTCGCATCGACACTGTATTTTTTTAGTTGGTCGAAACTAAAGAGCTACTATAGTATGGTGATAGAAATACCATAATAAAACAATAAACGGTTTGTATTTTAGCGTGAAGCATAGAGGCCTATGTAAGTTAACGCACGGAATGCAACGCACAAACATCGAATCTATTTTAGTCATCAGTTTTGCTGGTGGTCGAGATGATTAACTGGTAAAGCAACCTATCGCCTTCACGAGGCTATTTGGAACTTTCTAAGGGTAGAAATATGTCTACACAGAACGCGCTTTCAACCATTTTGGTTGAAAAAATTAACAATGACACACTCGTCCTTCCCACGCTTCCTGCTATTGCATTGAAAGTCCGCAAAGCGGCAGACGATCCCGATATTAACTTAAACGCGATGGGTGATGTGATTGGTCAAGATCCATCACTTAGCGCAAGAATGATCAAAATTGCGAACAGTGCTTATATGGGACGTAGCGTAAAAGTTACTTCTATCAGCCAAGCGGTGACTCGAATTGGTTTACGCCAAATTAAAAACATCTCTACTGCACTCGCTATGGAGCAATTATTCGTCTCTAAAAACGATGTAGTTGCACGCTATTTACAACAAGAGTGGGCAAATACAGTTAATATCGTGGCTAACTCTATGGCGGTGCTTCAGCTTTACATAGCGCGTACCAAAAAACGTGAAATGAGCATGGATACCATGACACTAGCGGCACTGGTTCACAACATTGGTGTTCTGCCTATTTTGACCGAGGCTGAGCGTCACCCTGAAGTCTTTGCGAACCCTTCATTCCTTGAAGTGGCAATCGATAAATTAGCTGGCCGTATTGGTGCAAGCATTATGACAGAGTGGGGCTTCGGAGAAACCTTCGTTAACGTTTCAAAAAATTGGAAAGACCTAAGCTACATGCCAGAAGAGTTAACCTACATTGATTTCGTTCGTGTTGGCGCTGCAGTCTCAGGTGCGGTAGACAGTCAAAAAGATGCGATCTTAAACTTAGCTATTCAGCGCGGTGTGGTTGAAGATATGGGCGAGCTTCACTCTGGTGAGTTTGAAGAGCTTGCAAGCGCAGCGAAGCAAATCTTCTTGTAAGTATTTTAAGCGACAAAATACTGCAAAGGCCGGTACAGAAGCACAACTTCAGTACCGGCCTTTTCGTTAGGGGAAGCTGACAAATGAAAAGCTGACAATGAAATAGCACAAAGCAAACAAATGCTGCTACGCGCTAACAGGCTTCTTTTGAACGTAAAGCAGCAATAAACCTAACCCTAATCCCCACACCGCTGAAGTCATGGAATATAAACTAAATCCTGACGCCGTACACAGCATGGTAAGCAACGCAGGAGCCCTGTGGTGCTCTACTTCCATGGCGCGAACCACCGCTCCTTGCAGCGTAGCTAATAGGGCTAGTCCAGCAAGCAGATGAATAATGATACTGGGCATACTCACAAATAGCGCAACGACCACAGACGCTAATAACCCCATGAACAAATACGCCACCCCCGCTGCTATAGCGGCTTTATAGCGCTGCGACTTTTCATTATCCGCTTGCTCGCCCATGCATAGCGCTGCCGTTATCGCCGCTAAGTTAAAGGTAAAACCACCGAAAGGTGCCAATAAGGCTTGAACAATGGCAATGCCTGAAAAAATGGGTTTGTGGTCGGGCGTATAGCCATGGGCGTGATGAATAGCTATGCCTGGCAAGTTTTGAGAAAGCGTGGTGATAAGAAAAAGGGGAAATGCTAATCCAATGGCAGCACTCAGTGAGAAAGTGGGCGTTACCCAAATAGGCTCGGGCAGAGTGAATATTGATGGCAGCCCTGGTGAGTCGCTTGATAGAGCAACCACACCATCTGCACTACTCATAAACAAGCTAATGGTCACCGACATGACCAGCAACAACAGCATAAGATAGCGGGGAAATAGTCGGCTTCCTACTAAATAAGCCGCGATAAATAACGCAACTAAGTACGGTGCGTCATTAACATCACTGAATATCGCAAGGCATATAGGTAAGAGAATGCCGGCCAAAAGCGCCGATGAGATTGCAGGGGGAATCCGACTTATTTGTTTAAGCAGGTTACGGCTTTGCGCAGTTACAAGAGAAAGCAAGGCACATAGTATAAATGCACCAATGGCTTCACTTAAACGGTAGTCACCGATACTGGTTAACAAAAAGGCCGCGCCAGGGGTAGACCACGCGGTAACAACGGGCAGTTTGGATAGCCACGAAAACAGAATACAGGTAATGCCCATACCGAGCCCAAGCGCCAACAACCAACTCACTACCATGTCGTCGCTGGCGCCGGCTTTGCGCGCTACATCAATGATAATGACAACAGAACTACTGTAACCTACTGTAACCGCGGTTAGCCCTGCGCTGATATGACTTAACTTCCACTTGCTCATGAAAACCCTCGTGATGGAATTTCGATTTGGAATCGACCGAGCGATGAAACACGCTTTTAGTGTCTATCGAATGTGCTACTCTACCTTTTTGTGCGCTATAACGTACAATAGCTAACTTAACATCTGTGCGTTATAGCGCACAACTGGTTTATTAAACTCAGCGTCAAAATAAAAGGCCTTCATTACATGACAAAAGCAAATGCGCAGCCTTCTGCTATTTCAAGAAGTATTGCACACCACCTGCAGTCTGTTCGTAAAGCTCGGGGGCTTTCCCTTGATAAAACCGCGCAGTTGACGGGAGTGTCTAAAGCCATGTTGGGGCAAATAGAACGAGGCGAGTCTAGCCCCACAATCGCTACCTTGTGGAAGATAGCAACCGGTCTTGCGTGTTCTTTTTCTTCTTTCTTGTCAGGTGATGAAACCGCACCTACGTCCCAACATGCCGACAACAAGTTCGCTAACGACCCAAACGTAACCATAAAAACGCTATTTCCGTTTAACTCAGCCACCCAGTTTGAAATGTTTGAACTATGCTTAACGGACTTTCATGAGCAGCACTCTTCGGCGCATCAAATAGGCGTCACCGAACATATTCACGTACTACAAGGAAAGTTAGGGGTTTTGCAAGATGGTCAATGGCAAACTTATCAAGCGCAAGAGCAGTGTATATTACGCGCAGACCAGCCCCACGGTTATCGAGATGAAGTAGGAGAAACGCGCTTTATTGTGGTTATTCACTATCCCACTTAAAGCGGTTGGGCAACTTTCTTGCAAAAGCTAGAAGAAAGGCTAGGAAAAAAGCTAAGAAGTATTAGCGCTAAATGACGGTTGCCAGTTCAAACAAGCAAGTTAATTAACAGAACCTAATAAAAAGCCTAATTACCCCAAGGTAATTAGGCTTTTCGATAGCGCTAGGCTATCTTTTTCATCGGCTTAATATTTATTTGCCATAAGTTTATAAACTATCGTCGTTAAGATTAAGCGCACCACGAAGGAAGTTAAGCAGTGTACAAATTTCGGCTGACATAAGCGCGAACTCTGCATCAAGGCGCGCTTCAACCTGATCTTTTGGCACATCGTCAGTTTCTTCTTTAATGCGATCGGTGAACTTAACACGTTTAATGGCGCCATCCTCACACATAATAGCCGTCAACGTCTCTGCATATTCGAATGCAACCTTTTGAACCAGCTTACCGGCATCCAAATGAATACTAATTTCTTCGCTGTCTAGCGGCTGGTTCTTACAACGAATAACGCTGCCAGTGTCATCGGTAGATTTAAGCTCAGCTTCTTCAAGTAGACCTACACCTTCTGGTGTTGACTCAGTAACCCAGTGCGTAAGCTCGCTTTGAAGGCTTCTGCGCGTAAATGGCACTACTGGAAGTGAGCCTATGGCTTTTCTTACCATGGCCAAAAAGGCTTCGGCTTTGCCATCAGATGATGCGTCAACTACGACTAAGTTGTCAGCAAGCGAAATAAAGCCGTGAGTGTAGGTGTTTTTTGTAAATGCCTGGGGCAGCAAACGGGTTTGAATTTCTTGTTTAAGATCTGCTTTGGCTTTTTTACCAACTGGCGAACCGGTTTCCATTTCAATTTTGGCCACCATTTCATCAAGCTCGGCATTTACCACTGCGCCGGGCAAGATCTTTTCCTGTTTTTTTAGGGTTATCCAAAAACGCTGTTGAACAACATGGAACATGGTGCCTTGCTTACCCGCCTGAGAAAACGGAGAGGCGAACCCCATGGTTGCTAAGTCCTGGCTACCGCACGGGCGAAAAGCGTGTTCGTTAAGGGCACGTTCTAAATCGCCCTCGTTTAGCGATAACGGCTGAGTAATTTGATAGGCTTTTACATTTTTAAACCACATAGTGTAAGCATTCTCTTGATAAAAATAGGGCGCAAGCCTACCAACGTAAGACTCGCGGTGCAATTGAATAAAAGGCCCTAGAAAGCGGGCACCTTAGATGGATAGTGGCAAGAAAGGTTAAGCACTCTTTTTCGGAAAACGAATGGTGTACTGTAAGCCGTTGCCAAGCGTACTGTCGGCCTCTATATGCCCATGCAGTGACTGTGTAACCAGGTTGTACATAATATGTGTGCCTAGACCGCTACCACCTTCTCCGCGTTTGGTAGTAAAGAAGGCATCAAACAACTTACTGAGCTCTTCTTCGCTTAAACCTTTTCCGTCATCTTGGTAGTGGATCACAACATTATTACCATCTTCTTTTACATCTAGTGTTACAGAGCCGGCCGCTTTGCCTTCAAAGCCGTGCGTAATTGAGTTAACCACCATATTGGTAACGATTTGAGCGATAGCGCCGGGTGCACAGGTCACAACTAAATTGTCGGGGCAGGATACGTTAATTTGATGTTCAGTATGCTTAAAACTTGGCTTAAGCGACTGAATGATCTCGTTAATATAGTCGCCCAACACAAATTCGCGCTCGGTTTCACTGGTCTGGTCAACGGCCACCTGTTTAAAGCTGGCGATAAGATCAGATGCGCGCTCCAGGTTACTTAAAAGTAATAGCGCAGTTTGTTCCGCTTCATCGATGAAGCTTGCCATGTTCTTACTGGTCAGGCTTTTATCTTCGAAGTCGGTCTTTAAATTGTTCAGTCGCTCTTGTAGAAAGCTGGCTGCGGTCACACTCACGCCCAATGGCGTGTTTACGTCATGCGCGATGCCGGCCACCAGACCGCCAAGCGACGCCATGCGCTCCGACTCGACTAATTGCTCTTGCGCTTGATGAAGTGTATCCATCGAACTGGCTAGCTCTTGGTTTCGTTTGCGCAGTTCGGCTTCTATATACTGACGATTTTCGTTTTCTTGGCGAAGCTCTCGCTGGTGGGCAATAAGCTCGTCTTTTTGCTGCTCTAAGTCGAGCATGATCTGAGACAACGACGCTGTTTTCTTTGCCACTTCTTGTTCTAAAATCAGGTTTTGGTCGTCTAGCTTCTTGTTGGCAAGAGTGAGTTCATTCTGCGCGTCTTTCAGCTTATTGTTTGAAATAATAAGGTCGTCAATAACGTGGTTGTAAGATTCCTTAAGCTGTAATAGCTCGTTGTCATCATCGAGCTTTATGCTGAGTTTGCTCTCTTCTGGGTGCTGAGGATCGAAATTACCCATTTGCTCAGTAATGGTTTGCAGCGGTTCAGAAAGCATGGTGCGAAATGCGGTCATGAACAAGAAGACCAGAAAGGTGGTTTTTACTAACGCATTACCGATAAGAAAAAATACGCCTACTTCAATACGGCTAAAAATAGTATCAAAGCTAGAATACAAGGTAACGTCGCCAACCGTAGATTCGCGACCTGAGAATTTAAATACTAGTGGGAAGCTGTAGCTAAATACGCCGCCGGGATGATCTTCAATTATTTCACGGTCAACCGGAGCAGGAGAGCGCTGAGCACGGATGCCGTACTCGGCAATGTAGTTACCGTTTTCACCACGAACTTGAAGCCCTTCAACAATAGGCAATGACATAAGGCCTTCGGCGATGGCACGCACTTGGTCGTGGTTAAGTTCCCACAAAGCGCGGGTCAGGCTAGAAGAAAAGGTGTTTTTTAGCGTTTGAAGCTCGCCTTCAACGTGATTTTTCGTGCTGAGGTATTCTGTAAAGATCTGTCCAACCGTCACTAGCAGCGTGAGAGAAAAGTACACTGACAACACTCTGGCTAAGAGTTTCCTTGATAACCCTGTCTTGACCGCAGCCATCGATAAACACACCCCTGTTACATCAGACCTTTTAAATCACCGACAACGCTTGGTAGTTGCTCACCTTTGCAACAATAACAGTCGGTTTTATGTAATTTCAAGAATATGCGTAATCGTATGAATAAACAAGATTATGTATTTAAACTTTGGAACAAGCTTGTATTAAACTTGACACATAAATGTAATCGTTTTAATAAAACTGTCACAGACCACATTAATAATAACGGCGTTTAAAAATGAGCAGGAATATTACGATGTCTCGTACAGTGTTGGTGGTTGAGGACGAAGCGCCTATCCGTGAAATGCTTAAGTTTGTGCTTGAGCAATCTGGTTTTAACATTATTGAAGCCGAAGATTTCGACATCGCGCAAGAAAAAATTTGCGAACCTTACCCAGATTTAATCTTATTAGATTGGATGTTGCCGGGAGGAAGCGGTGTACAGCTAGCTAAAAGTTTAAAGCAGCACGAGTTTACTCGTGACATTCCCGTCATCATGCTTACAGCCCGTGGCGAGGAAGAAGACAAAATTCGCGGCCTGGATGCAGGTGCTGATGACTACGTTACTAAACCATTCTCGCCGAAAGAGCTTGTGGCAAGAATAAAAGCAGTGATGCGAAGAGTTACGCCTACATCAAGCGAGGAGCCCATTGAATTTAATGGTCTTAAACTTGAACCGGTATCACATCGCGTAATGGCGAATGAAGAACCGTTAGACATGGGGCCGACTGAATTTAAGTTGTTGCACTTCTTTATGACGCACCCAGAACGTGTCTATAGCCGAGAGCTACTGCTAGATAATGTTTGGGGAACCAATGTTTACGTTGAAGACAGAACGGTAGATGTACATATTCGACGTCTACGCAAAGCTATCTCTCGCCACGGACATGATGCTATGATCCAAACAGTACGCGGCGCGGGTTACCGTTTTTCTACTAAGCTGTAATAGATGTAGTGTTTAGGGAGTAACATGGTGTTATTCCCTTGATGTCGCTGCGCCATCTGGGCATGCGCCCAATTCCACCTTTAACAACGCGAGCTATTTCATGTATTACCCGTTCTCTTGGTTGAGAAGTACATTGCGCTTAGTGCTATTCCTTGTGGTTTTTGCGCTAGTCGGGTGGTATCTAGATGATATGTTATTCGCCGTTGCTATTGGCGCAACCCTGCTACTGCTATTTAACTACTGGCATCTTTACAAGCTAAATCGCTGGTTATGGCATAGTCGTAAAATGTCTCCACCTACCGTGCGTGGCGTGTGGGAACATATTTATGAAGGTATTTATTACCTGCAGCGTCGTAATCGCAATAAGCGTAAAGAGCTTGGTGAATTAGTAAAACGCTTCAGAGAGGGTTCTGAAGCCTTGCCTGATGCGGCGGTAGTGGTTGATGCTAAGGCTTGCATTATTTGGTGTAATCGCCTTGCTCGCTTGGATTTAGGGCTAAAATGGCCGCAAGACTCTGGGCGTCGAATCGACAACTTGTTGCGCCACCCGGAGTTTATTCAGTATTTTCATGCAGGGAATTATAAATACCCCATTGAAGTACCGTCGCCTACTAACCCCAACAAAACCTTTGAATACCGGATTATGCCGTATGGCGATGAGCATCTACTGCTGATTGCCCGTGACATAACGCGGGTGTCCCAGCTTGAAGAAATGCGTAAGGACTTTGTGGCAAATGTGTCTCATGAATTGCGTACACCGCTAACGGTCATTAACGGATACCTTGAAATTCTTCCTATTGATGAAGACTCCGATCCTTTCATGCAAAAAGCGATGAAAGAAATGACATCGCAAACCCACCGTATGCAAAACTTGATAGAAGACTTGCTGGTGTTGTCGCGCATTGAAGCAAGTTCGGAGCGCATCTACGAAAATGTTGTGAACATTCCTGTGGTCCTTGCTCAGGTGGAAAGAGAAGCGCAGGCGCTTAATAAAGAGAAAAACCACACAATAAACTTCCACATCGACAAAGAACTCTGTATTTTCGGCGTTGAGACCGAACTGCGTAGCGCTTGTTCAAACCTAGTGTTTAATGCGGTGCACTACACACCTGCTGGTGGTGAAATTAATGTGTACTGGCGACGTAAACCCAATGGCGCGCAATTTTCTGTGGTAGATAACGGTGATGGTATTGAGCCAAATCATCTAAACCGCCTTACCGAGCGCTTTTATCGCGTGGATAAAGCGCGCTCTCGCAAAACCGGTGGCTCTGGCTTAGGTCTTTCCATTGTAAAACATGTACTAAGTCATCATAATTCTCGTTTAGATATAACCAGTACATTGGGTGAGGGCAGCAATTTCTCGTTTGTGCTGGATAACGAGTTGATTGCAGAGCAACTGTAACCCTAAGAGGCGAGAAGTGTTGGTGAGCAAAAAGCATGACAAGATGAAAGGGCAACGCTACCGCCTTTCAACGTTACTTTTAGTAATAGGCTTATTGTTACCATTTGGAGCCCTGGCTGATTTTCAAAATACTCAAAGCTCGTCATCTGCTTCTGGTAGCTATCAAGTACCTGCCTATGAACGTAAGCCTGGGGTGGCAGGAAAAATATCCTCTGTTGGCTCAGACACGCTGGCAAACTTAATGACCTTTTGGTCACAGGAATTCAAAACCCTTTATCCTCAGGTCGGCTTTCAAATACAGGCGTCAGGTTCATCTACCGCTCCGCCGGCACTTATTGAAGGTACTGCCACCATAGGCCCTATGAGCCGAGAACTAAAACCCAGTGAAATACGGGATTTTACGCGAACCCACGGTTACCCGCCTACGGTATTAAAAGTGGCAATGGATGCCATCGCCATTTTTGTGGATAGACGCAATCCGCTGCCGGGTATGACCCTTGAGCAAGTTGACGCGGTGTTTTCTGAAACCCAGTTTTGTGGCAGCAATACAGCCATTACCAATTGGTCTCAGCTCGGCGTTGACGATATAGGCTATCGTTCTCCTATCAGGCTGTACGGTCGAAATTCAGTATCGGGTACTTACGGCTTGTTTAAAGTGATGGCGCTGTGCGATGGTGACTTTAAGAATACGGTAAACGAACAACCTGGCTCTGCATCTGTAGTATTGTCCGTGGCCAGCGGTACAGGCGCGATTGGCTATGCCGCTTACGGCTATAAAACCGCAGGAGTTCGCGCTCTGCCTTTAGGTGAGTCGCTAGATAGCTTAATCCCTCTTTCTATTGATACGGTGCGCAACGAAACGTATCCGTTTGCCCGTTTTCTTTATTTAGTGATAAATAAAAAGCCTGGTGAGCCTTTACCTACTCTGGAAAGAGAGTTTTTGCGCTATATCTTGTCACAGGAAGGGCAGCAGCAGGTGTTAAGAGACGGATATTTCCCCATTCGTGAAGACGTACTGGTACGCCAACGCCGACTGCTTGACGAATAAAAAGTGCCATTCAGAATAACGCTAACCACTCTAATGCCGCTGAACAAATCAACAAGTTTTTTAGGTGGAAGCCTTTTTAAAGTCTACTTCACTCTACCTGCTATGTCATAATTGCGTCACAAATCAAAAGAGTATATTGACAAAAACTGACTAATTGGGATTGAAAGAAGGGGGCGGTTGACAAAAAATAGAGTCTACGTTCGGTCAATAAATTCAGGTTTTTACCAATTAAGTTTTGGAAAAATATACAAAAAACAAATCCCCAGTTGCCAAAGTAAGTCTTCTAAACGTTTTTTTAGCCCAAAATTGAACTTTTTCTATGAAACTTTTGTTACAGCGACTTAATGTAACAAATGTGTCATCTACCTCAGTTAAAGTTTCCGCGTTTTCAAAATCCATAACTATACCGTACCTGGAGAAACACATGGAACTTAAGCAACTTTTCAAGGCTTCAGCTATTGCTACTGCACTTGTTCTAGCAGGCTGTGGCGGCGATATTAATATCAGTGAAGGTGATATTGATAACAGCGTAACTAATAATAACGGTGGAAACACTGGTGGCGATACTGGTGGCGATACTGGTTCAGATGATACAGCTCCAGGTGAAGTAAGCTCTTTCCTAAGTGGTGAAGTTTCTGATGCGTTCGGCCAGTCGGTTGAAGTACGCGTTCTTTCTGGTCGTTTAACAGCTGATGATGCTGACGATCAAGGCGTTATCACGCTAACTAATGACACAGTGTGGGCACTTGAAGGTCCAGTATTTATTGGTAACGACAAAGCAGACAGCGTAACGCTAGCAATCGAAGAAGGTACAGTCATCTTTGGTCGCACTGGTGCAGATTACCTTGTAGTTAGCCGTGACTCTAAAATTGAAGCAGAAGGTACAGCATCTTCTCCAATCATCATGACTTCATTCAATGATGTTGTAGGCGACGAAGTTGGTGCTGGTCAATGGGGTGGTGTGGTTATTCTTGGTAACGGTACATCGACTAAATGCCCGCAAGACGGTTCTGATTGTGCGCTTCAGGTTGAAGGTGCAGAAGAGGGTGCAGTATTTGGTGGTACAGACGATACAGACAGCTCTGGTATCCTTAAATACGTAGTAGTGAAATACGCTGGTTTTGAAATTGCGCCAGACAACGAACTTAACGGTATTACGTTTGGTGGTGTTGGCTCAGGTACAGAAGTTGATTATGTACAAGTACACAGCAACGCTGATGACGGTGTAGAATTCTTCGGTGGCGCGGTAAACGCGAAACACTTAGTTTTAACAGCTAACCAAGATGACTCAGTAGACTGGGACAACGGTTATAAAGGTAAGCTTCAGTATGTTTATGTTCAGCATGCCGCTGACAACTCTGACGCAAACCGCGGTATTGAAGGTGACGGCGACGGTGGTGACGGTCTAGAATTCTCTAAGCCAATGCTCGCTAACATGACAGTTATCGGTAACACTTTCGACACTGCTGACGCTGACTCTGAAGGTCTTCTACTTCGCGACCAAACTGGCGCAAACCTAATGAACTTCCTAATCACTGGTCCAGAAGCAATGGGCGAGTGTTTAGAAATGGACACAGACGAAACGGTTCAAGCTAACCTTTCTGACGGTGATCTAACCATGACTTACTCAGCGATTGCTTGTTCTGAGCCGTTCAACACGCCAGAGGGTGCAGTAGACCTTGAAACATGGTTCACAGGCCAAGAAGGTAATCAGCTAATCGCATTTGAAGACCGTGCAAATCTTGGTCTTAACCCAGACGGTACACTTACAGCAGAAAGTGCGCTTCTTACTGCTGGTGGCGACGCATCTACATTGCTTGATACTTTCTTTGAAGCAAACACATTCATCGGTGCGATTGGTGAAGATGACTGGCGTCAAGGTTGGGCTTTTGGTTTTGGTGGCGGTAACATCGAACTAGCACAATCTGCTTCTGGCTGTCCATCAGGTACAACGTCAATTACGCCAGTAGACGGTTCAACTACTACGTGTGAAGTGTCTGGTACTATCACGTCTGACCTAACGCTTACAGAAGGTAATTTCTACGCGCTTTCAGGTGCAGTATTCGTAGGTGGTGATAAAGAAAACAGCGCAACCCTTACTGTTGAGCCAGGCGTAACTGCTTATGGCGCATCTGGTAACGACTACCTAGTAATTAGCCGTGACTCAGAAATCAATGCAAACGGTACTGCTGAAAACCCAATTACTTTCACATCACGTGACCACGTTGTTGGCGGCCTTGAGGCGGGTGAAGCTGGACAATGGGGCGGCATGATCGTTCTAGGTAACGGCGAATCAACTAAGTGTCCTCAAGACGGTACAGATTGTTCACTTCAAGTTGAAGGTGCACAAGAAGGTGCAGTTTTCGGCGGAACTGACAACACAGATAGCTCTGGTACACTTCGCTACGTTCGCGTAATGCACGGTGGTTTTGAAATTGCACCAGATAACGAACTAAACGGTATTACGTTTGGCGGTGTGGGTTCTGGTACTACTGTTGAGTATGTACAAGTTCACAAAAACGCAGACGACGGTGTTGAGTTCTTCGGTGGTGCAGTAAACGTTAAGTATCTTACGCTAACAGGCATTCAAGATGACTCAGTAGACTGGGATAACGGCTACGTAGGTAAGCTTCAGTTTGTACTTGTTAAGCACGCTGAAGATAACTCTGATGCTAACCGCGCAATTGAAGGCGACGGTGACGGCGGCGACGGCACAGCGTTCTCTAACCCTATGGTTGCTAACATGACTATCATTGGTAACGAGTTCGACACTGCTGATGCAGACTCTGAAGGTGTTCTACTTCGCGACCAAACTAATGCACAACTTTACAACTTTGTTGTAACTGGTCCAGCGGGTATGGGTGAGTGTTTTGAAGCCGACTTAAGCGATGGCGATACTACGCTACTTGCTAACATGGATGGTACCAACACGCCTCAGCTTACTTTTGAAACATCTGTACTAGCGTGTGCTGAAAACATCAAAGACTCTGGCGACTTTAGTCAAGAAGATTGGTTCACTGCGCAGGCAGGTAACAGCCTACTTGATAACACTGCAACAGTACTTAACGGTATTTACACAGTAGATGCAACAGTAGCGACTGACGTATCGACGCTAGACAGCTTCTTCTCTTCAGTAGACTTTATCGGCGCAGTTAAAGACGCTGATAACGACTGGACTGCGGGATGGACTGTTGGTCTTGAATAAGACTCAGTTCGCATAGCTAAAAACAAGCAAGTGCGTTGCAAAAGTGGCGCACTTGCTTTTAAGTTTGTAAAACACGAATAATTATCGTGAAAGTATTCCTTTCTAAAGAGGTTCATCATGAACAGACCTGCTAACAGGTTTCTTCTAAAGCCCATTAGCTTAGCCGTTGCAGCAAGCATTTTGTTTCCAACGACTATAGCCAACGCTCAATCAAACGAAGAAGAAGTGATTGAGGAAGTTGTCGCTACCGGTACGCGCTTAAAAGGTACCGCGACAGCAGTAATGGAAGAACGTAAAAATCAAGCCTTCGTAGCTGACATCATGGGTGCTGAGCAGATAGCTCGTACTGGTGACAGTGACGCTGCGGGCGCACTTCGCCGTGTAACTGGTCTAACACTTGTAGATGGTCGTTTCATCTATGTTCGTGGCCTTGGTGAGCGTTACTCATCAACACAATTAAACGGCGCAATCGTGCCAAGCCCAGATCCAACGCGTAACGTTATCCCTCTCGACTTGTTCCCGTCGAGCATTATCGAAAGCCTTGCGGTTCAGAAATCGTATTCACCATCTATGCCCGCGGCATTCGGTGGTGGTAACGTAAATATCCGATTGAAATCTATACCTACACAGCGTGTTTTCAACGTATCGGCTGCGGTTGGTATCGATACGGAAAACTCTGGTGATGTGTTAGATTATGCTGGTGGTGGACGCGATTGGACAGGTGAAGACGACGGTACTCGTGGCGTTTCAGCAGCTATTCAAGAACGTTGGGATTCAAAAAATTTCTTAGACGATCTTGAGCCAGAAGAAGCATTAGAACTATTCAAAGGTGTTAATAGAGAATACGGGCTAGAAAGAGAGTCTGCCGATCCTGACATGCGCGTTAATGTCACTTATGGTGACAGCTATGATTACGATGACGACTGGCGCTTTGGCTTTTTGGTAACTTCACGTTATTCAGCCCAAACCCGCTCTTCTGAAGAATACGAGCTACAAGACCCTGACTTAGTCGGCGATGACATTATCAATGTACGCTTCTTTGATGATATCCAAGGTACAGAGCAAACGGTGACTTGGTCTTCACTATTAACACTAGGTGTAGACTATAACCGTCAACATCGTATTGATTATAGCCTTATCGTGCTAAACGATACGCGCGACGAAATCCGCGAGATGTTCGGTAATACTGAAAACCTGAACCAAGCAGAAGGCTTGCGTATTAGAGATATTGATGTTCAGTACGAAGAACGCTCGCTATATACCAATCAACTTAAAGGCCAGCATACAATCCCAGAGCTAAACTTCATGGGTATTGACTGGACATACTCATTAGGCCGCTCGGTACGCTATGCGCCAGGTAACTTCAATGCACGCTTCGTTATGGAAGATGTGAATGAAGATGGTATTTTTGACGATGAAAACGAAATCTTCTTATCTGATGCACAAACTGCTGCTCGTTATACTTTCCAAAATCTTCACGACCGCTTGGAGAACTTTGGCTATAACGTGACTTACCCGATGACAATGGGTAAGTGGGAAACTGAGTACAAAGTGGGTGCAAGCTTTGTAACCAAAACTCGTACTGCAGAAAACCGCCGTTTCGATATCAATACGTTAGGTGTTGAAGACCGTTCAATATTAGATGGTAACGACTTTAGCGAAATCTTCAGCGACAGCGTTTTAGACACCCTGTCTTTGTCTAGCCGACCTATCATTCGTGATACGACTATTGCTGGTGATGACTATGTAGCGGGTCAAAAAATTGATGCGTACTATCTAGAAGCTGATTTCTTCTATGACAACAAGTGGCGTTTCACTGGTGGTGCCCGTTATGAAGACTTCCGTCAGGTAGTGGCGCCATTGGATCCGCGAACAAACCAATTTGACTTGAGTGATGAAGCAGATCGTTCACAGCTAGCGTTTCAAGAAGACGGGTTTTATCCAGCGCTTGCTGTAACTTACTTCTTAGAAGACGATATGCAGTTAAGAGCGAGCATCGGTCAAACAGTTGTGCGTCCTGATCTTCGTGAAGTGTCATCAGCAACTTACCTAGACCCATTAACTAACTTCCCGATTGCAGGTACACCTGGTGTAAGCACAACAGATATCATTAACTATGATTTACGTTGGGAATGGTACCGTGAAGCAGGCAACAACGTATCGGTAGGCTTATTCTACAAAGACATGGAAGCGCCAATTGAATCGGTACAGTCTCCAGCTCAGGATGGTCCACCGCTAATTCGTATTGCTAACGCAGAATCTGGTGAGGTTTATGGTGTCGAAGTTGAATTCCTACAAGATTTGGCCTTTATTGGTGACGGTATCTGGGACAACTTGTTTACTACAGGTAACATCACTGTCAGTGATTCTGAAATCGTATTAGATCGTCAGAATATTGTTGAGCAAACCGGTGTTTCTGCGGCGATTACTAATGTTGAGCGTCGTATGACGGGTCACTCTCAGTATGTACTTAACATGCAGTTGGGTTATGACTCAGATAACGGTGAACACTCTGCCTCACTCGTCTACAACGTATTTGGTGAGCGTATTCTAATTCCGGGTATCGACGGTTTCGACGATAACTTCGAACAACCATTCCATTCACTTGATATGGTGTACAAGTATTACCCAGACTTTAATAGCACTGTCACATTACGCGTTCAAAATATTCTAGGTGAAGATCGTGAAATTGAATTCAATGATACGTTGCTTAGGTCGGAGACAAGGGGTACAGGTATTAGGTTGTCATATAAATATGACTTCTAAACCTTAACTTATTACAAAGGCCGCTAACCAGCGGCCTTTTTTATGTGCAATAGATGACACTTTTGGTCTATTTATGACAGTTTCGTAATAAAACTGTCACAGAAAACTCCTATCCTACGCGCAGAAATTTATAGTCGGATACAACCGATTTCTTTTAACTTTAAAGGTTTGAATGTATGAAGCTTATCAATGCCTTGCTTGTGGCAGGTGCGCTAGCAGCGACACCCGTGCTTGCACAAGACGATGAAGTCTTAAAACCCGTTGTCGATGAGGCAGCGAAAATAAACGAGTCAGCGGCGAAATCGCAAGAAAAGATTAACGGTATTACCGATCAAATCGACAGCAAACTTCAACAGTTCAAAACATTGATGAAAGAAATCGAAGGCCTTGAGGTTTATAACACTCAGCTTCGTAAGCAAATCAATAACCAAGAGCAAGAAATGGCAGACCTAAATGCTGCTATCGATGAAGTGTCTGTTGTTGAGCGTCAAATCACGCCACTAATGATGCGTATGATTGACGGCCTAGAGCAGTTTGTTGCGCTAGACGTACCATTCCTTCCAGAAGAGCGCGCAAATCGCGTTGCTGACCTTCGCGCTATGATGGACCGTGCCGACGTTGCTGCGTCTGAGAAATTCCGCCGCGTAATGGAAGCGTATCAAGTAGAGATGGACTACGGCCGCACTATGGAAGCGTACAGCGGTATTCATTCAATTAACGGTCAAGAGCGTGACGTTGAATTCCTACGCCTTGGTCGCACAGCGCTAATTTATCAAACACGTGATGCAAGCATGCAGGGTGTTTGGAACAAGCAAACTCGTCAGTGGGAAGAGCTTGATAGCAGCTACCGTACACAAATTACAAAAGGTCTGCGCATGGCGAAGAAGCAACTTGCACCAGACTTGCTAATGCTGCCAGTGGCAATTACAGACTAAGAGGTTGATGAGAATGTTTAACACAGTAAAACGTATCGCTGTTGGTCTAGCAGCCCTTAGCATCAGCGTTGGTGCTTTCGCACAAAGCGACCGTGCCATGGACTTAGACGCACTTCTTAAGCAACTAGAAGAAGGTCAGTTCGCACAGTCTCAGCAAAACAAACAGCGCGAGCGTGATTTCCAAGCGCAACGTGCAGAGCAAGATCGCATTCTTCGCGAAACTCGTGAAAAGCGCGACCAAATGCTTGCACAATCAGAGCAGCTTGAAACTCAGTTCGAAGAAAACGAATTCAAACTGGCTGACTTAAACGGTGCACTAGACACACGTCTTGGTTCACTTAAAGAGCTATTCGGTGTGCTTCAGCAAATCGCTGGCGACACCAAAAACAAATTCTATAACTCAGTGGTTTCTGCACAAATCCCTGGCCGTGCTGACTTCCTTGATAAGATGGCACAAGACATGGGTTCAAGCTCAAAACTTGCATCAATTGAAGAAATTGAGCGCGTTTGGTTTGAAATGCAACGCGAGATGACTGAAGCCGGCAAAGTCACTACGTTCAAGACAGACGTTGTTGAAGCGGGCGGTGAAAAAGTGAATAAGTCTGTTGTTCGCGTAGGTCCTTTTGCACTTGTTGCTGATGGTAAATACCTAGAGTACAACGGTGTAACAGGTACAGTATCTGAACTTGTGCGTCAGCCTGCTGACCGTTACATGGATTCTGCTGCTGAACTACAAGCATCAAGCGGTGAATTAGTGCAGTTCGGTATCGACCCAACGGGTGGTTCAATCCTAGGTCTTCTTGTTCAAGCGCCTAACCTTCAAGAGCGTGTAGAGCAGGGCGGTGTTGTAGGTTACATCATTCTTATCGTTGGTGCATTCGGTCTTCTACTTGCCCTTGAGCGTCTTGTAACGCTGACGCTTATTCGCATGAAAGTGAACAAACAGCTTAAGAGCAAAGAAGTAAACACAAACAACCCGCTTGGCCGTGTACTTAAAGTACGTGACGAGCACCCAGACGCCGACGTTGAAGCACTTGAACTTCACCTTACAGAAGCGATTTTGGGCGAAGTGCCTAAGTTAGGTCGTAACCTAACTATCATTAAGATTATCTCTGTTGTAGCACCGCTTATGGGTCTACTAGGTACGGTAACCGGTATGATCAACACCTTCCAGGCTATCACGTTGTTTGGTACGGGTGACCCGAAACTGATGGCTGGTGGTATTTCAACAGCACTTGTAACAACAGTACTAGGTCTAGTTGTAGCGATTCCAATGACACTGCTTTATGCAATGCTTAACACACGTTCTAAGAACATTGTGTATATCCTACAAGAACAGGCGTCTGGCGTAATTGCAGAGCGCGCTGAGCGAGGCTAATCATGATCGAGTTTCTAGAAGCAATTCGCGATTTCACAGAAACAGGTGGCCAGGTTCTCCTGGTCATCGGTCTGCTGATATTCGTTATGTGGCTTTTGATCCTCGAGCGTGCGATGTATCTGATGGTTTGGCACAAGCAAGCCAAGAAAGAAGCGATAGCAATGTGGACAGCACGTGCCGATCGCTCTTCTTGGTTCGCAGAGCAGGTTCGTCAGAAAACAATTTCACAGTTAACCATGCGCCTAAACGGCAGCATCCCAATTATCCAGTCACTGGTTGCGCTTTGTCCGCTGCTAGGCTTGATGGGAACGGTTACCGGTATGATTGAAGTGTTCGATGTAATGGCAATTGCGGGTTCAGGTAATGCTCGTTCAATGGCGTCAGGTGTATCGAAAGCCACTATCCCCACAATGGCGGGCATGGTTGGCGCACTTTCAGGCGTATTCGCCGCTACCTGGTTAACTCGTATGGTGAAATCAGAACGCACGCATCTTGAGGATGCATTGATTATTCAACGTTAATGCTAGCTAAGCGTTAAGGTAAGGTATTTATTATGAAGCAGCACTTTCAAAACTTAGTCGATGAAGAAGAAGCAGCCATCGACATGACGCCCATGCTGGACGTTGTATTTATCATGTTGATCTTCTTCATTGTGACTGCGTCATTTGTGAAAGAAGCGGGTATCGATGTTAACCGTCCAGAAGCAGCAACTGCTGTGAAAAAGGACCGCGCTAATATTCTTATCGCTATTTCAGATAAAGGCGAAATTTGGATTAACAAACGCCGTATCGACGTTCGCGCAGTGCAAGCGAACATTGAGCGTCTTCGCGCAGAAAACCCACAGGGTTCTGTTGTAATTCAGGCTGACAAAAAAGCCACAACAGAAACACTGATTAAGGTTATGGACGCGTCGCGAGCCGCTGGCGTTTACGATGTTTCGATTGCAGCCCAAGAGCAATAAATCATGCCACGATATTTAATCGCATTTGTTATTTCCCTTGCGATCACGTTAGGCCTGTTCTTCTTGATGCAATCGCTTATCAAGATGGGTGGCAGCGCACTAACTGAGCCGCCTAAGGGAAGCGTGCTTGACTTCGTAAGGGTTAAGCAGGATGAACAGGTTGAGAAAAAAGATCGTAAGCCGAAGAAGCCACCTAAGCCTGAAGAGCCGCCACCGCAAATGGAGCAGCCTCAAATGGACTCGCCTTCTCCGGATGCAGAAGGTACGTCGATGGACTTTGGTGCTGAAGTCGGAGACGACATCTCGTTAGAAGGCGGGTTGGCCCTCGAATCCGGTGACGGTGAATATCTTCCTATCGTTAAGGTTGCGCCAGTTTATCCAAGGCGTGCTCTTCAACGGGGTATTGAAGGTTTCGTTATTGTTGAATTTACAGTAACTAAACAAGGCGCAGTACGCGACCCAATTGTTGTTGAAGCTAACCCTTCAGGTATTTTTGAACAAGCGGCTATTGATGCAGCAATGAAGTTCAAATATAAGCCTCGAGTGGTAAATGGCGAAGCAACGGAAGTGTCTGGTGTGCAAAACCGCATTTCGTTCCAAATTGACGGGTAACAGAACATGATGAGAAAACAGACGAATACATTGCTTAGTGCACTGGCGTTTGCATTTGCATCGGCCACGGTATCTGTACCTTCTATGTTGGTTGCTAGTGACGCTGTTGCGCAAGAGCAAAAAGCGAGCGAAAAGAAAACTCGTCGTGTGCCTACATTGCGCGGCAAGGTTTACGAGCAGCTGGCTCGTGCACAAACAGCGGCAGATGAAGCGGGTAATGTTGAAGAAGCTATCTCTATTTTGAAAGAAGTAGAAGATAAGTCTGATTCTATGAACGCCTACGAAAAAGCCATGATGTACAACTTTTTCGGCTTCATTTATTACAACAACGAAGACTATACAAAGGCGTTAGAATCGTTCGCGAAAGTCGTAGAGCAACAGCCTATTCCTGAAAAGTTTGAAATGACCACGCTTTTCAGTTTGGCTCAGCTTAACCTTATGCAAGGTAATTACGACGACACCATCACTTATTTGGAACGTTGGGAAAGCCTAAATACAGGCCCTGTACCGGTTAAAAATAAAGTGATAAAGGCCCAGGCGTACTACCAAAATAAACAGTACGACGAAGCTGCAATGTGGATTTCTGAAGCCGTTGCCGATCACGAAGCAGAAGGCATGATCCCTGATGAAGGGTGGTTAATTCTTCAACGTGCTATTTTTTACGAACTCAAGCAGCCTCAAAAGGTTAAAGACGTTCTTATTAAAATGGTGAAGTTGTTTGACGAGCCTAAGTATTGGATCCAGCTAGCTGGTATGTACGGTGAGCTAGGCGAAGAGCGCAAGCAGTTGGCTATCATGGAAACCGCCTATCAGCGCGGGTTCGTTAATACATCTGCTGATGTGTTCAATATGGCGCAGCTTTATTACTATCATCGCGTGCCATACAAAGGTGCCAAGTTGATGGAGCAGGCGATGAACGACGGTGTGCTGGAGAAAAACTTGCGCAACCTTAAGTTCTTAGGTCAAAGCTGGTCGCTAGCCAAAGAGCAAGACAAAGCCATACCCGTTATGATGCAAGCTGCTGAACTGTCTGAAGACGGTGAGTTAGATGCACAGTTAGCGCAAATTCTTCTTAATGAAGAGCGTTTCGACGATGCAATTGCTGCGGCAGACCGAGCGGTTGAAAAGGGCGATTTGAGAAACCCTGGTTTGGTTTACCTGATTAAAGGCATGGCACTTTACAACAAGAAGCAATATGCCCTTGCGCTTAATCAGCTAGCTGAAGCAGAAAAGCACCAAAAAAGTCGTGCTATGGCACAGCAGTGGAAGCAGTTTGTGCAGGGCGAAAAGCGTCAGGCAGACGCCATTGCAGCTGAGCTAGGTACAAGTTAAAAATCGTACTTTCGTTAATACATCATTTAAAAGGGTCGAATAATATTCGACCCTTTTTTATGCGCTAGGGAAAAGCACTTTGGGCTTCGTCGTACGCTTTTTGGAGCTTTTGTTCTGATATATCGGTGGCAATAGCAATTAGGTGGTCTACCCGCGGCGACGACTTGATGACGGGAACCAGAGTGGTGAATACGTACCAAGGCTCGCCCAACTTAGTCAGACTATGTACTTCGCCTTGCCAGGTTTGCCTTGAGATAGTGAAACAAAAATATCTGATTTTTCGATGGAAAACGCGTAAAACTGGGTATTAAGCGCCGCGCTGAATGTGCGGCGCAAGTGGGGGAGTCATTAAGCCGAACGAAGCTCTCTACGTAGAATTTTTCCGACGGTAGATTTTGGTAGCTCGTCAAGTATCGTGATCGACTTAGGGATCTTGTAATTTGTGAGGTGCTGTTTACAAAAATCAATGACGTCTTGTGTTGATACATCGCTTGAAACAGTAATAAATGCACACACTCGCTCACCGGTCTTTTCATCGGGTTTACCCACAACTGCGGCTTCCATCACGCTAGGGTGCGTTGTAAGAACATCTTCAACCTCGTTTGGATAGACATTAAACCCAGAGACAATAATCATATCCTTTAAACGGTCTACAATTTTAATTGCCCCAGACTCGGTGCGAATGCCAATGTCCCCGGTTTTAAAGAAGCCATCTTGGGTCATGACTTTGGCAGTTTCGTCGTCTCGGTTCCAATAACCCAGCATAACCTGAGGTCCGCGAACTGCAATTTGCCCTGACTCGCCTTCGGCCACCGGCTTATCATGGCTATCCAGTAACGCAACTTCAGTGCCTTCTAGTTCGTGCCCCACCGTGCCAATCTCTTCTTTACCTGGAATGTTAAAAGATACAACTGGCGCAGTTTCTGATAGCCCATAGCCTTCGGTGATGGTGTTCCCGGTTACGTCTTGCCAAATGGATACTGCGGCTTGAGTAAGTGCGGTGCCGCCAGACATCGTGAGGTGTAATTTAGAAAAGTCTAACTTTGCAAATTCAGGGTGTCTTCCAAGACCAACAAACAAGGTGTTGATCCCCATGAATGCTGAAATTTTATGGGGCTTGAGTGTTTGAATGAAACCGTCGATATCCCGCGGATTGGGTATAAGAATTATCTGAGTACCTTTGGCAAAGAGCGCCATCATTCCAACCGTAAATGCATAAATATGATAAAGCGGTAATGGGCATACCAATACTTCTTCACCATCTTTGAAGCCCTCACCAATACGGTCGAGCATTTGGATGCAGTTAGCTAAAACGTTTTTATTACTTAAGGCTGCGCCCTTCGATACCCCTGTAGTACCACCGGTGTATTGCAACATGGCGAGTTCATCTAGAGCAATAGAAGGACGTGCAAATGCAGGCAGTGTATTGCCTAGCTCCACTGCTTGTGTGAATGAAACCGTACCTTCAAGGTTTGGTGCAGTGTTAGGGTCTAAAAGCTCTGTTGCCGACGTGGTGATAACGGTTTCGATACTAGTATCATCTTTTATGCTAGTGAATTTGGGGAGCAAATCACCCAGAATAACCAGAGCTTTCGCGCCACTATCAGTGAACTGGTGCTTCATCTCGCGTTCGGTATAAAGCGGGTTTGTATTTACTACAACAAGGCCTGCGCGTAAGGCAGCATAAACAACAATAGGGTTTTGAATTAAATTAGGAAGTTGTATGGCGACTTTGGTACCAGGAGACAATTTAGCTTCGTGAACAAAGTAGCGGGCTAACGCTGATGACTTACGGTCTATCTCGGCAAATGTAAGTGTTTGTCCAAGCGCCGTATACGCTGGCCTGTCGGCAAATTTTTGCAAAACGCTTTCAATATAATCGGCTAAGCAGGTCACGTTATCAGGATAAGTTATCATGTTGCTTGTTCCTAGTAGGGCAAAGTAAAAAGGGTGTTTATGCCTTACAGTAGCAAACTTAACTTTTCATTTACATTAGGGTTGGGTTATTTAGTATTATAATTTTTAGTTATTAATTTTTTGTAGAACTATTACTTAAGTAACTATATAGCCCACCAGCACAGATGCCTGCCATGCATTGTGCGGAAAGTCCTAAGGTAGTGCGAGCGCCTGCAATTAGGGTCACATTCAATATGGGCTGCATGGCAATGAGCATTAATAAGAACGACAGGCCTCCCGCTATTGTGAAAAGAATAAATCGGGTACGGTTGGAAGAGCCACTAGCATTTTGATTAAGACGCCTAACAATGAAATGTGTCGCCAAGAACGCCAACAATAAGGTAACAGCAATAATCACGCCGTAAGTAGGCAAAAGGCCTAGTGCATCTTGCCATATCATGAAAAACCAATCGCTTGGATTCATATCAACATCAATTCGAATGAGTCCGATTAAAACGGCACACGAGTGAAACGTACTTGCTAGTAGAAAGCCGACGGCCCATGATGGTAAAAAATGGAAAATAGTGCGTCGTATTAGGTTGTTCATTTTTGTAGTCCAAGATTTGTCGCACAGTGCATTAGAACAAAACTCAACAGGCCTCAAATGGTTTGAGCGTGGCAATAGGGTATACCATAGTATGTTAAGTAAAAGAGGACAATCACAATGAGGTCATGGCGTACGATGATCAGTTTACTGGCTTTTTCTTTACTGGGAGCTGCTTTGGCTCCTGCTTTTGCCGTAACTACGGCCTCTGAACTCACTCAAAAGCACGCATCTAATACTGAGCAACGTGAAGCAGGTAGCTCAAATCTAACGGCCTATGAAAATTTCGACCAGCATGTCATGACAGAAGATATCGCTACCTCACTGGCGTTTCCCAAGGCCTTAACGACGGTTATTGATAAGGCTCAGGCAAGCACCCATATATTGATAGTAACGCGAGATGGTGAGCTGGTAATTATTGACAATAAGGGGGAAAGTGCGCGGTTTTCTTTAATGCTCGATGACTTGTACACTAAAGGGCAAGGAGGCGTACTCGATCTTCTTATACCCTCGCAATTCCCTGAAGACAGAACCGTGTTGCTGAGTTATTCCAAGGGGAGCGATAGTGCAAACCGTCTTGCCATAGTAAAAGGACAGCTTTCCCTTACTTCTGGCATTACTAACATTCAGCCAGTGTTAGCACTGGCACAAGCCAAAGACACGCCTGTGCACTACGGTGGGAAACTGCTTCAACTAGAGGGCAGTGCTTTAAACACAAAACAGGGCTTTTTGGTTACGACAGGAGATGGCTTTGATTATCGCGAGCAAGCGCAAGTTATCAGTTCACAACTAGGAAAAGTGCTAGGGTTTACAATAGACGGCAAGCCGTTGGCCAACTCTCCTTTTCCTGATAACCCCTTTATTTTTAGTATTGGACACCGCAATCCCCAAGGGCTTGTAAAGGGGAGTGACGGCAACCTGTTTTTGCATGAGCACGGCCCAGATGGCGGTGATGAAGTAAACCTTTTACAACAAGGCGCAAATTATGGTTGGCCAGTTGTTACACTAGGCAAAGACTATTCCGGCGCTAGAATTTCGCCTTTTTCGACCTATCCGGGTATGACTGGCCCCATTGTAGACTGGACACCTTCTATAGCGCCATCTTCCATGATCTACTATTCCCATGGGCGTTTCCCGATGCTAGCTAATACGTTACTTGTTACCAGTTTGAAAGCCAAAGCTTTGTATGCGGTTAGAGCCGTATCGAACGAATATATCTCTACAAAAATGTTTGAGGGACCTGGGGAACGGCTGCGGGATATTGCGCTTGATCATCAAGGTAACCTGCTTCTTTTGACCGATGGTGAAAATGGAAGAGTGATCGAAGTATCGCCAAGAGGAAATTAGGCACAGAAAACATTAATAAATGAAATTTTGTTTCAAAATTGATGGTAATTTGTACTGGTAGCACCATAAATAAAATGAATGTCTGTCATAAGTGCAACACTATTATTTATCTTTATTGGTCAAACCATTCAAGCTAAATATTGTCATTGATTTCAAATGGTTTGCTTCTAACTGTCTGAAATGGTTAGTTTAATTTTGCTTTTAATTAAAATTCGTTTTTCTAGTAAAAATGTAATTGCTTTAACACAACGACAGTTTAGGCGGGTGAATACCTAACTGTTTACTTTCAGTCATTACGTAACCGCTAAAAATCGGTTAAAATATCCCTCATTTTTATATGCGTATAGCTAAGACCGACTTAACACTACGCCCAAGTAAAACTAAGACCGAGAGAACTATATGAGTTTGTATTCAGAATATCTGGCAGAGATCGAAACCCGTAAAACGGAACTAGGTCTTAACCCTAAGCCAATCGACAGTGCAGATCTGCTGTCTGAAATTATTGCTCAAATTAAAGATACAACAAACGAGCATCGCGAAGACTCTCTAAAATTCTTTATCTATAACACGCTTCCAGGTACTACACCTGCGGCGGGTGTTAAAGCACAATTCCTAAAAGAAATTGTACTTGGCGAAGAAAAAGTAGAAGAAATTACCCCTGAGTTTGCGCTTGAACTACTTTCACACATGAAAGGTGGTCCGTCTGTAGAAGTACTACTAGACCTAGCACTTTCTGATGACGAAGCGGTTGCTAAGCCTGCGGCAGAAGTATTGAAGACTCAAGTTTATCTATACGAAGCTGACACTGAGCGTCTTGAAAATGCATTCAAAGCTGGCAATGCTATTGCTAAAGACGTACTAGAAAGCTACGCAAAAGCTGAATTCTTTACCAAGCTTCCTGATGTTCCAGAGAAAATTGAAGTTGTGTCTTACATCGCCGCTGAAGGTGATATCTCAACTGACCTTCTTTCTCCAGGTAACCAAGCGCACTCACGTGCCGACCGTGAACTTCACGGCCAGTGCATGATCTCTCCTGAAGCGCAGCAAGAAATTGTTGAACTTGGTAAGAAGCACCCGAATGCTAAAGTGATGCTTATCGCTGAAAAAGGCACAATGGGTGTAGGTTCATCTCGTATGTCTGGTGTTAACAACGTTGCACTATGGGCAGGTGAGCCAACAAGCCCTTACATTCCATTTGTAAACAAAGCGCCAATTGTTGCTGGTACTAACGGTATTGCGCCAATCTTCCTTACTACTGTTGACGTAACCGGTGGTATTGGTCTTGACCTTAAGAACTGGGTTAAGAAAACTGATGAAAACGGTGAAATCGTTCGCGATGCAAACGGTGACCCAGTACTTGAAGAAGCTTACTCAGTAGCAACTGGTACTGTACTAACTATCGATACTAAGGCGAAGAAGCTTTACAACGGTTCAGAAGAACTTGCTGACGTTTCTGCATCATTTACTCCTCAAAAAATGGAGTTCATGAAAGCCGGTGGTTCTTACGCAGTTGTATTCGGTAAGCAGCTACAGTCTTTCGCAGCACGTACTCTAGGTACAAAAGCGCCAGCCGTATATGCAGCGTCGAAAGAAGTGTCTCACGAAGGCCAAGGCCTAACAGCGGTTGAAAAAATCTTTAACCGAAATGCAGTTGGCGTAAATTCAGATGCTCCGCTTCACGCGGGTTCTGACGTACGCGTTAAAGTAAACATTGTAGGTTCTCAGGATACGACTGGCCCAATGACGTGCCAAGAGCTTGAGTCAATGGCCGCTTCAACGATTTCTCCTGTTGTAGATGGTGCTTACCAGTCTGGTTGTCACACGGCATCAGTATGGGACAAAAAAGCACAAGCTAACATTCCTAAGCTTATGTCGTTCATGAACAACTTTGGTGTAATCACTGCACGTGATCCTAAAGGCGTTTACCATGCAATGACTGACGTTATTCACAAAGTGCTTAACGACATTACAGTAGACGATCGTGCCATTATCATCGGTGGTGACTCGCACACGCGTATGTCTAAAGGTGTAGCATTCGGTGCCGACTCAGGTACGGTAGCACTAGCTCTTGCAACGGGTGAAGCGGCAATGCCAATCCCTGAGTCTGTGAAAGTTACTTTTAAAGGTAGCATGAAAGAGCACATGGACTTCCGTGACGTGGTTCACGCGACTCAAGCGCAAATGCTTAAGCAATTCTCTGGCGAGAACGTGTTCCAAGGTCGTGTAATTGAAGTTCAAATCGGTACTCTATTGGCTGACCAAGCATTCACATTCACTGACTGGTCTGCAGAAATGAAGGCGAAAGCATCAATCTGTATCTCAAATGACGAGACAATGATTGCGTCGCTTGAACTTGCTAAGAGCCGTATCCAAATCATGATCGACAAGGGCATGGACAACGAAGCGAACATGCTTCAAGGCCTAATTGACCTAGCTGATAAGCGTATTGCTGAAATCAAGTCTGGTGAAGAGCCAGCGCTTGCGCCAGATGACAACGCGAAGTACTACGCAGAAGTGGTTATCGATCTAGATCAAATCGACGAGCCAATGATTGCTGACCCAGACGTAAACAACGAAGACGTATCTAAGCGTTATACCCACGACGTTATCCGTCCAGTTTCTTACTACGATGGTAAGCCAGTAGACCTAGGTTTCGTTGGTTCTTGTATGGTGCACAAAGGCGACATGCAAATCATCGCACAAATGCTGCGTAACCTAGAAAAGCTTAACGGTTCTGTTGAATTCAAAGCACCACTAGTTGTAGCTCCACCTACATACAACATCGTTGACGAGCTTAAAGCGGAAGGCGATTGGGACGTTCTAGCGAAATATGCAGGCTTCCAGTTTGATGATGCTAACCCTAAAGAAGTGGCGCGTACTAAGTACGACAACATTCTTTACCTAGAGCGTCCTGGATGTAACCTGTGTATGGGTAACCAAGAAAAGGCTGAGCCTGGCGACACAGTTATCGCGACATCTACACGTCTTTTCCAGGGTCGTGTTGTAGCTGACTCTGCTGAGAAAAAAGGTGAATCACTACTAGGCTCTACACCGCTAGTAGTACTTTCAACGGTTCTTGGTCGTTTCCCAACGACCGAAGAGTACAAGCAAGCGGTTGCAGGCATTGACCTAACTAAGTTTGCTCCACCTTCTGAAGACTTGGCCGTTAAGCCTAAGTTCGAAGCAGATGTAGCTGTTAAGCGCGTATAAGTACTTAACGCTTTCAAACGCATTTAAAAGCCCCAACCTCGTTTGGGACTTTTTTGTACCCGAAATAATGGGGTCAGAGTACATTAGTACGGTTGTAGAGCTAGCGGTAAACAGCTAGAAAAGTACTCTGACCCTGAGGGATCCCCACGAATTTAATTCCATGTGCCTGCGGTCCAGGCCCCGTCGACTATGGAGCTGTACCATTTGAGTGCAGTTTTCCACTGTCGCATAGTGAATCTTATTCGGCAAGCAACAGCTCT
>NZ_JAKREY010000023.1:0-56458 GCF_022348265.1 Alteromonas sp. Cnat3-28
GCTTTTCGTCAGCTAATTCTCTCTCGAGGCGTTTTATTTTTTCGGCTGGTGTTTCTTTTGAACTTGGCATAAGTGGATGCTGAAATGGTTTCGACCAGTCGAGTCTACCATGCTTTCTGAGCCAAACTAATACCGTCGACCTTCCTTGTATTCCGAAGTGAGCTTGTGCCTGTTTATAAGTGAATTCGCCTTTTTCTACACGCTCAACTACACCCAATTTAAAAGCTAATGTGTAATCACGCTGTGTGCGCTTAGGTCTCTGATTACTTGAAGTTGTCATAAAGAAGTCCTCTTTATGTCAACGTATTTTAGGACGGGACAAAAAACACTAAAAAGGCCCTTTGAAAAAAGGGCCTTTTCGCTGGTTATACTTTGTGTTCTACAGCGGCATCTGATTGATGAAAACGTCTTTAAAGAATTTTGGTAAGTTCAAACTAAACTCTTCGGGGCGAACGCCTGACACAATCTCATCGTCGTACTGACTTAAATCAACGCGTTTCACTTCATTGAAATGCTGCGACGTCACGCTGTAAAAGGTCATAACGTGAGGGCTTACGGGGTCTTTAGGGTTGATTTTGCTAACAATACCTAATTTACCGCTCTTTAACCTCACCAAGGAGCCAACAGGGTGCACGCCAATACACTGGATAAATTGTTTTACCAATTCTTGGTCTAAGTTCTCTGTCGCAGTTAGTCGCTTTAGCGCCTGAGTAGGCGTGATACTGTTTTTGTGCGTACGATTAGATGTCATGGCATCGTATGCATCCACAATGGCAGCAATACGCGCGAACTCTGAGATTTCGTCACCAACCAATCCTCTCGGGTAGCCGCTTCCATCGACGCGCTCGTGGTGCTCTTCAATGATGCGTAGCGATAGGTCAGAAATATCACCACACTGTTCAACTAGGTCAGCACCAATTTCAACGTGAGTTTTCATCACTTCCCAATCATCACTGGAAAATTCGCCTGTATTATTGCGAATTTCATCAGGCAGGGAAGACATGCCGATATCCATCAATAGGGCACCTAAACTCACTTGCTCTGTGGTATCTCTGTCATAGCCAAGAAACTCACAGAAAATGCCGCTTAGTACACTGCAATTAATACTGTGCTCAAGAAGGTACTGGTCGGTATCCTTGATCATAGTCAGGCAGCTCAGCGCATCTTTATTATCAAATACACTTTCGATCAGGCTTTGCGATAGCGACTCCATGGGAGACAAATCTTTTACCGCCCCATTTTTAAGCGACTTCAAAAAGCTGCTTTGAATGGCAATTGCGCTGCTGTAAAGCTCGTTGGCTTCGTTAATTGAATCACGACCCACTGGCTTAACAACCGGTTTAGTCACTTCAGGCTCTTTTTCTTTAGCTGGCTCGGGTGGCACAGCTGGCGCGGGCAGCTTAGATTTCGCAAGATCTACTTCGACGCTTAAAATACCTTTCGATTTTAGACTATCAATAATGGCTTGGGTTTTCACAATGCCTTTAGAGCGCATTTTAAGTGAACCTGTTTGTTCAAGTACTTGATTGACGTACATTCCTGGCTGCAAATCATCAATGGGTACCTGTTCTAGCATTATCTCTCCTGTGAGGCACAACGTTGCCATAGCCTTCAATTACAATAGAAACGAATAGTACGATATTCCAGTGAAAAAAGTGAGGAGTTTATTAGTCTTTAGTATAGCTAGAGTCGGCGAATGTAGGATTACCGAATTCGTGAGAAAACGCGTGACGTGTAAATGTGCCGAGAAGTTGCTTATGGCTCAAATCAGGTGTACTGATTTTTTATTGCGGATTGGTATTAGGCGTCTTGATGCGAAGTTAAGGTAGGGGCATAGATGAGAGAAATAAACAGGGTGCCATCTCGCGACAGCACCCATGTGTCATGCTAGGGCGTTGTTAAGCGCTAAAGCCCCACGCTTTTACAACCACGCAGGCTGGTTGTCTTCGAAAGCCTCTATGGCACTTGTAAGTTCAAGGGTTTGACCGATAGCATCTAAGCCTTTAATAAGGTTGTTTTTGTGATGCTCAGCAATATCGAAGCTGAAGCTGGTATCGTTAAAACTTACCGTTTGCGCTGGAAGATCAACGGTGATCTTAGTTGTAGGGTCTGCCTTAACCGCAGCAAATAAAGCGTCCATTTGCTCGCTTGATAACGCCACTGGCACTAGCTGATTATTAATGCAGTTGCCGTAAAAAATATCAGCAAAGCTGGTGGCAATAACCGTTTTAAACCCAAAGTCGGCAAGTGCCCACGGCGCGTGTTCCCGGCTTGAACCACAACCAAAGTTTTCGCGAGCTAGCAATATGCTTGCGCCTTTGTGCTCAGGCTTATTCAGCGCGAACGCTGGGTTTGGCTCTTTCTCTTCTAAATCCAAATAACGCCAGTCGTGAAACAAGTGTTTGCCGTAGCCAGCACGTGTTACGCCAGTTAAGAATTGCTTTGGAATAATTTGGTCAGTATCGACATTGGCCTGATCAAGCGGCGCAGCAATGCCTGTGTGTTGTGTAAAACCTTGTTCAGACATAACTTACTCCTGATAATCTCTAACGTCAGCAAAGCGACCGGTAATTGCAGCAGCGGCAGCCATTGCTGGGCTTACTAAGTGAGTACGCGCACCACGGCCTTGACGGCCTTCAAAGTTACGGTTACTGGTAGAGGCACATCTATCGCCTGCTACTAGCTTATCGTCATTCATACCAAGGCACATTGAGCAGCCCGGCAAACGCCATTCAAAGCCAGCATCGATAAAGATTTTATCTAATCCTTCAGCTTCTGCTTGGCGCTTAACGTTACCTGACCCCGGAACAACAATAGCTGTTACTGAATCTGCAACTTTACCGCGCTTGGCGATTTGTGCTGCTGCGCGCATATCTTCAATTCGACCGTTGGTACACGAGCCGATAAATACATGGTTTACTGAAATATCGGCAAGCTTTTCACCAGGTTTCAAGCCCATATACTCTAGTGCTTTTACCGCGCTTTCTTTTTCAATCGGGTCGCTGAAATCTTCAGGGGCAGGTACAGGTGTGTTTACGCCAATAACCTGACCTGGGTTGGTACCCCAAGTAACCTGAGGAGCGATATCCGCCGCTTCAAGTTCAACCACAGTGTCAAAGGTTGCGCCCTCTTCGGTATAAAGGGTTTTCCAATAAGCGACGGCGTCTTCCCAGTCCTGGCCTTTAGGTGCGTATTCACGGCCTTCAAGGTAAGCGAAGGTTTTCTCGTCTGGTGCAACAAGGCCAGCTTTCGCGCCAGCTTCAATACTCATGTTGCACACCGTCATGCGCTCTTCCATGCTTAGACCGCGGATAGCTTCACCCGCGTATTCGATGACATGGCCAGTAGCGCCGGCGTGGCCAATCTTTCCTATAATGGCAAGAATAATGTCTTTTGCGGTAATACCGACAGGAAGCTTGCCATTTACGTTGATAAGCATGCTTTTCGCGCGGCTTTGTTTCAACGTTTGCGTGGCCAATACATGCTCTACCTGAGAGGTACCAATACCAAATGCCAGCGCACCAAATGCACCGTGGGTTGCAGTGTGTGAGTCACCACACACCACCGTCATACCAGGCTGAATTAGACCTAATTCAGGGCCCATAACGTGCACAATACCTTGCTTTTGGTGGCCCACTGGAAATAGCTGAATGCCGTGTTCTTCACAGTTTTTTGCCAAGGTTTGTAGCTGAAGCGCATTGGCTGGTCCGCAGGCATCAATTGCCAATGAACGGGTTGAAATGCTGTGATCCATAGTACCAACCGTGCGATCAGGGCGTCGTACTTTACGGCCTTTTTCATTAAGGCCAGCGAATGCCTGAGGTGACGTTACTTCATGAATTAAGTGACGGTCGATATAAATTAAGCTGTCTTCACCGATTTGGTCAATAATGTGGGCTTGCCACACTTTGTCATATAAGGTCTTGGCCATGAGGTTGTTTTACTCCTGCGCCATTAATTGTTTAACGATTTCATCGCCCACTTGCGACGTGCTTGCCGCTTGGCTGCGTTTGTCTGCAGGTAATAACTCGCCCGTAAGTACACCTGCTTCTAACGTTGCGACTACTGCCTTTTCGATTGCGTCGGCAGCATCATTTAGGTTCATGCTAAAACGCAGCATCATGGCGGCTGATAAAATTTGTGCGATAGGGTTAGCAATGCCCTGACCAGCAATATCTGGGGCTGAACCGCCTGCTGGCTCATAAAGTCCAAAGCCATCTTCGTTCATACTTGCCGAAGGCAACAAGCCCATAGAGCCGGTCATCATTGCACATTCATCAGAAACGATATCGCCAAAAAGGTTTGAACACAGCATTACATCGAACTGCGCTGGGTTCTTCATAATCTGCATAGTGGCATTGTCGATATAGATGTGGTCAAGCTCTACATCTGGATAGTCTTTTGCGACTTCTTCAGCAATTTCACGCCATAAGCGGCTGGTTACCAGCACGTTGGCTTTGTCCACCGACGTCACTTTGCCGCGACGCTTCTGTGCTGCTTCAAACGCTGCAATAGCAATACGGCGAATTTCACGTTTGCTATAGCGCATGGTGTCATACGCGAACTCTTCTTCGCCTTCACCTTCTCGGCCCTTAGGCTGACCAAAGTAAATACCGCTGGTTAGCTCACGCACAACTAAAACGTCTACGCCTGATTTAGCAATGTCTTCACGAAGGGGAGACAGGCTTTCAAGTCCCGGATAAATGCGAGCTGGGCGCAAGTTGCTGAACAGGTCAAAATGACTGCGAAGGGTAAGTAGTGCGGCACGCTCAGGACGTTGCTCTAACGGCAAGGTGTCCCACTTAGGGCCACCGATGCTGCCAAACAAGATCGCATCGGCTTGCTCACAGCCCAAAAGCGTTTTTGAGGGTAGCGCCTCGCCTTCAGTATCAATGGCGTAGCCACCTACAGGATATGCAGTGCGGTTTAGGGTGACGTTAAACTTCTTTTCAACAGCATCTAAAACCTTATTGGCTTCCTGCATAACTTCTGGGCCGATACCGTCTCCGGCTAATACGGCAATTGAATACTGGCTCATTTATACTCCTGCAACGCGTTCTTGTTGATTTTTTTGCTGATCAATTTGATCGGCCAAATATGTGTTGTTTAATACAAAGATAAGGGCTTTAACGCCGGCTTCCACAATATCTGTAGCCAAGCCGATTCCATGGAAACGGCGGCCTTTATATGTAGCGATAACGCTCACTTGCGCCAAAGCGTCGGCACCTTCACCTTTTGAATCTAGTTTAAAGTCGACAACTTCTAAATCTTCGTGACCTAGTATAGACATGATGGCCTTATAAGCCGCATCTACCGGGCCGTTTCCAATACTAGACTGGGTAATCTCTTCAGTGCCCACTTTCATTTTAACGGTAGCACTTGGAATGATTTCACGGCCTGAATTAGCTTGAAGATAAAGCAACTGGAAGTGTGCTTGGTCGTGCTTTTGCTTATCGAAGAACAACAAGGCTTCAAGGTCGTAATCGTATACTTGGCCTTTTTTATCCGCTAACTTTAAGAATGCGTCATACACCGCTTCTAAGTCATAGTCTTCGGTTTTATAGCCAAGTTCGGTTAAGCGATGCTTAATCACATGACGGCCAGAACGTGACGTTAAGTTTAGGTTGTTCTTATTAATACCCACACTTTCTGGAGTCATAATTTCATAGGTATTTTGCGCTTTTAAGACACCGTCTTGGTGAATACCAGATGAATGGCTAAACGCATTCGCGCCAACAATGGCCTTGTTTGATTGAACTGGCATGTTACAAAGCTGGCTGACTAGCTTAGATGTGCGCGATATTTCGGTAGAATTAATGTTAGTTTCAAAGCCCAACATGTTCTTACGGGTTTGCAAGATCATAGCAATTTCTTCAAGTGATGCATTACCAGCACGCTCGCCAATACCGTTTATCGTACATTCAACCTGTCTGGCACCTTGCTCAACAGCTGCTAATGAATTTGCTACCGCTAAGCCCAAGTCGTTGTGACAATGTACTGAAATGGTTGCTTTATCGATATTTGGAACGCGATTAAACAATTGCTGAATAATACCGCCAAACTCTGTAGGTGTTGTATAGCCTACGGTATCCGGAATATTTACCGTCGTCGCGCCAGCGCTAATCGCTGATTCAACCATTCGGCATAGGTAATCAATATGAGTACGCCCCGCATCTTCACAGGAAAACTCTACATCGTCAGTATACTTACGTGCATGTTTCACCGCGGCTACTGCCATATCGACAATTTCATCTTGTGACTTGCGAAGCTTGGCACCTACGTGAATCTCTGACGTTGCGATGAAGGTGTGAATTCTGAATTGCTCAGCAACGCTTAACGCTTGTCCGCATGCATCAATATCACCCGGCAATGCGCGAGATAGGCCACAAACGATGGAGTTCTTAACTTCTTTGGCAATCATTTGTACAGAGTGAAAATCGCCGGGTGAAGAGACAGGAAAGCCTGCCTCAATGATGTCAACGCCTAACCGTTCGAGCGCCAGCGCGATCTGCAATTTCTCTTTGGCACTTAGGCTTGCAGGTAAGGCCTGCTCGCCGTCTCGCAATGTGGTATCAAAGATCTTCACTTGATTTGTCATGACGCTCTCTCAGTTGAATTGTTAAAAAAAAACCCGTGCTTGGCACGGGTTTTTGTGAAATTAAATCGCTGGTCGCAATCTACCCGTGCAGTCTGGCTGCCATAAGGAGTAGAGATAGAAGAAGGAAACGAATACGCATTTGTTGTTGTTTCTTTGCTGACCAAGTTGATAGCGACAATGTACCCATGTGGCATGAAGAGGTCAACCATTGTTTACAATAATGAGTATATTTTTCGTGTATAAATACTTTCTTTTAATTATTTAGGATACTTGTCCTAACGATCTTGGCCTGAGAGCAACGTGACCAGTAACTACAGCCATTTATGAGGGGATTAATTTACTATATATGATGTTGGTTAGGATGTTTGTACTAAATTTGGCTGTGGAGATGCAAAAGAGATTGTGGTTTTTTATGCGAATGTGCTGGGTTTTTATTCTTTTTGGGGCTTTGTTACCTATTAAGCAGCGTAAAGTTCTTCCAGTTGATTTGAGTCGATAAGCGCATTTCGCGAAGGGATAAGGCACGTGGTGAACGCTTGGATTTAAAGCTCCATGCGTGGCCACAGCACGCAGCGGTCATTATCGACTTTGAAGACCGCAGCAGTATTTTGTTTTGAACTGAAAGTGCCGTGGCCGCTTCCATTTCATCGCGTAGTGGAGTTGAAGAAATGCACTCCCCTGTATTGGCAAACCATCCATTTTTGTTCAGATGGAGCTGGGTATTGTCTTGGTTTACCATATCAATGGAATCAAGCTCAATGTGAGAGCCTTCCATATTTAAAATTAAAACAGGTATAACAAGACCATACCTAGCGTTTTTCGTATACCACGCTTCTCGCTTTTCTACATCGTCTAAATGATTAATGCCGGGGCACTTTGCAGATTGCTTGGCATACCAACTTCCATTATGGGTATCTGTTTTTAGCGGGGATGGATTGTTTGCGATGCCATTACTAATCATATATCGAGCAATAGCTTTCACGTGATAAGGAAGCCCGCCCATTCGACGCTTTAGCAGCGATAGGTTTTTTATTTCGCAATGAGCTAGAGAGACGATTTCTCTTTCATACAGAGCAGTACATATTTCATTGAACTGAGGGTGGCTTCCGCCGAGTTCACCAGCTTCACTGAAAAAGCCAACTTGGGAGTTGGGTATAGAGTGGGAAAGTTTGTCGCCTGAAGCCATCGGGATTATCAAATACCTGTCTAAAGTCTTTTAACCCTAGCAAGATTAGGCGCTTGTTGCTACACGGTTTCATTAAACAAGGCGAAAAATAGACATAAAAAAGCCGCTATATAAAGCGGCTTTTCATCATTGTCTCAAGCTTAAATTATTGACCTTTGATTTCGCTACGGCCTTTGTAAATTGCAGCGTCACCTAGTGCTTCTTCAATACGAAGTAATTGGTTGTACTTAGCAACGCGGTCAGAACGGCATAGTGAACCCGTCTTGATTTGGCCCGCTGCTGTACCTACTGCTAGGTCGGCAATAGTGGCGTCTTCAGTTTCACCAGAACGGTGAGAGATAACTGCCGTAAAGCCCGCATCTTTTGCCATTTTAATAGCGTTAAGGGTTTCAGTTAGTGAACCGATTTGGTTGAACTTGATAAGGATTGAGTTACCAATACCGTTATCAATACCGCGCTTAAGAATTTTAGTGTTAGTTACAAATAAGTCGTCACCAACTAATTGTACCTTGTCACCAATCTTCTTAGTTAGGCTTGCCCAGCCGTCCCAGTCGCTTTCGTCCAAGCCGTCTTCAATAGATACAATTGGGTACTGTGAAGAAAGGTCTGCAAGGTAGTCGCCAAACGCTTCTGAATCGAAGCTCTTATCTTCGCCAGATAGTACGTATTTACCTTCTTTGTAGAATTCAGACGCCGCGCAGTCTAGTGCAAGGGTGATGTCTTCATTCATTTTATAGCCAGCGTTTTCAACGGCTTCTACGATTACTGCAAGCGCTTCAGCGTTTGAGCTAAGGTTAGGGGCAAAACCACCTTCGTCACCAACTGCTGTGTTAAGACCTTTAGCAGACAGTACTTTCTTAAGAGCGTGGAAGATTTCAGCACCCATACGTAGTGCTTCTTTGAAGCTCTTTGCGCCAACAGGCTGTACCATAAACTCTTGAATGTCTACGTTGTTGTCAGCGTGCTCACCACCGTTGATGATGTTCATCATAGGTACTGGCATAGAGTATTGGCCAGATGTACCGTTTAGGTCTGCAATGTGCTCGTAAAGCGCTACGCCTTTTTCCGCCGCAGCCGCTTTAGCTACAGCAAGAGAAACTGCAAGAATTGCGTTCGCACCAAGGGTTTCTTTGTTTTCTGTGCCATCAAGGTCAATCATGATGCCGTCGATATCAGCTTGCGCTAGTGCGTCTTTGCCGATAAGCGCTGGCGCGATGGTATCGTTAACTGCTGCAACTGCCTTTGTTACGCCTTTACCTAGGTAACGAGACTTGTCGCCGTCGCGTAGTTCTAGTGCTTCGCGGCTACCAGTAGAGGCACCAGATGGTGCAGCAGCTCGGCCCATTACGCCCGATTCTAAATATACATCTGCTTCTACGGTAGGGTTTCCGCGTGAATCTAAGATTTCGCGTCCGATAATGCGACTAATTTTCGCCATGTTTTTTCCTCAACAATTGAATGGGGTGCAACGGGAGAGAGCACCCCTTTTATTAGAAATTAGTGATTTTCTTTCTGGTATTTTCCTGCCGCAGCAACGAAACCAGTGAATAATGGGTGTCCATCCCGAGGAGTTGATGTGAACTCAGGGTGGAATTGGCCCGCAATGAACCAAGGATGATCAGGGATTTCCACCACTTCTACAAGTCGCTTGTCAGTGGACAAACCACTTACTTTCAATCCTGCAGCTTCAATTTGGTCACGCAGGTTGTTGTTCACTTCGTAACGGTGACGGTGACGCTCATAAATTTCGGCATTACCATACATCTCATGCACTTTTGTACCGTCTATAAGGTGGCAAAGCTGGCTGCCTAAGCGCATAGTTCCGCCAAGATCTGAGTTTTCAGTGCGAGTTTCAGTTGTACCAGCTGCGTCTAACCACTCAGTGATTAGGCCCACAACAGGATAAGGCGTTTCAGGGTCGAACTCTGTGCTGTTCGCATTTTCCATACCTGCAACATTGCGCGCGTACTCGATAAGTGCTACCTGCATACCTAAGCAAATGCCAAGGTAAGGGACTTTGTTTTCACGGGCATAACGAGCAGCAGCAATTTTACCTTCTATACCGCGTTCGCCAAAGCCGCCAGGTACCAAGATAGCATCTAGTTTTTCTAGAATTTGGGTACCTTTACTTTCCACGTCTTGCGAGTCGATGTGGTGAATATTCACGGTGAGGCGATTTTTAAGGCCAGCGTGTTTAAGCGCTTCGTTTACAGACTTATAAGCGTCAGGTAGCTCAACATACTTGCCTACCATACCAATATTAACTTCAGCAGTAGGGTTAGACTCAGCGTAAAGTACTTGTTCCCATTCAGATAAGTCGGCTTCTTCACACTCAAGACCGAAACGGTCAACTACCAGCTGATCCATGCCTTGTGCTTTAAGTGCAGCAGGAATGCGGTAAATGCTGTCTACGTCTTTCAAAGAAATAACGGCTTTGTCAGCAACGTTTGTGAATAGGGCGATTTTCGAGCGCTCACTGGCCGGCAGTGCACCTACCGAACGACAAACTAGAATATCTGGCTGAATACCAATCGAGCGAAGCTCTTTTACCGAGTGCTGCGTGGGCTTAGTTTTTACTTCACCTGATGCTGGCATATAAGGCACAAGAGTTAAGTGCATGAACATAGCACGTTCACGGCCTACTTCGGTACCAAGCTGACGAATAGCTTCCAAGAAAGGTTGTGACTCGATATCACCAACGGTTCCGCCCACTTCAACAATAGCTACATCATGACCTTCAGCACCTTCAATTACGCGGCGCTTAATTTCATTGGTGATATGAGGAATAACCTGAATGGTTGCGCCAAGGTAATCACCGCGACGCTCGCGCTTTAACACTTCTTCATATACACGGCCGGTAGTGAAGTTGTTGCGCTTAGTCATGCGGGTGCGAATAAAACGCTCATAGTGACCAAGATCAAGGTCGGTCTCAGCGCCGTCATCGGTAACAAATACTTCACCATGCTGGATAGGGCTCATAGTGCCCGGGTCGACATTGATGTAAGGGTCGAGTTTTAACATGGTTACGGTGAGACCGCGAGCTTCCAGAATTGCGGCCAACGATGCTGCAGCAATACCTTTACCTAGCGATGAAACTACACCACCGGTGACGAAAATATAATTTGTCATGCGAAACCTAGAACGTTTGGGTTGTATGGTAAATATAGGCTGAGTTTAGAACAAAACCAGCTACACTTTGGACGGGGCGATAGTATACGCAAATTCATGTGGGCAGACAATCAATTTGCCCACATGATGCGCAATTTATACGCACTTAAGCTTGGTTTAAGATTGGCTCAGGCGCTTAAGTGTGTAGATAAGGTCTAGCGCTTGGCGCGGTGATAGCTCATCGGGTGATAAGTTTTCAAGGGCTTCTACAACTGGGTGCGGCTTATCAGGGAATAGCATTTCAGCTTGGCCTTTGGTATTTGATGTGACTTTACCTGATGCGCTTGTTTTATTTACACCCCTTACCGAACTCTTCGCTACAAAAGACTCATCGTTGGCTTTCTCTGATCTATCTTCCGTGCTGGTCATAAGATGTGATGATTCCAACACCGCAAGTTTTTGTTGCGCTGCTTTTATTACCGCCTTCGGTACGCCTGCAAGTTGGGCGACTTGTAAACCAAAGCTTTTGCTCGCCGCACCTTCTGACACGGTATGCATGAAGCGTATGGTATCTTCAAACTCCATCGCGTCTAAGTGCACATTCACTACGCCGCTTTGCGTTTCTGGAAGTTCAGTAAGTTCGAAATAATGCGTGGCAAAAAGCGTATAAGCATTTAGCTGTTTTGCCAAATAACTCGCGCATGCCCACGCCAGAGACAATCCATCATAGGTACTGGTGCCACGGCCTATTTCATCCATTAATACCAGAGAGTTTTCTGTGGCATTGTTGAGAATGTTCGCTGTCTCTGTCATCTCAACCATAAAGGTAGAACGACCTGAGGCTAAGTCATCTGATGCACCAATACGGGTAAAGATACGGTCAAGCTTTCCTATGTGGGCGTTTTCAGCAGGTACAAAGCTACCAATACAGGCTAGTAACGCAATCAGCGCTGTTTGACGCATGTAAGTTGATTTCCCGCCCATGTTCGGGCCAGTAATAATTAGCATGCGGCGCTCGGTATCTAGCTGTAGCGGGTTGGCAATGAAGGGGTCTTTCATTACATTCTCAACCACAGGATGGCGGCCGGCATCATAAGTAAGCGCACATTCTTGACTCAAGTGAGGTCGATACCAATCAAGGGAGACTGCGCGTTCGGCAAAACAGCACAGCACGTCGAGCTTGGCTAGCGCCGCGGCAGTTTCAATTAAGTTGTTTAAGTGTGGCGCAATGTTGTCGAATAAGGCTTCGTAAAGCTGCTTTTCAAGAGCAAGTGCAGCACCCTGACTGCTTAGCACTTTATCTTCGTGCTCTTTAAGTTCTGGCGTTATATAACGTTCAGTGTTTTTAAGGGTTTGTCTTCGAATATATTCAGCAGGCGCCAATGCACTGTTCGCCCGGCTAATTTCAATAAAGAACCCGTGAACTTTGTTATAGCCCACTTTTAGCGTAGAAATGCCGGTGCGCTCGCGCTCACGTTGTTCCATAGCGTCTAAGTAGTCGGTAGCTCCTTGTGATAGCTTACGCAATTCATCAAGTTCGGCGTTGTAGCCCTCGGCAATTACGCCGCCATCGCGTATTACCACTGGTGGGTTATCGATAATGGCATCATTTAACAGGGCTTGAAGTTCAGGGTAAGTGCCAATGGTTTCGCTAATACTTCGGATTTGCCCTGTGTCGAACCGAGCTAGAGCATCTTGTAAGTCAGGCAGGGCGTTAAAGGCATTTTTTAGGCGAGCGAAGTCGCGTGGTCTCGCTGAACGAAGGGCTAAGCGCGCCATAATACGCTCAATGTCACCAATGTGTTTGAGCGCTGCGCGAATATCTTCAGGGTCATCATTAATAAACGTCTCAACAGCATCTAAGCGGCTGTGCAGTTCATGTTGATCAGTCAAAGGCGAATGAATAACACGCTGTAACATGCGGCTACCCATAGCTGTAGTGGTGGTGTCCATCACGCTGAACAGCGTATTTTCCTGTCCGCCCGACAAATTATGGGTAAGTTCTAGGTTTCTGCGGGTGGCAGCATCAAGCTGAACGCGGCTGTCTTGCTGTTCGGTCTGAATGCGGCGAATGTGAGGCAGAGCAGTGCGCTGGGTATCTTTTACATATTGTAAAACGCAGCCCGCTGCGCCTAAGCCTTTAGTGACGCCTTTTATTCCAAAGCCATCTAATGTTTTGGTTTCAAACTGTGCATTTAATTGCTCTGTGGCGGTATCAATGTCGAATTCCCATTCAGGACGGCGTCTAAGTCCTTTGCGGTTTTCAACCAATGCTAAGCTTTCAAATCCTTCAGGATAGAGAAGTTCTGCCGGGTTAATGCGCTGAATTTCAGCAAGTAGGCTTTCATCGCTGTCGCATTCAAACACAACAAAACGACCGCTTGTAACATCTAGGGTTGCCAGACCATAGTGCATACTGTGACCACAAACGGCGGCCAGAATATTGTCGCGACGTTCTTCTAACAGCGCTTCGTCAGTGACTGTACCAGGCGTAACAATGCGTTGTACCGCGCGTTCAACAGGGCCTTTACTGGTGGCTGGATCGCCTACCTGTTCACAAATGGCTACTGACTCGCCCATTTTCACTAAGCGTGACAGATAACTTTCTACCGCATGATAAGGCACACCAGCCATAGGAATAGGTTCACCACCAGATTTTCCTCTGGCTGTTAATGAAATATCCAGTAATTCAGCAGCTTTTTTGGCATCGTCGTAAAACAACTCATAAAAGTCGCCCATGCGATAAAACAGTAAAATATTCGGATGCTGCGCCTTAATAGTCAGGTATTGGCGCATCATAGGAGTATGTGATTCCAAAAAATGCCTCTGCGAATTTGTTGCTGGGTTTAATGCCTGTTGAGGGGAATAAATGATAAACTCACGCCCACTAAGATCAAGCGAAGATCTGATAAAGCACAACAGGTGTAATTAGGTATATCCAAATGAGCACAACATTTTCAACTGATTCGACAGCAAACGCCACCCCTTTAACGCTTGATAGCGCACTATCTGCGCAAGTTCAGGTGTTAGGCGACGCACTAAGGGAAAAAGGTTGGACTGTATCAAGCGCTGAGTCGTGTACAGGCGGAGGAGTCGCTTTTGCTTTTACCAGTGTGGCTGGCAGTTCTGATTGGTTTAACCAATCCTGGGTGACGTACTCAAACGACGCAAAGCAAAGCATACTGGGCGTAACAGAGCAGACGCTAAAAGAGTACGGCGCGGTGTCGAAGCAAACGGTAATTGAAATGGCAGACGGCGTGCGCCGTAATAGCGGAGCGCAACTTGTTGTAACGGTGAGTGGCATTGCCGGTCCTGGCGGTGGTAGCAAAGAAAAACCAGTGGGCACGGTATGGTTCGGCTTTTTATGTGGAGAACACGAAGCGCAAATTAAACAGGTGTTTAGCGGCAATCGCGACGAAGTACGTCAACACGCTATTAGCTTTGCGATTACTCACTTAGTTAAAATGTTGAGTGAAAATTAAAAACACTGGTTGAAACTGTATGCTTGTACAGTATAGAATGTGATCATTATTTGGTAATTTCATACAAGATATGGAAAACACCAATACAGAATTTAACCGCAAATCCTAGAGGATACATACGTGGACGATAACAAATCAAAAGCTTTAACCGCCGCAGTTGGCCAAATTGAAAAGCAATTTGGTAAAGGCGCTATCATGCGTTTAGGCGATAACCAAGCCATGGATATTGAAGCGATTTCTACTGGCTCACTTACCATTGATATCGCTCTAGGTATAGGCGGCTTGCCATGTGGACGAGTTGTTGAAATCTACGGGCCAGAATCATCAGGTAAAACCACGCTAACACTTCAAGTTATTGCTGAAGCGCAGCGCAAGGGTAAAACCTGTGCTTTCGTTGATGCTGAACACGCCCTAGACCCGGTATATGCTGAAAAACTTGGCGTAAACATCGACGAACTATTGGTATCTCAGCCCGATACTGGTGAGCAAGCGCTAGAAATTTGCGACATGCTTGTACGTTCAGGTGCGGTAGATGTTGTTATTGTTGACTCGGTAGCAGCGCTTACACCTAAAGCTGAAATTGAAGGTGACATGGGTGATTCTCACGTTGGTCTTCAGGCGCGCCTAATGTCGCAAGCGTTGCGTAAGCTAACTGCAAACATCAAGCGTTCAAATACACTGTGTATCTTCATTAACCAAATTCGTATGAAGATTGGTGTTATGTTTGGTAACCCAGAAACTACAACCGGTGGTAACGCGCTTAAGTTCTACTCTTCTGTTCGTCTAGACATTCGCCGTATTGGTGCAGTGAAAGAAGGCGACGAGGTAGTTGGTAACGAAACTCGCGTTAAGGTAGTGAAGAACAAAGTTGCACCTCCGTTTAAGCAAGCTGAATTTATGATCCGCTACGGCGAAGGTATCAGCAAAGAAGCTGAGCTTATCGACCTTGGTGTTAAGCAAAAGCTAGTTGATAAAGCGGGTGCTTGGTATAGCTACAAGGGCGACCGCATTGGTCAAGGTAAAGCGAACGTAATGAAGTTCTTGAAAGAGAACCCTGAGATCGCAAACGAGATTGAAACTAAGATCCGCCAAGAACTTTTGCTTTCTAAAACAATGAAAGCAGAGGAAGCGGTACCTCAGCAAGAAGACGATGTGCTTCCTGAGTAAAATTAGCGCTTAACCGCATATTAAGAACCCACCGCTAGGTGGGTTTTTTTATGGCTTCATCAAAGGGTATATTAAGAAATATTTACTAACACTTAATGCAAGGCTGAAACTTGTACAACAAATAAAAACAAGGAATGCTGTAATAAATATTTGTAAGTACAGACTACTAGGGTGCAATGGCCATTACTGCCAAAGCTGGTTAGTACGCTAAAACAACTTTAAACAAATAGAACGGCATAATTTGCGGCTACAGCAAAGCAAGCCTACAACAATAATGAACGGTGCTGCTGTTCACACGTGAGAAGAGGGAAGGGAAATGATTGAAATATCAGGCCTTGCTAAGCGTTTTGAGGTGGAGAACCCAAAAAAGCTTAGCGAACAGGAAAAAAAGGACCCGCGATTAAAAGGGCGCTATTTCCAGTCGGTAAGGGATGTGTCGTTTACGTGCGAAAAAGGACAGGTACTTGGGCTGTTAGGGCCAAATGGAGCTGGCAAAACAACTACACTTCGCATGCTTTCAACAGCACTAAAGCCTGATAGCGGAAAAGTTATCATTGGTGGTGAGGATGTGCTTTCTAACCCTAATATTGCCCGTAAAAAAATTGGCTTTTTATCTAGCTCCACGGGCCTATATGGTCGTTTGAGTGGCCGAGAGAATATTAGCTACTTCGGTGAGTTGCACGGTATTCCAAAAAATGTGATTAACGCGCGTATTGAAGAGTTGGCTGATTTACTCGATATGCAAACCTTCCTTGATAGACGTGCCGAGAATTTCTCATCAGGGATGAAGCAAAAAGTTTCTATTGCTCGCGCCGTTATACACGAGCCTGAACTAGTGGTGCTTGATGAACCCACAACCGGCCTTGATATTATGGCAACGAGTACCGTGATGGAATTTATTCAGCGCCTTAAAGATAAAGGTACCCCGGTTATTTTCTCTACTCACCACCTTGATGAGGTGCAAACCCTTTGCGACAAGGTGACCGTGATTAACCAAGGTGAAACGGTATTTAACGATTCGCTAGCCGCCTTTAGCGCTTTGTCTGGTAGTGCCGGGGCTGGCGGGCAAATGCATAAGAGCTTCCTAAAAACACTATCAATGGATTCTGAGGAGATGGGTAATGTGGTTAATCTTTAAAAAGGAATTCAAAGAACTATTACGGGATAAGAAAACCATCATATTCATGATTGGTTTACCGCTTTTATTATTCCCAGCTATTTTCGGTGTCGCGTTCTTTTTCATGAGTTCAGCGGCGGATAAAGCGGAAAACAAAGTGCTTAAATATGCGATAGTTGGTGAAGCTTACGCGCCAGCAATTGTTCAGTCTTTTAACGACGCATCAGATAAATTCGAATCGGTTGCGATTGGCGATGAGACTGACTACGCTAAACTCATCAAAAACGAAACATTAGATTTTGTTTTGGTTATTCCCGAAACCTTTGATAGCGATGTTTTGCGTTCAGGTCAGCATAACATTGAGCTTTATCTCAACGATGCTGGTCTAAATAAGGTGATGGGGCGCGTATCCGACATCATTGATGAATATACCGATGCATTCCAACAAACCGCTTTTGCGCAGCTTAATTTAGATGAAACTCAGCAAGAGGCCTTGCTAAAGCCAATCAAGATAGAAAAGCAAAATGTCGCCGACGATCGCGAAGTGTGGGGTGAACGCTTAGGCGGTATGCTGCCATATTTCATCTTCATCTTGTGCCTTCAAGGCGCTATGGCCCCAGCGGCTGACTTAGGTGCCGGTGAGAAAGAGCGGGGTACATTAGAAACACTACTTATATCGCCCATGGACCGTCATAAGCTGGTACTGGGTAAATTCTTTACTATCGCTACTGCGGGGATAATTACTGCGCTTATTACCGTTTCTTCCATGGCGATATGGGGACTGGTGTTATCGCAAGGCATGGCCGTTGAGTTTGTGGTTAAGATCATGTCGATGATTGGTCTTGTGGACTTCCTGCTGATCTTTCTAATGTTGGTGCCAGTGGTGGCAGTTTTCGCCGCTATTCTACTATCACTTTCAATTTATGCTCGCTCGTTTAAAGAGGCGCAAAGCTACATGGGGTCGTTAATTATGGTGGTTATTTTCCCTGTAATTATAGCCATGATGCCTGGTGTAGAGCTTAAAGGCGGCTGGGTTTGGGTACCGCTGACTAACGTTGCCCTAGCGATGAAAGAGCTGTTCAAAGGTACCATGGACTACTTTGCACTCTTTGGCATATTTACGTCTACCGCAGTGATTGCAACCGGACTGATTTTCTTCTGTATCCATTGGTTTAACAAGGAAAAGGTCCTGTTTAGATAACAAAACTGCTTACCTAGCACCATGTGGATGTTTAGCATCTTTGTAATAAGCCTACTAAAAGCGGGCTTATTCTTTGTGGCATCAAGGTTTTTTACAAGGTGGACAATTCAACACTCGAAGTGCAGGTTCAATACGCTTTAGTTTTGTGTTTACTACACTTCAAAGTCGATACGCTTGATAATTCCCTCCCAACCGGGAGGGATTTTTCCTTGAAGGACATAAGAATAGGCCAGCAACTCGGCAATTACATAATACAGCGATTCTGGGATATCTTGCCCCACATCAAGGGTAGCAAGGACTTCGCTTAAGTAAGGGTCTTCATGAATTAATATCCCGGTTTCTTCAGCCATGGCTATAATGGCTTCCGCCAAATCTCCGTAGCCTTTTGCTACCACTTTAGGTGCGTTTTTTTTATCGCCGCCGTCATATTTTAGTCCGATGGCGCGTTTTGCCTTTTGCGAATCAGTCATAAACGCTTTACCTAAACCCTAGTTTCAAAGATTTGATGAGGACGCGAATTTAATGTGTCCGGAATGTGGCCTCGCTGGTAGCTGGTGTTTTCAACAACCAGGCCGAGGGAAGTAAGACGTTTATGTAAATAGGGTAGGGTGTCTCCGATACGTTTAAGTACCTCATCGCTTGAGGCATACAAATCTAAAGTAATGGTGCTTTTATCAATTTTAGATTTTGCCAACACTTGTCCGCTGTCACCAATATCCAGTTTCATCGTGATATTCCAAAGAGAACGTTGGCCTGCTTGTGCGTGCTTATTGTCTTGGCCACCCTGCTCTCGTTTTATCAAGAGTTCTGGTGGACTTTGATGTTGTGAAAGTGATGGCAATACATAATAGAAACTATCTTGCCCTTGAATACGGCTATCTACATTAGCAATTTTGTTTTGCTGGTGGCTACTTAGCAGCGTTTTAAGTCGAGAAAGCAGCTGTTGTCGGCCGTCTAGCTGGTTCATGTCTTGGCTAACGCGACTTGGTTGAGTCGTTACCCCCATATTCGCTAACGTTTTTGAAACGATAGAGTCAGGCGCATCTATTTGCGTTTTTAAGCCAGGCTGACGCTGCATGGCACGCCCCGCTAGTGCTAATTGAACTAAGGCGACCAGCCCTTGAACGAAGCTGGAAGCGTTTACGGGTGAGGATAAGTTTATTGGTGTGGTAACCAGCGCCTGTGAGGATATAAGATGCTGCAAGCGTTGCGACAACCCTTGCTCGTTCATATCGGGCGTTAGTTTTTTCGCGCCGTTTTTTACATCGCCGACAGCGCCTACGTTCTCGCCAGCTACGCTCTCGTTTGATTTTGAACCCGCTATAGTGACGTGACTATCTGAAACCACTGGTGGTATCTCTGCGCCTTTACCTTGTGTAGCCGCTAGTTGCGCAGCAATATTACTCAGTAAGCTATTCGATAAACCTTTGGCTTGTGTGCTTAATGCTTGTGCGAGAGAGGCAAATGACACAAGAGAAGGCTTACTTCCGCTGTCTTTTCCTTGCGTGCCAGTGGTCTCGGGTGACATGACACCTTTTCCGTCAGTCAGAGAAGCTTTTGCCGTTGCTAGCAGTTGTTCACTGGAAGGCTTAGGCGGGCCGATAAAAGCTCCATTAGATATTTTGACTTGCGAAGGTTTCGCGTTGAGTGCATCAAGGCCTTTTAGGTGCTGCAAAATTTTATCGAAATGCTGGGCTCCATGTGCTTGAGGAGCGCCGCTGCCTGGCGGTGACTTTCCATTCTCAACAATAGCAACGAGTTGGCTTAATGCTTGGCTCGTACTGCCTGTTTGGCTCAATAATACCCGAGAAAGTGTACTAATTGCGTTGTGTACATCCGTTCCTTTAAGCGATGTGGGAGCCGCTGCTTTTAGGTTTGTAATGGATGAAGAGGCTTCGAGCGAGCTATTTCCCGTGACGGCATCGAGCCCTTTCGCCGTCACTTTTGGTAATTGTGTAAGGTCAAGTTTATTTACCTGCTCCAGATTCAAAGTTGGAGCCGAAAGGGAAGGGGCCTTGCTCTGCGGCAAACTTATTTGTAATAACGCGCTTTGTTGCGCAGTGCGAATTGAGAGTTTGCTACCCGTTAAGGTTAACGCTGAAAGCACTTTTAACGCGCTGGTGTCTGCACCTGAACTTTGTAACAGCGCGTTAAGTTGTGGCGGGTTACTCAAGTTACGCTCAACTGCAACGCCGCCTTGCTTAAGAGCGCTGGAAATTAGCTGTTGCTGTAAGTTGGTACTTACATTTTTATGGGTTATAGCGGCGAAATTATTGTGGTTGGCTCTTGGGGCAGCACTTTCATTGGAAAAACCTTGAGAGATTTGCAGCGCGATTCCACCGTTGTTAGCTCGGCTTAGTCCTATAACAACCTGCTGGCCAACCAGCTTTTGAAGCGCTGCTTTCGCCGTGCTATCCAGCTTTTCAGTGTTTATGTCTGTAAGGGGAACACCCTCGTTTTTAGCCGTGGTGAGAATGAGTTGCCCAAAGTTTTCGCTCTTTGTAGAAATAGCAAGCTGACCTTTAAGCGTAACGGCGGCGTTATTTGCAGCAAGCGCTTGTGCCACGGCTTTCAGTAATTCAGCTTTATCAGGCGCAGACAATGACGCGCCTTGTTGAGACAAACTTGTAGAAAGGAGTATTGCAGACTGAGCGCTTAACTGACTCTGCGGAGCATTTTGAACACTTTTCGTTTCTGGGTTTGAGACCTGGTCTGAAATTTGAGGCAGAAGAGCAATTTGCGCATTATGAATAGCGTGTTTGGAGAATTTAGCGCTAACTTCTGCGGGTAAGACAACGTGCAATACTTGGGCGACCGACGGCGCTAAATTTGACGATGCATTACTCGATGTCATCGTTATCGATAGCACTCGTTCAGGCAAGCGTTCAACTATCACTTTCGCCGCATTGTCTAAAACGGTAGCCTGCGAAAGCGCAGCGTTGGCAATCACAGGCGTTGCTCCTCGACTCGAGCCTTGAGTAGCGGCATCTGTAGACGATAAAGCGGCCGAGACAGGCGACGTCAGGCCAGTTGTTTGATTTAGAGCGGCTGCCAATAGAGATGATAGTGGTGTTGTCATAATTGAGATATCGGCAATGTCGCGCTTTTCCTTACTTATTTGAGTATAGCAAAGCTCTGTTTGGCAGTTTCGTTATTGACCAGTTGATAAGATGAAGCAAAAGAATTCATCCTTTAGGCGGAGGGATAACACTTACTCACGACGGATGGCTCTCAGGAAAAATACCTTTGTCACTGAAGTAAATCATATTTAATTGGAATTCGCGACTGCGAAAAAGCGTTCATGTGGTAGACTAGCGCCATTTTTTAGAACCTCTTTTTAAGGTTGGAGTAGCCAGGTAGTGTTAGAGGCGCGCGAATTAACCTGCAGCAAACGAGACAGAACCCTTTTTGAAGGGCTTTCACTGGTTGTCGAACCCGGTGAGTTGCTGTATTTACGCGGTCCTAACGGTGCAGGGAAAACCAGCTTGCTGCGCATATTAACAGGACTGAGTTCACCTGATTCAGGTGCAGTATTGTACAACGGCATGGACATTTCAGAGGACAAGACAGGTTACTACCGAGACCTTTTTTATCTTGGCCATAAAAGCGGAACTAACGGCAGTCTCTCTGCCCTAGATAATCTATCGTTCTGGCTAGCTCAACATAATGTATCGGTGCCTGTTAACACGCTTTTTGATGTATTAGAGAAAGTGGGATTAGTTGGACTTGAAGATGTGCCCGTAAGGTATTTATCGGCCGGTCAACAGCGTCGTGTGGCGCTATCGAGACTGTGGCTAAAGCCAGCAAAGGTGTGGATACTGGACGAACCGTTTACAGCGCTTGATGTAAAAGGGGTTCACATGCTTGAAAAAAGTATGAAAGAGCACGTTGGTCGCGGCGGTCTCATCATTACTACTTCGCATCAACACCTATCAGAAACTGCAGGGGAACACCGTGTATTCGATTTGGAGTACCGCTTTTAATGTCACTGTACCAAGGAATTTTTAAGCGCGACATGCAGGTTGCGTTCAAGCAAAAAGCAGAATTAGTGCAACCTCTGATGTTTTTGCTGATGGTGGTGACCTTATTTCCCTTAGGCGTTAGTCCGTCTCCCGACACCCTTCAACGCATTGGACCAGGGGTAATATGGATTGCGGCAATTTTGTCATCGCTCATGGCGATGGAAAGGCTTTTTCGCGATGACTTTCAAGACGGGGCGCTAGAGCAGTACATGTTATCTGGTATGCCATTACCAGCGGTGAGTGCGGTAAAAGTGGCTGCCCATTGGCTGGTTAGCTTTGTACCATTATTGCTGTTGTCTCCGCTACTAGCCATGTTTTTGAATTTAACGGTCGATATGTATATCGCTCTTGTCTTAACCTTGATATTGGGGACGCCGTTACTTTCCTTAATTGGTGCCATTGCAGTAGGGCTTACCGTTGGATTGCAAAAAGGTGGAGTACTGTTGGCACTGCTACTAATCCCTGTCTTTATTCCGTTACTGATATTTGCCACGTCGGCTGTGGATTCTGCCGCACTGCAATTACCTTATCATGCGCAACTTGCTATTATTGCCGCCATGCTTTTATTGGCTGCGGCATTGGCACCGTTTGCCATCGCATATTCTTTAAAAGTGAGTCAAAACTAATGTGGAAGTGGTTACATCCCTACGCAAAAACAGAGCGAGCCTATCAGCTTTGTTTAACTTTACAGCCTTGGTTTTGGGTTGGCGCTCTAGCGTGTTTAAGCGTAGGCACCGTGTGGGGGCTGGCCTTTGCGCCTCAAGATTATCAGCAGGGCGATTCATTTAGAATCATCTATATCCACGTACCTAGCGCCATTTTGTCTATGGGCACCTATGTGGCCATGGCGATTGCGGCCTTGGTGGGTATGGTTTGGCAGTGGCGCACCGCTTATATGAGCATGATTGCTATGGCGCCTATCGGCGCAGTAATGACGTTTATTGCTCTGTTCACCGGCGCCGCTTGGGGTAAACCAATGTGGGGCGCTTGGTGGGTATGGGACGCACGCCTAACATCAGAACTTATTCTGCTTTTCTTGTACATGGGCGTGATTGCGCTCTACGGTGCTTTTGAAGATAAGCAACAGGCGGGTAAAGCCGCAGGCGTAATGGCGCTGGTGGGCGTTGTAAATATTCCCATTATTCACTACTCGGTAGAGTGGTGGAATACGTTGCATCAAGGGGCGACTATCAGTAAATTCGACAACCCTTCGATTGCCCCTGAAATGCTGTGGCCGTTGTTAATTAACCTGCTGGGCTTCGCTTTTTTTATTGGGGCTGTGACCACTGTACGATTACGTAATGAGATTGTGCTTAGAGAAATGCACCGACCTTGGGTACAAGCGCTAGCAATGAATAAAGCATTAAATCAACAACCTGGTGATGCGGCTACTGCTAGTTTAAAAGAGGGCAGTTAAGATGCAGTTTGAATCCTTTGCCGATTTTTTAAATATGGGAGGCTATGCATTTTATGTATGGCTTTCGTTTGGCGTTACGTTCTTAGCAATGGGCATTATCGCTATTCAGAGTTTTAGTAAACATCGCGACCTGTTAAAGCAGGTAGTGGTGGAAAAAGAACGCAAAGCGCGTATTAAAAAAGCGCGACAGCAACAGCAAGACAACACCTAGTGTTAATATGAAAAGTGAACTTAGCATTCATTTGCGTTTTTATTGTTTATTAGTTTTTTCGAAGTGAGAGTTGCATGAACCCGAGACGAAAGCAGCGACTAGCCGTAGTGGGAATTATCGGTTTTTTAATAGTAAGTGCAATTGGACTGATGCTTTACGCGCTTAACGACAGTATTGATCTTTTTTATACGCCGAGCGAGATCATTGAAGGTAAAAACGGACAGAAACCGCAGGTTGGCCAGCGTCTTCGTATAGGCGGTATGGTGGTACCTGGTAGTGTGAAAAGGGATCAAGAAAGCTTAGCGGTGAGCTTTGACCTTATCGATACCGGCCCAACGGTGACTGTGACTTACACCGGCATCCTTCCTGATTTATTCCGCGAAGGTCAGGGCATTGTAGCGACGGGTGTACTCACTGGCGCGAGCAACATTAAAGCGCAGGAAGTGCTGGCTAAGCACGATGAAGAATACATGCCGCCTGAGCTAGCTGAAAAAATGAAGGGCATTAAGCACGTTAAACCTGAAAATATGCCATCCTACGAGTCGACTACCGGCAGCGGAGGCAAGTAAATAATGGTGCCCGAGATTGGAAATATTGCGCTGACGCTTGCGCTAGTGCTCTCTATATTGTTGGCCGTTTATCCGCTATGGGGCGCTCACCGTCAGCACGAAGCGTTAATGGCAACGGCCAAACCGCTGGCGATAGGCTTATTTACCTTCACGCTTATTGCCTATGTATGCTTAACCTATGCCTTTGTAACCGACGACTTTAGTGTGGCCTATGTTGCCCAGCACTCAAATAGTCGACTTCCTATCTATTATAAAATTACCGCTGTGTGGGGCGGCCACGAAGGCTCATTTCTGCTGTGGGTGCTGATGCTTTCCATATGGACAGTAGCAGTGGCGATATTCAGCAAGGGTATTCCTCTTGCTATGGTCGCACGGGTGCTGTCGGTATTGGGAATGGTGGGCATCGGTTTTTACTTATTCATGCTGCTTACCTCAAACCCGTTTAACAGCATGCTGCCATTTTTCCCGGTCGATGGGCGAGATCTTAATCCGCTGCTGCAAGATTTTGGCATGATCATTCACCCGCCTATGCTTTACATGGGTTATGTTGGCTTTTCTGTCGCGTTTGCTTTTGCAATTTCAGCACTAATTTCAGGGCAGCTAGACTCAACGTGGGCACGCTGGTCAAGGCCTTGGGTTATCTCTGCCTGGGCGTTTCTCACCGTGGGTATTGCGCTGGGTAGCTGGTGGGCGTATTACGAACTTGGCTGGGGTGGCTGGTGGTTCTGGGATCCAGTCGAGAACGCCTCTTTCATGCCTTGGCTGGTCGGTACTGCACTTATGCACTCGCTAGCCGTAACCGAAAAGCGAAAGGCGTTTAAGTCGTGGACCGTACTGCTGGCTATTGCCGCATTTAGTTTGAGTTTACTTGGTACCTTCTTAGTACGTTCTGGAGTGATTGTTTCGGTACACTCGTTTGCAAGCGATCCTACCCGAGGCTTATTTATACTGGGAATATTGATTGTACTTAGTGGCTTTGGATTGCTGCTTTACGCTATGCGTGCTGCTTCACTTAAAAGCCCTGGCCGCTATCAAGCATTTTCCCGTGAAGTGTTGTTAATGGGTAACAATGTATTTTTGTGCGCAGCAACGCTGGTTGTATTGTTGGGTACCCTACTGCCTCTTGTACATAAAGAGTTAGGCCTAGGCAGTATTTCGGTAGGCGCCCCGTTCTTCAATCAAATGTTCACGTTATTGATTGTGCCATTCGTACTAATGCTAGGTCTTGGCCCGCTTACGCGCTGGAAACAGCAAAAAGCCAGTGAATTACAAAAACAGTTATTAATCGCTGGCGGTATTGCGCTAAGTGCCGGTGTACTAGTTAACTTTGCCTATGATGAACCAACTTATATGGGCGTTTTAGGCATGGTGTTGGTGTTTTGGATCCTAGTCACTACGGTGCAAGAGGTGATGCAGCGTCTATCGGCAATGCCATCAAGTAACAGTGACAATGCTTCGGTACTATCTAAACTTCGCAAGCTTACGCCAAGTCACTGGGGAATGGTGCTGGGCCATGTGGGTTTTGCTATCTGCATTATCGGCATTACCCTTGTTTCAAACTATGAAATGGAGCGCGATGTTCGCATGGACATTGGCGATACCGTTTCTCTTGGCGGCTATGACTTTAGCTTTAGGGATGTCGTCAAAGTTCAAGGCCCGAACTTTGAGGCGGACAAAGGCGTATTCGACGTTTATCAAAACGGAGAATTAATCGCGCACCTAGAGCCTGAGAAGCGCTTGTATATCGTACAGCGTATGCCGATGACTGAAGCCGCTATTCACTCAAATCTCGCAAGGGATTTGTTTATCGCTATGGGTGAGCCTTTGGACAATGGCGCATGGGCCATCCGTATTTACATTAAACCGTTTGTTATCTGGCTATGGGCGGGTGCAGTGGTTATGGCTATAGGCGGTATTTTTTCTATTAGCGACAAACGTTACCGCATGGCTAAGGTTAAGAAGATCAAACGTGTATTTGGTGGGAAAAGTGAGAACGACGCAGAGCAATCTCATGGTCAAGTATCCACTCCATCAAATACGTCAGTGAAAGGAGGCGCATAATGAAAAAAGCACCACTCGTTGCTATTCCGTTAGTGTTGTTTTCTTTGCTGGTCATTTTTCTGTTTAAAGGGCTTTTTTCTGACCCCAGAGAGTTAGATTCTCAGGTTCAGGATAAGACGTTACCTGTATTCTCTCTGCCAGACCTGATGAAGCCAGAGGTGACCTATACGCCTGAAGATTTAAAGGGCAAGGTAACCATATTAAATGTATGGGGTGTATGGTGCGTGACCTGCGCTGTTGAGATGCCGTACCTAACTCAGCTAAAGAACGAACAAAACGTTTACATTGTGGGTTTGTATTTTGATCAGGACTTAGACCCAGACTTTGGCACAAAAACACTGAGCCGTGTTCAGCAAGAAGTTACCGACATGCTCAGCCGTTACGGTAACCCTTACGCGTATAATATTTTTGATGTCTATCGCGATACGTCGCTCGACCTTGGCGTAACAGGAGCGCCTGAGCACTTTGTTATCGACGCCGAAGGCATTATTCGCATGCACCACATAGGCGATATTAACGAGCGTGTTTGGAACTCCAAAGTTGGCCCGCTATACAACAAGCTGGTGGCAGAAGCGTCTGGCAAAACAGGCAATGATAAAAAGGTAGATGTGGATGCAGTTATGGGCTCAGAGCCTACATTGTCGAACACGCTTAATGAAAAGAATAATCAGAGCACTGCAATTGCACAGGGAGGGGAATAATTATGTTATCGGACACTTCCTCCCACGGTCTCGCGTTCTTTAAAGCCACTATGCTAAGCGTTTTTACGCTGCTGATTGTGCTTAGCGCTTTTTCGATAAGTGCGGCAGAAGATAAGTTCTCTTTCGATACGCCTGCTCAGCGTGAGAGCTTTTTAAAGCTTACCGCCGAATTACGCTGCCCTATGTGTCAAAACCAGAATATTGCTGATAGCGACGCCATGATTGCCCATGACATGCGCCGAAAAGTTTACGCGTTGTTAAAACAAGGCAAAACAGAGCAGGAGGTGATTGATTTTATGAAGTCGCGCTATGGCGATTTTGTGCATTATCAACCGCCGGTTACGGCTGCGACCTTGTGGCTTTGGGCCGGTCCAGTCTTGTTTATTTTAATTGCCCTGATTGTGGTGGTTCGCCGCAAATCGGTAACACCACCAGAAGATATGGCTGCTAAGTTAGCTAAAGCAGATGAAATGTTGGAGCGAGAGAAAGAATGAGTTGGTCTGAGTTTTATATCATTGTTTCAGGCTTAATTACGCTTGTTCTATTAATTGTTGCTTTCCCATGGCTGCGTAATAAAAACCACGCAAAACAAGACAGTTTGAGCAATACGCAAATTGTTAAGCAGCGTCTTGCTGAACTTGACCGTGAAGTACAAGAAGGCCTCATCAGCGAGCACGATAAGCGCCAAGCCATTGATGAACTAAAACTAGCGCTGGTAGATGAAAGCGCATTTCAATCTCATAAAACGGGTAATGCAAAACTTCCGCTCGCGATTGGCGCCGTGCTTGCGATAGCCTGTGGAGTGATTGTATATGCGCAGGTAAACCAAATGGGTCGTGTTACCCAGGCAAGCCAAGCTATTGAAGCGTTGCCCGAATTGAGTCAACAGCTTGCCAGCGGTAATGCGAATAACCTGACCCAACAAGACATTGCTAGCCTTGCTCTTGCTATACGCCAGCGTTTGAGAGAAGAGCCCGAAGACGACACGGGATGGATGTATTTTGGCAGATTGATGCTGAGTATTGGTCAAGAAGTGCAGGCCATTGAAGCTATTGATAAAGCGGTGAGTTTGGCGCCGTCTAATTCAGCTAATCGCATTACGCTTGCTCAAGCCTTGATGACCACAGGGGATGTAAATAATCTGGAACGTGCGCAATCTATCTTGTTGGGCTTGCTAAACGACAATCCAGAGAATGATAATCTTGCGCTGATGATGGCGGTGGTCTCTGCTCAACTTGGCGATCTTGAAAATACTCAGCGTTTTTATAAGCAAGTTGAAGGTAAGTTACCAGCAGATAGCGACATGGCGCAGCGTTTAGTTGCGCGTATAAAAGAGCTAAAAGGGAATACCAATGAAATGGCAGCGCTACAAAATACGGGAATTGAGCCTGCGAATGTGTCAACAGCTCAAAGTGATAGCAGCGAAGCACAAACCGGCTTTAATATTACGGTAAATTTATCTGACGAGGCTTACACAAAAGCGCCTAAAGAGGGTTTTCTGATAGTTTTCGCTCAAGACGCAAGCTCTGACAACAAAATGCCCGCTGCTGTAGTTAAACTGCCCATAGATGACTTTCCCGTTTCTGTTACTCTAACCACGGAGAACGCAATGATGCCACAATTTACGCTAGCCACGCTTTCTGATGTGGTGGTTACCGCAAGGATATCTAATGATGGTAATGTGGCTGTTTCGAAAGGCGAATGGCAAGGCAGTGTGAGTGCAAGCGTTACTGCCAACGAAATATCTTCACTAAGCGTTATTATTGATAAGGAATTATAAGTATGGAACTGTCTAAGTCACTCGCAACTGGGTTGATTATTGCCGCAAGTCTTTTAGGTGGCTGTGCGAGTAACCATACTCAAGATCAGGCTCAAGCGTATTCTCAAGACACTGGGGCGAGCGCGGCTGTAGTGGATACTTCAGACCCCCGCGACCCGTTCGAGCCGGTTAACCGTGAAATCTGGGATTTTAACTGGGATGTGTTGGATGCCTACATTTTACGCCCAATAACGGTTACTTACGTGACGGTAATGCCTCAGCCTGCGCGAACTGGTTTGGTGAACATCACGGACAATCTACAAGAGCCTGCGAACTTTTTGAATAATATGTTTCAAGGTAAGGTTGATGATGGCTTAGATAGCTTGGCTCGTTTTTTAATTAACACCACGGTAGGGTTAGTTGGCACGTTTGATGTTGCGTCTAAAATTGGTATTGAGCGCAAACGTGAGCAGTTTGGTGAAACTCTGGCTGTGTGGGGATTAGATACCGGACCTTTCTTAATGCTGCCGTTTTTAGGCCCAAGTGATCCGCGAAGCTTTACCGGTGATTATGTCGACGGTTTTGCATTTCCAATGTCGTTACTTGAAGGTTCTGTAAACTTAGCGCGTATTGGTATTTCGGTACTTGAAACAAGAGCCCAATTACTTGATCAAGAAGCGCAGCTAGAGCAGTCTGTTGATGACTATGCTTTTGTGAAAAATGCTTATTTTGAGAATCTAGAATTTCGTGTTACTGACGGTAAAAGCGGCGATAAAGCCATTGATGATGAGCAGCTAGACGACTTCGCTGATTTTGAAGCGATGTTGGAAGGCAATGACTTTGATAGCTATGAAGAAGCGTCAGAAGAAACAGTCGAAGAGTCTACAGATTCAGAAGATGCGTCAGCTGAAGACAGTGAGAAAGCGAAGCTAAAAGAAAAAGACGCCAAGTCGGAAGACGGCAAACAGAGAAAGAGTAATAAATAAAACGATGTTGGATAAAGTTCGGGGCAGGGTTTAGTTATTATTATCTAATCTCACGTTCAACGTCACTCCAGCCATATATGCGCCGCATAAAAAAAGCCATGCTCAACAGCATGGCTTTTTAGTTCTGGAAAGTTGAACAGACCTATCGGCAGCGTTCAGATGCAAAACTAGTCCTTTGGATAGCCCATTGGGTTTTGCGACTGCCAATTCCATGTGTCGGCACACATGTCTTCCAAGCCTTTTTCTGCATGCCAGTTAAGCTCCGTAGCAGCTTTTGTTGGGTCGGCATAACAGGCTGCCACATCGCCGCTTCTGCGCGGTGCAATCTTATAGGATACGGTTCTACCCGAGCCTTTTTCGAAAGCTTTGATCATTTCGATGACTGAATAGCCCTGACCTGTACCCAGATTGTATTTGTCTAAGCCCATGTTAAGGTTTAAACGATCAAGTGCTTTCAAGTGACCATTGGCAAGGTCAACAACATGGATATAGTCGCGAACGCCTGTGCCATCAACGGTATCGTAGTCGTCACCGAACACGCTTAGCTGCTCTAGCTTACCGGTAGCAACCTGAGAGATATAGGGCATTAAGTTGTTCGGAATACCGTTCGGATCTTCACCGATCTGGCCAGATTCGTGTGCGCCAACGGGATTGAAGTAGCGAAGCAATACAATGTTCCACTCGTTGTCCGATACGTAAAGATCGCTAAGCATATGTTCAACCATAAGCTTCGACATACCATAAGGGTTTGTCGGGTGGCCTGTGGCCATATCTTCACGTAGCGGTAGCGATGCTGGATCGCCGTAAACCGTTGCAGATGAGCTAAACACAATATTTTTTATATTGTGCTTCTGCATAGCTTTACATAGCGTTAGCGTGCCGTACACGTTGTTTTCATAGTATGAAAGTGGCTTTTGCACAGACTCGCCGACGGCTTTTAAACCGGCAAAGTGAATAACGGCATAAATGTTATGCTCGCTGAATATGTCATCTAACACGGCGGTATCGCGAATGTCACCTTGAACAAACGTAACCGACTTGCCTGTTAACGCTTCTACGCGACGAAGTGATTCAGCACTTGCGTTTGCAAGGTTATCCAGCACTACAACACCGTAGTTTTGTTCAAGTAACTGTAAAACTGTGTGACTACCTATATAGCCTGCACCACCAGTGACTAAGATGGTCTTCATGCATTCTCCTTGCTAGACGGTTGCGCAATGTATTTAGCGCAGATGGAATATTGAATAGGTTTTACAACCAATGGATAAATTAAAAATACCACAAAAGCCCACAGTAACGAGGTCCAATTTGACGCGGTTTGAAGAATAAATGCGAATACGGGGACAATGACGAGTAACTTTAGCACATTCAGTAAAGTCTTCTCAGGGACAGATAGCCGCTTTGCGGCCTGATCAAGCAACTTAACGCGCTCTGTCAGTGGAAGACCTTTTAAGGCAGGAATGTCTCTGGTAGAAAAATAAAACTTCATAGGTTTATGCAAATGCCCTTAATAAAAAACCGCCGGAACGTTACGTTGCGGCGGTTATTGTAGGGTAATTGGTCAGCACTTAAAACATGCTAACAATAAATTACGCTTTTTGTTCAATGCCTGCTTTTTCCCAGAAACGAGATTTAAAGCTCATTAAACCAATCACGATGGCAATGGCAATGCTAAATAGGGCAATCTGAAGATACAGGTCTGGCATCTGCTCTACGTTTTCTGGGTCGAAGTTACCTGAAAGTAAGCCAGCAATGATGTTACCAATAGAGTAAGTCAGTACGAATACCCCCATCATTTGCCCTGCGAAACGCTTAGGCGATAGCTTACTTACTGCACTTAGTGCAACTGGGCTTAGGCACAGCTCACCAACAGTGTGTAAGAAGTACGTAGTAACCAACCACATAGGCGCAACTTTAAGGCCTTGTGCAGCATATTGCGACGCCATAAACATTACCAAGAAGCCCGACGCCATAATAACGATACCTACGGCACACTTAATCGTGTACGACGGGTCAATCATTTTCTTAGCAAGGTTAATCCAAAGAGCAGCGAAGAAAGGCGACAAAATAATGATAAATAGCGAGTTTGAAAGCTGGAACCATACCGTTGGGATAGCGTCCATCCCAAACCAAGAGGTAAGTAGCGAGCCGCTTTCAAGTACGCGGTCGGTGTAGTTCTGAGCGAATAAGTTGAGTGAAGAGCCAGCTTGTTCGAAACCAGACCAGAAACACGCTGAAGCAACACACACTAAGAACAACGCCCACATACGCTTCTTCTCGTTGTCGCTTAGCTGACCTTTGAAATAAATAAAACCAAAGTAAGCGAAGAAAATAATGGTAAATACAACGGCAACTTGTTGAGCAAGAGCTACAGGCTCAATAACGATAGTGCCCATGTGCGCAAGCACAATTACCACAACAGCAAGTGCAATCACTGCCCATACGCCCATCCATGCGCGCTGTTTAGCCGCACCTTGATATGGATTTGCAGGAGAAACAGAATCAGCCGATAACGAACGGTTGCTGAAGTAATATTGAATTAGGCCGATTGCCATACCGATGGCAGCTGCACCAAATGCATAGTGCCAGCCCCAGTTTTCCTGTAAATAACCGGTAACTAGGTAGGCGATGAGTGAACCGATGTTAATGCCCATGTAATACAGCGCATAACCACTGTCACGACGGCCGTCGTCGTCACCATATTGCTGGCCAACCATTGCTGAAATGTTAGGTTTAAGTAAGCCAGTACCTGAAGCAACAAGGATAAGGCCAACGAAGAAAAGGTTTTGCAAATCTATGGCGAGTACCACGTGGCCTGCGAAGATAATAATACCCCCGTACCATACGGCATTCTTACCACCAATTAAGCGGTCCGCTAACCAGCCGCCCGGTAAACCTAGGAAATATACCGCACCTGTGTATAGGCCGTAGATAGCGCCAGCGGTTGCAACAGTAAAACCTAAGCCTTGTGTCTGTAAGCTCGCGGTCATGAAAAGAACGAGTAGCGCGCGCATTCCGTAATAACTCATGCGCTCCCACATTTCTGTAAAGAATAGCGTTCTTAGGCCCCCTGGATGGCCGAAAAAGCTAGTATCGTTAGATGGTTTCATAATTATATTTTAATTCCATATTGCTTATGGTTGTTATTGTAGAGCACTTATAGGATAGGCTCTTTGATAGTAGTCCGTAAGGCGGATAGCTTCTTATACTAGAGCTTGCTTAAAGACACAAGATTTGGGCGACAAACTTCATTAAAGCTGTGTCAACCGACTAAGTCTTGAGCGACTTAGTCGATTAAACTGTTGGCTTGCTAAACAGATGGAGGCACTAAAGCTCGCGGATAGTAGCTACTACAATTCGTACTATTCCGTAAATAAGCAGCAATGACACACCAAAAAGAACAAGGTTATAGATAACCGTGGGGTAAGCATTATCATCTGGAAGGGTAGGTGATTCTACAGTTACCAAGTGTTGTAGTTTTTGATATGCCTCGACTCGCGCATTTTCTAGTGTAATCAGCGATGAAGAGTACGCTTGAATGGCCAATTGAAGCTGAACCTGAAGGTTACTGTATTGCGCCATTAATTCACTGACTGACAGGGCTTCACTTTCTCCTTCAGCGGTACTGATACGCTCTTTTTGCTTTTCTACTTCTTTTTGTAGTGCAGCTATTTCACGCTTAATGTTTATCACTTCTGGTGCGACGTTAGACATCATGGTCGACATTGTGCTTAGTTCAGCTTTTTTCTGGGCAAGGGTCGCTTCCAATGAAAAAGCGATTTGCTGAAACGCTGCACCTTCAGCAGTAGGGTCGAGCACGTTGTATTTGGATTGGAAGCCTAAAATTTCAGTCTTTGCTTGTTGTAGCTTTTGTTCAACAATCTCGTGTTCACCCTTAGCAAACGTAAGCTTTGATTTAGCCAAGTTGTTATTGATGTTATTAATAAACTCTTCCGCTTTATCAACAATAGCTTGGTTAATTATTTGCGCATATTCAGCGTCGAACGCGCGGGTTCGCAAACTAATTACAGAAGATGCCGAGTCCACGCTAACTTCAATATGGTTCAGATAAAACTGATAAAAGTCCTCTTGCTTGTGTGACGATGACAGGCCACTAAACAAATCGGCTTTGTCTGACATGTAATGATCTCGAAGGCCAATAGTCTCATCGAGATACTTAATCATATCTGCAGACTGAATATACGCTTCTACAAGCTGACTTTCCGTGCCGCCGGATGCACCAGAAACACCAGCTGCCATCAAGAGAGATGAGGGGTCGAAACTGCTGCCGCCATCGCTAGATTTTACAATTAACTGACTTTTACTTTCGTATTGAGGTGCAGCCCATAAAAAAAGATATAGGGCGTAAAGCACCCATGGAAGTACAAGCAACAGCATTTTGTGTTTGCTGAGAAGGGCATTGAGCTGTGTAAGAGATTTTTCCACTGTGATTTGAACCTATTTAAGTGATTTCTTATTGTCTGCATCCTGCGTATAAACGTCGATGCCTTCTTCGAGATCGTGATAATAAGTAAGTTTGCCTTCATCTATGATAACGGCAGACGTACAGAACTCGCGGATTTGGTCAAGTTCATGGCTAACCATAATAACGCCCGCTTGTTCACTTTTTTCTTTTAGCGATAAACGCGCTTTTTTTCTAAACAGCGGATCGCCTACTGAGGTTGCCTCATCGATAAGGTAAATATCAAAATTGATATTCATACAGCACGCAAACACGAGTTTGGCGCGCATACCTGAGGAGTATGTGCGCACGGGAAGGTCGAAGCGTGCGCCGAGTTCGGCAAATTCTTGCACTCGCTCTTCGTATTCTGGAAGCGATTTGACGTTGTTAATTCGGCCCACAAAACGCGTATTTTCTCGCCCTGTCATTTGCGGGTGTACACCTGTTTGAAGGGCAACCGGCCACGACATGGATTTATTCGTTAAAACTCGGCCTCTGTCAGGGTATTCGCTTTTTGCTAGCATACGGAAAAGAGTCGACTTACCCGCGCCATTTTTACCCAAAATTGCGACGTTGTTTTCCGTAGGAAAATCAAAATTCAAATTTTTGAAAATATATTGAGGGCCCATTTTACTGGGGTAACTCTTTGTTAGATTCTCAATTCTTATCATCGTGACAACACCTTCTTCCACGTAATGTGGTACATCGCAAGGCTAAGAAACAATGAGATTATTGTTACTTCGTAAAGGAAAGTCAGTGATACGCCCTTAGTGCCATAAGATTCAAAGCATGCATAACGAGCAAGCTCATTAAAATGTACTAATGGATTCCACGTAAGGTACGGCCAATATTCCTCAGGAAGGTCTTGTAGACTGAAAAATACGCACGAAATAAACATTAGTGGACGAGTAAGTACAGATTTAATCTTGTCTACCTCTGGAATAAAAGCTGCCCCAATCGCAAATATGAGACCGACAGATATTGAGAAAACCCATAACAAAAGAAATAGAGAAATTAATAGCAGTGGGTCGTTCACGGTAAATGTTTCGCCCATCAAATATAGCGCCGCAATTAAAAGTATTACTACTAAAACTTTGATCGAGAACTCTAGAAAGCCTGCAGTGAGTACTGAAGAAATTGGTTGAACCTGGCGAAATGCGTATAGCGGCTTATTTCTTCGAATTGCAGTGGAAACTGATTGCAAACATGATGTCAAAGACTGCAAGCCCACCATTCCAATCATCATGAAAAGAAAAAGAGGTATAGAATGTATAACGCTCCCGCTTATCAAACCCCGTAGATATGACATTAAAAATATGAACGTAAAAGGTTCAAGGAATGCCCATCCCAACCCAAACTTATCGTTAAATTTACTTTGAAGCTCTCGCAGGAAAAGCGCGAATATCACGCCTCTCCATGCATAGAGCTGATCTTTAAAAGTTACCATGTTTAGTTAGTAGCGACGTTAGCTGCAATAGCAATTTGATAAACAATCTGAGTAATGTCTTTAACCGCTTGCAATAGCTTGGTATCGATAGCAGGCAATACGATGATCTGATCACCTGGTTCTAACTTACTATCGTTGCTTGCTAGGAATGAGCTGTTGATGCTGGTAAAGGTAACATTACCATTTTTACGAACAATAAGGATTCGTTCGTCTTCAGCACGTTCAGTGAAACCGCCCGCCCAAGCAACATAATCTTCAGTCGTGGCTTCTGGGTTAAAGACTACTGACTGAGGAAGTAACACTTCACCACCTACGTGCACTAAGTCAGTTACCTCTGGGATGACAATAGTGTCATTCGGTTCTAGCAGAATATTTGCGATATCACCATTTTCAGAAACTACGACTCTGCCTTGAGGCTCAATTTGGCGAGCACGTGCGATAAAGTCAGCGACAAGCTGAGCTTCTTGGGCACGGATGGCTCCTTCACCCGTCGAGCTAATGGGAGCGGTATAAATGCTCCGCTCAAGACGCTGAAGACCTTCTTCGATGATTTCTTTTTGCTTTACAGCAACACTTTCTCTTAACAGATAAATATTCTGGGTATCAGAAAGGGCTGTATCTGCTTCGATGTGATCTAGTACATCGATAAGGCGTGTGCCTTTATCAACCATAATCTGAGATGCGCCAGCAAATGCGCCAGCCACATTAATGCGATAGATTTGGGGCTCGTGGTCAGCAAGGTATTCAACCGTGTCGCCTGCACTTAGTTCAAGTGAAGCAAATTCATCCAAACTCAAGTAGCGAGCGAACTGTTTGTTATTTCGAATACCAGATACCGAAGCATGGGAGGAAAACTCACCTGGTCGCGCAAAGTAATTCACCACGCCGCCGTTCAATTCTTCGTTAAGAAACTCAAAGGTGAAGCTATTTCGAGCGCCTGTTTCAACGACAATAGTGTTGCCAATTGGGTGCACTAATATGGTATCGCCATCTTTAAACGACATCTGAGGCAACTTACCATTTCTGAAAAATGCATATAAATCGGCAGTAGCGACTACTTTACCATTGCGCACTACGTCTATCTGCCTAAAACTTCCGCGCTGAAAATCAATACCACCAGCGCGTTTTAGGTAATACAGCACGCTATCTGAGGCGAGGCCTGCATATTGACCAGGTCTTAGCACCGGGCCAGAAACGAAAATTGACACGGGCGTTGATGTAAGAAGGTTAACGTAAACATTTACATCGTTTGTATAAACCTGTCTGATTTTTGCAGTAACGGTTTGATTTACACTGCCAGCAGGTGTATTTGCAACACGGATAGGACCAATGTTAGGAATAAAAATATTGCCTTGATTATCAACGGTTACTACGTCAGAAAAGTTAACCGCCCCCCACAGCCATATTGAAATTTTATCGCCCGGTGCAACGAGATAGTTATCATTAAGACCTGTGCTGCGTTCTGACTCAAATCCACCAATAAATAAGTTGGCTGCAAAAGGTGGGTTTTCCATAGGCGCTTGCGCAGGAAAAACAGTATCAATAGTTGGCTCGCCAGGTAAGTTTACGCCATTACGAGGCTGGGTTGAAAACTGTCCCATGGCATTCGCAGAACCGCTAGCGCCTGGAAGCGTTCGCTGGGTTGAAATACTCAGTGGCGATACGGACTGATTAGCAATGCCGCTACTCTGGCTCTGCTGAGCTCTTTCTCTTAATTGCTGCAATTGTTCCATGCTTTGCGCGCTTGCAGTGCCCACATAAGCGAAAAGAAGTGACGTTGCACAAGCCGCTAGCGTCAGGCGCTTTAAAGTTTTTTTGATGCTGGTTGACTGCATTTATCTATTCACCTTGCACTGTTGCCGAAGCTACTAAGGGAGTAATAACTCGCCATTGACCGTTTCGCTGACATGTCGTCATTTTACGCTGAATATCAGAAGACGCTGTTTCACCGTCTTGTAAAGAAAATCGGATACATTTATTGCCTGTGGCGGATATATAGTGCTTCAAGGACTCGTATTGGTGGCCATTGAAGCGTATTGAAAATGATTCCTGCGTATCATGATAAATGTTGGCTTTTGGAATATTTATTGCAAGCTCTCTGTCCGGTGCGAGGGAATAAGCAAGAGAAGAATGCACCAAAGGAATGTCAGCCTTAGTGGCTGTAGGAGTGTTAGAACACCCAGCTACGCCTACCGTAACTACGATAGGTAAAATTAGACGAGATAATTGTTTGAACATTAGCTTTCATATCCATATAGCAATTTCGCGCTAGGATAACATAAGTTTTAAAAAAAGCATGTTCGCTATCGCAGTTGCTGAATTGTCTGAGTCTTCACCAAGACCGCAATATAGAAGACAAGTTCATATCAATAGTGTAACTCGATATGTTTTTGGCATTGCAAAGACTGGAAATAGACGAGTAAGTTAACAGGTTAAAGGAATAAAGAAGTTTTTCTATCGTTACAAAAGAAGCTGAGATAGTTCGAGAGAGGCGGCGAGAAGACGCACAACAGGTTCTCTTTTTAGCGGTGATTAAGGTTATTCTCGCAACAAATGAGTTTTTGACACGTTTTGATACGTTATTTATGCATGAAGGGTGGTTACTTAGACAAATGTTTTATATTATATCGAAGTTTTCTATCCGCATACTCATAACAAGATGCCCTCATCACGCTGGAAGAAATGGAAGTTGTAAATAAATGGAAGCAACATTTAGTTTTTTATCAAGATTTGCATGTGTATTGACAGAAACTACTACAAATAGCTGTGTTTTTGTCGGTAACGCGAGGTTGTGTGTTTTATGCTAGCTTACTTGCAGTTTGTCCCGCTTTTTACTGCATTTTTCGTCGCCCTTATCCTTTTGGTGGTCATGACGCCTTTAGCGCATCAATTTGGTTTAGTTGACCAACCATCAGCGCGAAAACGTCACGCCGGAATTGTACCTCTTACAGGTGGCGTGGCTATTTTTATGGCCGTCCTTGTTGCCAGCGTTGTTACTGACGTTTGGATGAAGAACGAGCCCTTGTTTTTTACCGCATCGGCGTTTGTTGTGTTACTTGGTATGCTAGACGACCGCTTTGATCTCAGTGCCAAAGGCCGCCTTATGTGCCAATTTGGTGTTGCAGCGATCATGGCATGGAGCGCGCAAAACTATATTACATCTCTGGGTAATATCTTCGGAACAGGTGAGGTATTTCTCGACCTAGGTGGGTATTTCTTTACGATCATTTGTGTGGTCGGTGTCATCAATGCGTTTAACATGATAGACGGTATTGATGGATTAGCCGGCGGTATGAGCCTTGTTATTCTATTAACAGTTGCGGGCTTTTTGATCTTTACTGGTAACGGAGCCTCCATCATGGAGCCGCTTATCATCGTTGCAGCTATTGTTCCGTTTCTTGCTTTTAATTTGAGTTGGAAAGGGTTTAAAGGCAATAAGATATTTATGGGTGATGCTGGCAGTATGTTCGTTGGGCTCACTATCGTTTGGTTGCTTGTTGATCACACTCAAGGTGAAGCTGCCGCATTTAGGCCCATTACTGCGGTGTGGTTAGTCGGCCTTCCATTAATGGACATGGCCGCGATCATGTATCGCCGTGCACGGAAGGGGCAATCAATGCTCAAACCTGACCGTCAGCACCTTCACAATATCTTTATGCGTGCAGGGCTTAGCAGTAGAAAGTCACTTGTTGCTATCCTTTTGCTCGGAGCATGTTATTGCTTAATCGGTATATTAGGAGAAGTCTATCAGGTAGCTGAAGCCGTCATGTTCTGGGGCTTTATTGGGCTACTCGTCGTGTACAGTCTTGTTATCCAACATATTTGGAGTGTACTGCGCTTTGTGAAGCGATTAACCGCATAGTTTGAGTAAAATCGTGGCAGGCTTAGTAAAATCTCTGTAACATGCCAACAAATAAAAGCGCACAATTAAGGCGCTTTTATTTTCTTTGTTACTTTTTTACGTTGGTAAAATTTCTTGATAAATCAATTCTCTATTCTTCAAAATAACAATAAAAAACAGCATGTCGAATCGATAATTGCTATGGCGGTTTACCAAGCTGACAATGCGAAGTGGCTTCGCGAAGCCATTGAAAGCATGACTGAGCAGTCTTACACAGATTTTCTTTTCGTTATTGTCGCCGACGGACCTGTACCTCAAAAAATCACTCGCGTACTAGAGGATGTAGTAAGTAAAGACGACAGGGTAATAATAGCGTCGAATAGTCACAATGTGGGACTAGCAAGTAGCATGAACTCAGTTGCTGAGTTCGGTATGCAATTTAACCCATCGTTTTTCATAAGAATGGATGCGGATGATATTTCTGAAGAAAACCGCCTTCTACGTCAAATCACCTACCTCAAAAAGCACAGCAATATTTCTGTATTAGGATCAGCGCTAACAGAAGTTAACGAAAGTGGTGTTAAAGTTGGCGCGCGAGTAATGCCCGCTTCGCACAGGCAGATCGTTCGTATCTTGCCGAGACGATGCTCGCTAAACCATCCAACAGTAGTTATTCGTTACAATGTATTTAATGATGGGCATCGTTACGACAGTGACTTGTTAAACACACAAGACTATTTTTTCTGGATAAACTTAGCGTCTAAGGGGTATATCTTTAGGAACTTAAAAGATCGACTTTTGAAGTTCAGACGAGTTAATAACTTTTATAAACGTCGAGGTTTAAGTAAGTCGCTCAACGAGTTCAGAGCACGTTTATATGCCATACGTAAATTAAAGCAACTTTCACCCTATAACTTTTTTTACGCTTGTGGTGTTTTAGCATTGAGGTTAATGCCTGGAAAAGTGGTTAAACTTGCCTATAAACTTGATAGACATTTACTGGAAAGGTTTGGTAAACATTGAGCGTCGGCGTTGTTGTTATACTATTTAATCCTGATGTTGAGCACGTGCGTAGTCTCATCGATGCGTTTTGTGCCCCTGACTGGAACGTCATCTTAGTTGATAATTCTCCAAGTCCTCAGCAGGCTCTTTTAACAACTGATGTTACTTATCTTCATTACCCCTCAAATATTGGTATCGCTCACGCTCAGAATGTCGGCTTGAAAGTGCTCTTTAATGAGGGAAGCGACTACGCCTTTTTGCTTGATCAAGATAGCTTGTTCTCTCCCGATATTGCTGTTGAGTTAGTGAGGCAATTCCAAGACCTTGAGCAACGTTCCCCAATTGCAGCCATAGGCCCTTCGATCTATTGCCAATTTTCAGAGTGTGTCGATCAGGGTGTTCTGCAAAAAGGGAAGCAGGTTTCCGAAAAGTTAAAAACAGTAAAGCAAATCATTGCCTCAGGCATGTTAATTTCCAAACGTGCTTTTGAACGCGTGGGTGAAAAAGAAAATGAGCTCTTTATCGATGGCGTTGATCACGAATGGTGCTGGCGTGCTCGAGCCAAGGGCATGGTTATCTATCAGTCGCTCAGTGCATGTATGCCTCATCGACAAGGCGATGATAGAGTGAAAGTTTGCGGTGTGACATTCAAGCAGGGCGCACCGATAAGGCTCTACTATCAGTTTCGCAACGTACTCATTTTAGCACGCCGCCATTACGTACCTCTTTATTGGAAACTTCGTCATGTTTGTGCAATACCTCTGAGGTATCTTGTAAACAGATATTGCTTTGAGCAAGGCAAAATGCGAGGCGCTTTCATGTGGGCAGGACTCAAAGATGGATTAAAACGCAAAACCGGCCCCATAGAGCATGCATTAATTCCAAAAAGTAGTGTGAAAAAAAGCGACACTTGATGTGTAGGAAAGGAAGGATAAAGCATAAAAACTTTCACTATCGTGGTGCATTAGATATTATTTATCCCTAATTTTGTGCTTTTATCGGTGGTTTTGAGCTGTTTTGCCCATTTTCAATACACAGACGCTCTAAAAAGGTAATTGGAACATCGATTGCATTAGTCTTGCGAACAACAGTGAATATATCTCAGCTTAAGGAATAACAAACGGCTGAAAGTCGACTTAGGCGTGTATTTAGGATTTTAAAAAAGGATATTAACTATGAGTCAGGTTAGAAAAGCGGTAATCCCTGTAGCGGGCCTTGGGACGAGAATGCTCCCAGCAACGAAAGCTATTCCAAAAGAGATGTTGCCAGTGGTTGATAAGCCATTGATCCAATACGTGGTAAGTGAATGTGTTGCTGCAGGACTAAAAGAAATTATCCTAGTAACGCACGCGAGTAAAAACAGTATTGAAAACCACTTTGATACCTCTTTTGAGCTAGAAGCCACACTAGAAAAGCGTGTAAAACGCCAACTGTTAGAAGAAGTTCAGTCAATCTGTCCAAAAGATGTAACTATCATGCATATTCGTCAAGGCGTTGCGAATGGACTTGGTCACGCAGTACTTTGTGCTCGACCTCTGATTGGCGATGCGCCATTTGCGGTAGTACTACCTGACGTCATTATTGATGATGCAGCAAGTAATCCTAAGAAGGATAACCTTGCAGACATGGTTGCCAAATTTAACACCAGCCGAGTAAGCCAGGTCATGGTTGAGCAGGTTCCAGACGAAGATATCTCTAAATTTGGTATCGCAGACCTAGACGGCGCGGCAATTGCGCCAGGTGAGTCAGCGAAGATTCACAAAATGGTTGAGAAGCCGCCTCGCGACGAAGCACCTTCTGACCTTGCCGTTGTAGGCCGATACGTTCTGTCAGAAAAAATCTGGGATCTGTTAGAGTTCACGCCTCCAGGAGCCGGTGGTGAAGTTCAGCTTACTGATGCTATTGATGCATTGATGAAACTTGAACAAGTTGATGCTTACTACATGAAAGGTAAGAGTCACGATTGCGGTAGTAAGTTGGGTTACATGAAAGCTAACGTTGAATATGCGTTACGTCACCCATCGTTAGGCGACGAATTTAAAGAATACTTAGCTTCTGTTGTTAAATAGTCTTACTAGGGCTTGTTGATCTTTAGTGTAGATGAAAGAACAGCAGGCCTAAGGCAATTAAATAGCTTTAAACGATTAAAAATGCGCCCTTGCGGCGCATTTTTTGTGTGTGGAGCCAGCGTACCGCCTATTCGCTTTAGTCCTTCTATCTTACCTGTACATAGCCTTCAATTTTATTAAGCATCTTTTCACCGATACCTTTCACTTGAGTTAATTGTGCGACCTCAAGAAATGGGCCTACTTCTTCACGATATTTAATAATAGCTTTCGCTTTAGATTGTCCAACGCCGGGTAGGGTAATTAATTGCTCTACGGTCGCCGAGTTTAAATCGATACGTTGTTGTTGGCTTGTACCTTCATTAGCTTGCGCATTTCCACTATCCGCTGGTTGAGCGTGAACCGCTGGCGTTTGAATGGCTAGTGCAGATAGTACGAGTAAACCTGAGATTAATTTTTTCATCATCTTTCCTTGTATGTTGCTAAGCGCGCCATAAAGCGTTATCGGCGCAATATTTAAGTAAATGGTTTAAGTCATGTACCAAAGCGCGCTGACTTTTGTAACCTAGATGCAAGCGGAGCAGGCCTCTTTAAAAATTTCCTGTCTTCTGTTGTGACCAAGTTACAAAGCTCAGCACACTTCAACGTGTACAAAGGAAATAATAAAGGTGAACGAGAAAAGCGGTAGTCCAGTTTTAGTACAGTTTAAAGCAGGGGAGTGATTAATAGAGGCATAAAAAAACGGGCTATTAAGCCCGTTTTGAAATAATTGAAAGGTGTAAGCTCAAACGCTTATAGGCGGTCAAGAAGCGCCTGAGTGAACTCGGTTGTACCTGCTTCACCACCAAGGTCACGTGTTGTGCGATCGCCAGACTCGATAACGTCTTTTAGTGCTGCGCGAATTTTCTCTGCTTTATCGCCCATGTTTAGGTACTCAAGCATTTGCGCTGCTGCCAAGATTACTGACGTCGGGTTAGCTAAGTTCTTACCAGCAATGTCTGGTGCAGAACCGTGAACGGCTTCGAAGATTGCACAATCTTCACCGATGTTTGCACCTGGTGCCATACCAAGACCACCAACAAGACCAGCACATAGGTCAGATAGAATGTCACCGAAAAGGTTAGTCGTAACGATAACGTCAAACTGATGCGGGTTCATCACAAGCTGCATACAGCAGTTATCAACGATCATTTCAGCTGACTCGATGTCAGGATAACGCTCACCAACTTCACGGGCTACTTTAAGGAAAAGACCTGATGTTGACTTAAGGATGTTAGCTTTGTGAACAGCTGTTACTTTCTTACGACCTTCACGGCGCGCTAATTCATAAGCAAAAACAACGATTTTTTCAGCGCCGTCACGAGTGATCTTACTCATTGCTTCAGCTTCGTTACCGTCTTCTGATACAACTTGGCCAAGACCAGAGTACATACCTTGCGTGTTTTCACGAACGGTAATGATATCGATGTCTTCGTAACGTGCTTTTGTGCCTTTGAATGACATCACAGGACGAAGGTTTGCGTACAGTTTGAACTGCTTGCGAAGACTAACGTTGATTGAAGTAAAACCTTCACCAACGGGGGTCGTTAAAGGACCTTTAAGCGCAACTTTGTTTTTTGCGATTAGGTCTAAAGTTTCTTGAGGTAGAAGCTCGCCATGTTCTTCCAGTGCGACTAGGCCAGCATCGGCATAGTCATAGGCAAAGTCACAGCCAACCTTATCTAAAATTTTTGTGGTTGCATCGATAATGTCCGGGCCAATGCCGTCACCGCGAATGACTGTAATACGTTGCTGAGTCATGTGGAGGGATCCTCTGGTAATTCTGTTGTCAAAATCGTTAGGTTTATTCAATTTGTAGCTTGGCGTTTATGAGCCAATTTCTGCCTGCTTACTTATTATAATGGAAAATGTAGGGAAAAAGGGTTAAGCACTGCAAAAGTTGCCGTATTTTATACGATACCTGGCGCAAGTTATAGCCATTCGTAAAGATTAATTAAATAGCCGAGTACGATGTTTAGGAGTAAATGGCGTTACTGCGCGAGCGGACAGAACAAAAGTGACCCATTAGCGTCTAGCGCGTTTACCACATCATCTCGTCGAATACCTAGGATATTTAAAAGTGTTTTGATATTGATATCCTGAAGTAATGAATAAATATCCTGATTAAATAAGCACGCTTTGGCGAGAGCGAAGCTCAACACCAGAATTGCTTGTTCCTTTTGAAGTGATTTAGGAACGTCCGTACTTACTTTACTGCATTGGTGTATAACGGCACGCCACGTCGAGCTTTGATGCCAACTTCCAGCAAGTTCAGAAGCGATTGCTAGCCAAGGCGTGTCAGATTTGACCTTGAATGCGCTATTAATGGACACAGCTTTGCTGAGGTCGACGGGTAATGCTCGTGACACTTTAAACCCTGGTAGCGTGAACAAGGGAGTACAAACAAAGGTCATAGTCAATGCGGCAGATTGCGGCGAAAACTTCGAATCGGCGAGTTGTGCGAAATAGCTTGCAAATGAACAAGCCAATAAAGTTAATTGCTTGCACATGCCCATCAGTGGAAATTGGTTTTGCGTTAGCCGTTCTAACAGAGCAAATTGAATAAGCATGTCACCCACACGTTCAATGCCGTAGGTCAAAACCGCCTGTTTAATGCTTTTAACCGGAAGCTGAAGACGGTTGTCCTGACTCGCAGTGTGCATCAAAAAGTGATTAAACGTGGGCACGCTTTCAATTTTTTCGCAAAGTTGTTCAATATCTACATCGCGCTTTTGCAGCTCATCGATAATAGTTATAAGAGCTTTAGGGGGATGCTGAATTGCGAATGTAGAAGGTAAAAATGGTGTGCCGCCATGATTTACTCTCGCAGTGGCGGTATCAGTGTAAAGAGCAACAAAGTGCTCAAACGGCATTGTTAGTGAAATGGGAGAGCGTATTGACGATAGAGGCAGCCACTTTCCATCTTCATCGTCTTGACTAAGCATAAATACGTAGCCGTGATTTTGCTGAATGTCGACTAGCGCGCCCGGTACGCCGTTTGCGTAAACCTTTGCGCCAGGTAGCACACCATTAAATAGGTTGATAAGTGGTGCAATAAGGTGACGATGATGTGCTGGAAGGCGTAAAACGATCTGAGTGAAAACCTCACGATAATCTGCTTTTTTTGTTTTAGTAGCGAAAACATTTGCTAGGAGACAAAGCCTTTGAACCATATTAAGCCGAATGTCTGCAACGTAGTTAATGGGCTTGTCTGACCGAAATGCTTTTTGAAGTTTAATGATATCCAGCCAAATCGAGAGATTGTGTTTACGCAAAAAGCGAATGATATTGGCCGTTTGGTCGCTTGGTGTTCCTTTACTTGAAAGCCAGAGGGATGCGAGTAAAGACGCAAGCACATGTTGTAAATAGTGGTCGTTTAATCGGCAAAGCTTGCCAAACAGCGCCAATAATAAAAGATGTTGAGTATCTTTGGGAAGGTCATTATCGATGTGTAACGTTGCTGCAGCAAGCGCTGGATTGGCGTTTACTAAGGTCAGGATCCGTTTAGCGATTTTCAACCAATGGTTTATACGCTGCTCGACAGAAAGTTCAGTGTTACCTAACTGAACCAGGCGTTTAAGCGTGGAAATGATGTCGCTCACTCCCCATCCTTCTAACTTTTTTGGTAACTGGAGTAAGCCCCTTCACCCCATGCAATAAGTTTGTCGTTTTCAAAAAGTAACGGTGTACATTCATCTTGCGTGGTTAAGCCGTCAGCGCGCACATGTTGTGTCCTGAAAAACATAACCTGTATCGCCGTTGCTCCTTGTCGCTTAGCTTCTGTAATGTCAGGTGAGCCTAACAAAGCCAAAACCTCTTCTCTTGTACTGCCCAACTTCAACTTGGTAATTTGCACACGGTTATATTCTTCACGGTCTTTCCAATCCATATTTTCTGGCTTATCGGGATAGAACGCGATAACCATAAAAACAAACACCGCATAAAGGGCGATGCCAGCTAAAATTAGACGAATAACCTTGGTATTCATGACCGTTACTTCTCGTTTTTCTTTACTTTAATGTTAGTGTTAATCACGAGTGGGACGCATTTCCATCACGTTGAGAGAAAGCTTGATGCTTTAATGCGTAAAACAATACTCTTTAGTAGTGTAACGCAAAACGTCTGCCAAGCATAAGTAGTAAACGTAAGCAAATGCGTCTTATCACGGTTATCGGTTATTCATTACCTTATTTTTCATTCTTCACAACGTAACACGGTTCATATGCCGTCCCCGGGAGCTTCATTCGGTGCTGTTTTACAAAGGATTCTAGCAGCGTATCGACTTTTTCCATCAGTGCACTGTCACCAGTAAGTTCAAACGGACCATGTTTTTTAATTTGGGCAATACCCTCTGCTTTAACGTTTCCTGCGACAATACCCGAAAACGCTTTTCGCAAATTAGCGGCAAGGTCACTTTTGCTTTGATCCAAATGAAGCTGAAGTGCAGCCATGCTTTCATGAGTTGGAATGAAGGGTTGTTGAAAATCTTGCTCTATCTTTAACGACCAGTTGAAGCTAAAAGCGTCACCCATGGCACCTCTAAACTGCTTCACTTTTTCAAGCTGCTTCTTCATAGTGCGGGCAACTTCTTCCGGGTCGTTCACAATAATTTGATATTTTGATTGCGCTTGTGAACCAAGCGTTGCACCGACAAAGGCGTCAATAGCCTCGAAATACTCTTCGCTACCAGCAGGGCCAGTCAATATAAAAGGGAAGGGCTGCTGTGCATTTCGTTCATTCATCAAGATGCCAAGCAGGTAAAGCAGTTCTTCTGCTGTACCAACACCTCCTGGGAACACGACGATACCATGGCCCAATCTAACGAACGCTTCTAGGCGTTTTTCGATATCCGGCATGATAATGAGCTCGTTTACTATGGCATTCGGTGGCTCAGCAGCAATGATACTCGGCTCTGATATACCAATGTAACGCCCGGTTTTATGGCGCTGCTTAGCATGACCAATGGTAGCGCCTTTCATTGGGCCTTTCATTGCCCCAGGGCCGCATCCGGTACAAATATTCATATCACGTAAGCCAAGTTGATAGCCTACTTCTTTAGTGTATTTATACTCAACCTGATTTATAGAGTGGCCACCCCAGCAAACAATAGTGTTTACGCCGTCGTTACCCTCAAGTGCTTTGGCATGGCGTAGCATGTCAAAAACCATATCGGTAATGTCGTTACCTTCCGCCGGTGCGGTTTGGTGAAGAAATGCATACTTATTACCCATGTAAAGCAAGTCGCGCAGTACAGCGAAAAGATGTTCGTGTACACCACGTACGAGTTGCTCATCTACGAACGCTACCTCGGGCGGATTGACGAGCTCAATTTTTACGCCTCGTTCACGACGTATGAGCTTAATTTCAAAATTCTCATAGGGGGCGAATAGCGCTTCGAAATTGTCTTCATCAACGCCGCTGTTCAATACAGCAAGGCAGCAGTTTCTGAACATAGCGAAAAGCTCGCTATTAGTGGCATCTTGAAGGCGAGAAACTTCTACTTGCGACAGTTGGCTCATCCAGCCAACAGGGTTAAGCTGCACTTTCTTCATACTTTACTTCCTATAAGTCAGTGCTTAAATCAGTGACTACGAGATTGCGGCCGTTACGTTTCGCTTTATAAAGGTATTCATCGGCGCGCTCGAAAACCGTTTCTGTAGTATCATTTTCACCGAAACAGGTTGCGCCGAAAGAAGCGGTAATTTTTACTTTTTCTTGCTTAAATTTGAACGGCATAGCAGCGAGCTTTGTTCTAACTTCATTAAGCTTTTTATCAATATCTGCCATCTGCGTGTTAGGCAGCAGCGTAACGAACTCTTCTCCCCCCCATCTGGCAACAAAATCATTTTCTGACAGGCTTTGTTTCAGAAACTTGCTCACCACTTGCAGAGTTTTGTCTCCTGCAGCGTGACCAAACCTATCGTTGATCGATTTAAAATGATCAATATCAACAACGGCAACTGCCAGAGTATCCCCACTAGATTTAAAGTGAGCATACGCTGCGTCTAATTTTTCGTTATATGCTTGTCTATTAGGAAGGCGTGTTAGCGGATCGGTTCGACTCTGCATTGCTTGCTCGGCGAGTTTCTTTTTATAAACGCTGGTTTGTTGCTGAAGCGTATCTATGCGCGACTGCATTGAAGACAGCAATGCCATTAGCGCTTCTTGGCCTTGCTGATCGTTGCTTTGCTGCTCGCTTAAGGTGCTTACAAGCTTTTCAACCCGAAACTGGGTCTGCTCTTTAAGGGCTTCTAAGGAGCTGCTTTCTGATACAGCTTCTTCTATGTGGCTAATCTCACGCTTAAGCTGTTCATTGCCCGCTTGGCGTTGCTCGAATTGGGCTTGACTCCCCTGAATGGTATTGTTTACATCGTTGCTTACTTCACCTAGCGAACGGTGTAGGCTCTGAATGACTTTCCCTGTCAGGCTAGCCTCTGACATGGCGTCTTGCACAATCATCCGCAAAATTACAACGCAGCTTTTCAGTAACTGGTCTTCATCCATGCCGTCATCGAGACGTTGCTTTATGTCATTGAGCTGAGGATCATTCGGTTTTTTCTGCGCGTATGAAGTAATCAAATGATTAAGTTCAACTAATATAGAGCGGTAGTGAGGATTGTCATCTTTAAGCGAGCGAGTGGTCGAATTTTCTTGCTTGTTCGATGGCGCTTCAACCGACCCGGTTGGTTCGAGGCCTACCATTTTCTTGTTAAGTGCAATGCGGTGAAGGGCAATGGCTTTTGCGTATAGTTTATAAATACTAAATATATCGCCCACAGGCTGATTCAATTTAATCAACTCTTGTGTTGTCAGCCCTTTCAACTCACTGTCTTGAAAAACAATTTTCTGCAGCTGTTTCATCGCATCTTCTAGCGAAGATACAGTATCAACGCTGTATTTTCTCAGAGTTATTTCTTGGTGCTGTAGAGATTTATTAAGCTTTTCAATACTGACCGCCGCTAGGCTGAAATTTGGTGTGCCAGATAGATGGCCACGCAATACCTTGAGTTCAGTATCTATTTTATCGGAGAAGCCCTCGTAAAATGCTGAGAGCTTCACAATAAACTGGCAAAGAAGCGCATTATTTTGTTTTAAAGTTTGTAGTTGTTTTGCTTCCATAATCTCGTCTTAGTTCTAATTCACTGTTACCGCCGCGGCTGTGTTAGCTTTAGGGGTGTACTTCACCGTAATATTACTGACGTGCTTGACGATGATTGGCATAAGGCGCTTCATAATTCGAACGGAAGGGGTTGATGTCTAAACCGCCTCTTCGTGTATAACGAGCGCACACCGTTAACTTATCTGGCTGACAATGTTGCATTATGTCGTTGTAGATGCGCTCAACACACTGCTCATGGAACTCATTGTGTTGCCTAAAGCTAATCAGATATTTCAAAAGCCCTTCATGTTCAATAGCTTTTCCTTCATACCTAATTTGAATACTAGCCCAATCTGGCTGACTTGTGATTAAACAATTAGATTTAAGTAAGTGGGAAATAAGCGTCTCTTTTACTTCTGCACCACTCTTAGCCAGAGCTAAAAACTGGGTGTTGGGGGAGTATTGTTCGATTTCTACATCAAGACTATCTAACAATGTCCCTTCAAATTCTTTAAATTGCAAAGAGGTAAACTGCTCGGGAAGAATTAGCTTTACCTCAACAGTCTCGCCTGCACATGCTGATAAATCAGCCTGTAGCACCTGTCGTACGTCCTCTGCCGAGGCAAACTTTGTCTGATTGAAGCTATTTAAATAGAGCTTAAATGATTTTGATTCAATTAAGTTTTCTGAGGTGATAGGGACATGGCATTCTAAAATAGCAACATTGGGCTTACCTTTTAAATTAAGCCAAGAAAGTTCGTATCCAGTCCAGGTATCTATACCGTCGAAAGGTAGACTAGAGTTAGCGAGATCCAATGTGTCGCGGCTTAAACTGCGCGGGACGCCTTGCAACAAGCCGGGGTTATATTCAAATTCGTAGTCAACCTGTTTACCCAAAGAGAGGTCATCAGGTGCAGTGATAGTAATTTTTTGAGGTGAATTGTCAGTCGACATGTGAACCTTTTATCCATCTACGTGGGGTTTGAATAAGAGAACTGCAGTGGCGAACTAATGTCGTGCAGTATAGTCGAAACAACCCCAGTATTGACTTAACTGTTTAGTTGTATAGTGTACCCCAAAAATACGCAGGTAACGTCATAATGGCTCTAACAATTTCCGCACAATTAGATAAATTTGTATCATCTTATGTCGAACACACCAAGGGAGAAGGGTTAAAGATCGTATATGATAGCGAGTGGCCCTCGCCGTGCTATGAAAAGACGGCGCAAGATGGGGAGTTTGTTAGATGGACACCAACACTGCAGTCGCCCCCGCAGTCTTTCAATAACGTTGAAGAGGCGCTATCGCTAAAGCTAAATCCAGAATACTGTGAATACTTCACTCGTTACTACAGCGATAATTTAAGGGCTGCCGCCCCTCAAGGTCGCTGCGAGCTTCTACAAGTTTTCAATAGCGAAGACTTTGAGCGACTACAACAGAACTTGATTGGCCATTTGCTAATGAAGCAGAGGCTGGGGCAAGCGCCAACGTTGTTCTTTGGGTTGACTGATGAAGAAGATTTTATCTTAACGGTTGTCAATGAAAGCGGTGAAGTTGCACTCGAGCAGGTAGGTAAAGAGCCTTCTCAAATTCTTGCTCCGTCTCTTGCGGCATTTTTGGAGCAACTTACGCCCACTATGTAAGCTGTTTATTTAATTACATTGTCTGGCAGGTATAAAGTAGCCTGCCGGCAAAAGTCATTACTACTTTGCGCTAATTACCTCATTTAGCACACGTTTTAGTTCTGCCACTTCTTTTTCTAACGTCTCTACTCGTGCTTGCAGACTACTAACTTGCCCCGCGCTATTAGTTGAATTTTGTTGCGAGTCTTCTTTTTCGCTTGGCACATCTAATTTAGGTTTATGCGCGTTAAATCGCTTAATTGCCTCAATGGCTTCGGTTACCGATACTTTAAAAGGAGCCCTAGCACGTAAAATCCCCACCGACGGTGTTTTACCTTCTTTATGCATTTGAAGGCATAAAATATGGAGCTGCTGTAAATTAGAATTACTCATAATTCGAAAATGATTCAATGTCGTCAAAGTTAGCAGTGTAGCTTGTGTGTATAGTCAATTTCACTAATAAGTTACTTATCTCACTACTTTTTTTTAAGAGTTCAATACTGGTGAAACTATAATTTATATAAATATCAGTATCTTATATTTTGGCCTTATTCTTGTTTATTCAGTCCTAAATTACGTTATCACTTGTGCATACAATGGTTACTTTTCTCGCGTATTTATGTCTATTCAGTGTCGGTTCACAAAGTAGACGTAGTATCAAATAAAAACAACACACATAATTTAAGGAATACACATGAAAACGGTTCTTCTTTCTTTAGCTTTAGCATCTTCAGTTTTACTTTCAGGCTGTGTGGTATCTGTAGGTGGAGGGTCAGATAGTCACTATGGTGCCGATTGGGAAGATAGAGAGTTTAATAATCGCAAACACATTGCGAATCTTGAGACAGGGACAAGCTACGAAACTGTGCTGAGAAAAATGGGTGTTGCTGACTTTAACGAATTGTTCGAAAAGCAAGACGGCACTTATCGCGTACTTTACTACCGTACTCAAAAAACAATGGGCGACGGTATAACTACAAAAGACGAGTGCACCCCATTAGTTTTCAGAAACGGCAATTTGGTAGGTTGGGGTGACAGCGCCTATAGCTTGATGCACTAAACACGCTTCAATTTTAGTGACTAAATATAAAAGCAGAATTTATCTTTACTTTTAAATGTTAATAAAAAGTTAACATGTGAGGGGTTTTCGAGTAGGCTAAAGTTTGAACAGCTTGTGAGGTGGTTGGCGCAATGTTAAATGCGGCCGCATTTTTATCCACCTTGCCCATCTTATTTGAATGGGCATTTGCAACTAACAACTTTGCGTACAAGGAGCCCCTGATGAATACCGATGCGATTAATAACGCAATAGCCCCCTTGCAAGATACGGTTAAAGCTATCTACTTATCTGTTGATGACCTGAAAGTTGCTGCCTCCATTCTTTACAATGCATACGTAGACGACCCCCTTTTCATCGACATTTTTCAAGCAGAGAAAGAAGGCTATGAAAGCCGCCTTCGTTCCGCGATTCGCGAAGAACTCAACGCATTCTGGGTTGCAGAACAACCCATGATAGGTCTGTTTGATGACGACAGGCTTATCGCTGTGGCGTGTTTAACCGCACCCGATGCGGCATTTGGTTCAGGACGTTACTGGCATTGGAGATTGCGAATGCTTTTGACGGCCGGATTATTTGGTACTAAGCAAATGTTAGAAAAAGAAGAAAAAGTACGCGCCTTAGTACCCGCCGACAATTTCCATATGTTGAGCTTTATCGCAGTACATCCTGATTATCAGCACCATGGTCTTGGACATATTTTATTAGGTGCAATTGACAGCGTTGTAGAAGAAGACGCCAAAAGCGAAGGCATCGCGGTTTTTGTCACCGTGCCTTCCCATCGTCACTTCTTTAACGACGACAATTATCAAATCGTTAGTCAACTTCATTTGTCACATATAGACGGCGATATAATGTTTAGGAAAAAACAAAACTAGTATATTGCCAGGACACCTATACTGAGGTTCTAAAATGGGTTCTAATTTAATGCGTTCAGAATTGAACGCATTAAACAAAACACTGTTTACCTTTCGGACAGTACGTAATCGCGGAACTCGTGACTTTTCGGAGTTACAATTCTCGCCGGTAAAGGGCCGGTATAACTCGATTTCATAAATCTTTGTATATTATCGATATCCGCTAACGAGCCGTTGATTCGATCGATAACTTTTTGAGTGACTAAAATGACACCTTCTCGGGTAACTGTGAAGCCTTGTTGTTTTGCTATAGCGGTATCAGCAATTACGAAGTTAGGCGGGATGTTTACCCCTTTATCAACAATTACATTAGCTAACCTGGCTTCACTGCCTACATTTACCTCGGGTAGCAACACGCTTTTATCTATTATTGACCCTGTGCCAATACTAACATTTGATGACAAAACTGACTGACTCACAGAGCAACTGTTTAACTTACAGCCTGAACCCACTAATACTTGTTTAAGTTCACAGCAGGTCGAGTGGCTACCATTAGTAATTTCGGTGGGCGCCCGTGAAAAAGAGCTTCCCCAAATAGGCCACGTGGGATCGGATAGGTTTAATAAACTTGAGTTATTCAGCAAGTCCATATGAGCTTGCCAATAGCTGTCCAAGGTGCCCACATCTCGCCAATAGGGAATTTGCGCACCATTGGGGCTACGAAAGCGATGAGCGAAAACTCGATGCTGAGCAATAATTGAAGGTATGACGTCTTTGCCGAAATCATGCTCAGAGTTAAGCGAGCCAGCATCTTCGGTGAGTAATTTGAACAATACATCAGCGTTAACTACATAATTACCCATGGAAGCCAAACAATAGTCAGGAGCATCGACCAGTGCATGGGGAACGCGGGGCTTCTCATCAAATGCGGTAATTTGACTATTGCAATCAACCTTTAACACCCCCAACTGATTCACGGCTAACTCAGTAGGCACTTCGATGCATGACACTGTCATTTCAGCATTACTCTTCACATGGGTAGTTAAGAGTTTACGGTAGTCCATGTTATAGACATGATCTCCTGAAAGAATCAAAACGTTTTTCGGAGCCACCGACTTAATATAACCCATGTTCTGATAGCACGCGTCTGCCGTTCCCTGATACCAGCTTTCAGACCGTTGTTGTGATGCCGCTAAAATATCCAATCGACCGCCAAAGCTGTTGTTCAACGGGCTCCAATGCTGCATCAAATGGCGAATTAAACACTGTGACTTATACTGAGTCAGCACGGCAATTTGCTTTAGACCTGAATTAACACAGTTCGATAATGGAAAATCTATAATACGACAGTGGCTCCCAAACTCTAGTACAGGCTTAGCGCGCATTTTGGTTAATTCTTTCAACCTTGAGCCCTGGCCACCGGCCAAGACTAAAACTAAGGTATCTTTCATTATCTGGTAAATATCTGTTTCAGCATTCATATCAGGCTCCGAATTCAGCCGTCCCTGGCGCTATTTGTATCTAGTCTGTTATCTCAATCTTACGCTGTAATTCCTGTGTTTTAGCCGATTTAGGAAGAAGTATCTTGAGTACTCCTTTCTTAAAATTTGCGTTAATAGCATCTTGCTCTACGCTCACAGGTAACCTGAAACTACGCTGAAAACTGCCGTAACTACGTTCCATCACGTGTATGTTGTCTTCTTTATCTTCATCGCTTTCATACTTCTTCTCCCCGCTTATAGTGAGAATGTCGTCTGACAGCGATAGTTTTATGTCCTTACTCTCTAACCCCGGTAATTCCGCAGTCAATTCATAGCTTTTTTTACGCTCAACAATATCGACCTTGGGCGTAACGAAATCTAGTTTGGTGTCTATAAGACCGGAGGACTCTTTTGAAAAGGGAAAATGACTAGAAAAATCTTGAAAGAAGTTATCAAGGGCCTTTTGTCCAAAGAAGCTAGACAAGAAGCTGTTTGATTTACTGTCACTGGAACGATTAGTTATGGGTAAATTACTCATAATAAGTCTCCTATCGCAATAATAAGTAGATTATGGTGAGCCGAACTACCTAAGCTTTGACTTATCAGCTGCTAATAGTTAACAAGATTTAATCGCTAATGATATTGATCCCAGTCAATATAAGAATAGTTTATTTTTTAATCGATAGTGGAAAAGGTATTGCAAATTTTCACCGCGCTTTAGACAAGCGTAAACGGAGCACGATTAGATATTCGCTCTTATATGCTTATAACTAATATGTCGTCTGCATTGCTATGCCATTGAGGAAAAGTACCGTCCATTAAACTTGTAGTCACAAGCTTAGCTTTCAAAGTAACTCAAGATGTAGGTAAACTTTGTTAACGCTTTCTTGGTTGTCCTCTCGTTTCCTAGCATATTTACAAAAATGCATTTTTGCCTCATTCGCTTGTAAGACATTTCCCACAAACGCTGTGAGTGATCTTACCTAAATTCTGAAAGAAAAAATTATACTAAAGTATAAAGTCTTTGATTCTATTGCATATTTTTAAAAGTAGTCGAAAGTCGTACAAAAAACTTTCTTAAATCCCTGTAATTCAATATGGCGGTAATAATTGGAAGGGATACTATGAACATGTCACAAGGAAACACGACGAGTCACGGATTGAGTAAGGAATCATCAACGGAATAAGTTAGGACAACTTAAGGATGAGACTCTCACAAGGCAGTGAGTAAAGGGAAGAGAAAGCAGATAGGATGCTGCATTAAACGGACGTTGAAAACGGATTTGATAGGGAATAAAGGAATTCAAGGACGAGAAACGTGATAGGACATCACAAACAGGACGTTGCAGGGATAAAGGGACTAAAGCTAGCAAGGAGCTAGAGGCAAGGAGCCAACGGCAGGAGAGCCATCAAGGAATTTCTAGTTTGCATGGACGAGCAAACCAAGGATGAAAGAAGGACATGCTAAAGGATTAGCAAAGCTGTAGCAGGATGTGCAGCGAAAAATGGAACGAAGGAAGGGATCGTCAGCGGAGCCTGACAAGGACAGCCTCAGGATGAGGAACACTGCATGTAGGATGTGCAGTAATTTAGGAAAAAAGGAAAGGGACCTACGCATGGAAGTGTAGCTCGCACAGGAAGGCGCGAGAGTAGATGGAAAGGGGCGTATACGGATTTTAATCGGGAAGATTTTAGTCGCAAAGGATCGCGGAGAAGGATACTCAAAATTCCAGGAAAAAGGGGAGCCGCTAGGTTCCCCTTTTTTTGCGTTGTTGTCCCGTCCTGAAATACGTTGACATAAAGAGGATTTCTTTATGACAACTTCAAGTAATCAAAGACCTAAGCGTACACAGCGTGATTACACCTTAGCTTTTAAATTGGGTGTAGTTGAGCGTGTAGA
>NZ_JAKREY010000024.1:0-51426 GCF_022348265.1 Alteromonas sp. Cnat3-28
GGCTGTCGCTTGTCGAATACGATTTACTATGCGACAGTGGAAAGCTGCACTCAAATGGTACAGCTCCATAGTTGACGCAGCCTGGGCCGGAGGCATATGAAATTAAATTCGTGGGGATCCCTCAGACACTGACCCCAATTTTATACGTGGGAGTTATCTTCTAGTACGTTTTGGCGCATGGATTCACATGGGCTTTGACAAACCGGTCTCCCAACCACTTTAGCTGGAACACCCACTACAGTAACGTGAGCGGGAACACTATTAAGTACAACGCTACCTGCGCCTACTTTTGAGCCTTCACCTATCTCAATATTTCCAAGGATCTTGGCGCCAGCGCCAATTAACACGCCTTGGCGAATTTTAGGGTGACGGTCGCCCGACTCATTACCGGTACCACCTAATGTAACGCTCTGCAAAATAGATACGTTGTCTTCAACCACTGCAGTTTCGCCCACTACAATGCCAGTTGCGTGGTCAAACATGACGCCTTTACCAATACGCGCAGCAGGGTGGATATCTACACCAAAGCTTGCAGAGTTGCGGCTTTGTAAGAATAAAGCAAGCTGATGACGCCCATGAACCCAAAGGTAATGCGCCATGCGGTGTACTTGCACAGCATGGAAACCTTTGAAGTGAAGTAAGGGGGTGAGGTAATCGTTGACCGCCGCATCCCGCGCCTTAATCGCTAGAATGTCAGCAATTGCCGCTTCGCTGATGCCAGGCTCAAGTAAGTAAGCTTCATCGAAAACTTCACGAATGGCGAGCGCAGGCATGACGTCGTCTGCCATTTTGTTCGACAGAATAAAGCTTAGCGACGATTCAAAGTTGTGATGTGCAAGAACACTGGCATGCACATAGCTAGACAGCAAAGGCTCTTTTTCAGCAACAACTTGCGCTTCTTGTTTCAGCGTAGACCAAAAATCGATGGGCGTTGTAAGTGCGGTCATGAGCATGTCCCGTTATATAAAAATGCTGTGTTCTATCAGAAAATTGGGTAAGCAATCTAAACTTGTTCCTTGCTGGGCATATCTATGCTGACAAAAGGGAACGCGTAAAAGTTTACCTGAGTTTGATGTGATGCAATACCGATGTGATACCGACCAAGCGCATAATTCGATCAATTTATCGAATTAATTCGTTATAGCTAATAACCGTATCGTACATGTATACATCGTTAAAGCACTCTGCTCTCTCGCTGCGTCTAACCGAGTGCTTCCATTAACTTAATAGAACGTTCAGAGCGCTCGTATCTTTCATTAAATAATACTTAAAATCATGATTGCACACGAACGTATAATGCCGTTGAAGTTTATCTTCATTGGGAAAAACTGGACTGTATAAATCAACAGGCAGGTGGCATAATAGCGCGCTGCTGAATGTATAACACTATTAACTAACAGGTACCACACTATGGATGTATCTCGACTGCTAGACGAGCTAAACGACAAACAGCGTGAAGCAGTAGCAGCCCCACTATCTAACGCCCTAGTTTTGGCTGGCGCGGGCAGTGGTAAAACCCGCGTATTAGTGCATCGCATTGCGTGGTTAATGGAAGTCGAAAACATCGCCCCTTTTTCTATTTTGGCAGTAACCTTTACCAATAAAGCAGCCAAAGAAATGCGCGGCCGAATAGAGTCGTTGATGGGTCGCAGCCTGCACAATATGTGGATTGGTACCTTCCACGGGCTTGCGCATCGCTTACTACGAGCGCACCATGCAGAAGCCAACTTGCCTGAGAATTTTCAGATAATTGATTCGGACGATCAATATCGACTTATTCGCCGCATTCTGAAGGCCATGAACCTGGACGAAAAGCATTGGGCGCCTCGTCAAATTCAGTGGTACATAAATGGCAACAAAGACGAAGGCTTGCGCCCTCAGCACATTGAAACCCACGGCGATCATATTCAAAAGACCATGCGCGAAGTCTATGCGGCATATCAAGACGCTTGTGACCGTTCAGGCTTGGTAGATTTTGCTGAACTGTTGCTACGCGCACATGAATTATGGGCTAAAAACCCAGAAGTATTAGCCCACTATCAACGTCGTTTCCGTGCAGTGTTGGTAGACGAATTCCAAGATACCAACAATATCCAATATGCATGGCTTCGTATGCTGTGTAGTGGTGGTAATAATAACATTATGATTGTTGGCGACGACGATCAGTCTATTTACGGCTGGCGCGGCGCAAACGTAGATAATATTCAGCACTTCCTGAAAGACTTCAACGAGCCTACTACTATTCGCCTTGAGCAGAATTACCGCTCTACAGGAAACATTCTTAAAGCGGCGAACACGGTTATCGACAACAATACGGGCCGTTTAGGGAAAGAGCTTTGGACGGAAGACGCGCAAGGCGAGCTGATTTCTGTATATGCGGGTTTCAACGAGCTAGATGAAGCGCGCTTTATTGTTTCGAAAATCAAAGATTGGCTTAATCAAGGCAACGCCCTTACTGATACCGCCATTCTTTATCGAAACAACGCCCAGTCTCGAGTACTGGAAGAAGCCTTGCTACACGAAGGGCTGGCGTATCGCATATACGGCGGTCTGCGCTTCTTCGAACGCCAAGAAATTAAAGACGCCCTTGGCTATATGCGCATGGTAAGCCACCCGCACGACGATGCAGCTTTCGAGCGTGTAGTAAACACCCCAAGTCGCGGTATTGGTGAGAAAACCTTATCGCAAGTGCGCGACACCGCGCGAATGCACAACTGTTCAATGTGGCAGGCGTGTCAGTTGCTCATTAATGAAGGTGGCTTTAAAGGCCGCGCGCTAAACGCTATGCAAAGCTTTGTGTTGCTCATTACTGAGCTAGAGCAATCAACGTTAGATGAGCCCCTTGACCAACAAGCCGATAAAGCCATTCGCCAGTCTGGTTTGTACGCCATGTACCAAGCAGAGCGCGGAGAAAAGGCCCAAGCACGTCTAGAAAACTTAGAAGAATTGGTTACTGCATGTAAAACATTTATCGTGCCTGAAGAAGCCGAAGAAATGTCGCCTCTGGCAGCCTTTCTAGCTCATGCGTCGCTGGAAGCAGGTGAAACCCAGGCGGATAAAGACCAGGATGCCGTGCAGATGATGACCATTCACACTGCTAAAGGCCTTGAATTTCCACTGGTATTCTTAGCAGGTGTAGAAGAAGGCATGTTCCCTAGCCAAATGACCAACGACGAGCCAGGTCGAATGGAAGAGGAACGCAGACTTTGCTATGTTGGTATGACCAGGGCAATGCAAAAGTTGTATATCACTTATGCAGAAAGTCGTCGACTCTATGGCCAAGATAAGTATCATACTGCTTCTCGATTTATTCGCGAAATGCCAGCAGACTGCGTTGAAGAAGTAAGGCTAAAATCGACTATTTCGCGGCCCGTGCACAACCGCTTTAGCCAAGCAACGTCGCACGCCAGTTTTGAAGAAACAGGCTTTAGTTTAGGTGAGCGAGTTGTACACCGTAAATTTGGCGAAGGGATCGTACTTAACTACGAAGGGAGTGGTGAGCACGGTCGAGTTCAAGTAAACTTCGACGAATTTGGCAGCAAATGGCTGGTACTTGCTTACGCAAAGCTGGAGAAAGCGTAACATTATTAATAGGCAAGGTAGCCTAAACCTAAGTTGAAATGTATGCAGCAATACGTGCTGATCATCGAAAATGGTGAAGGCAACCTTGAACTTATAGCGAAATTAGTACGCCGGGCAGGTCTTACCCCCGTTGGCGCAACGTCGCTGACTGAAGGCAAAGCACGGTTTTCGCAAAATATGCCGGAAACCTTTCTGTCTGCTATTGTTGCATACTCGCTTCCCGATGCACCAAAGGGCGAAGCCATCGACTTTACGGTTGAGTCTTTCATTCCCACCATTGCTACAACAGAAAGTTTAGATAGCGCTATTCGCGATAAAGTCCTAGAGCGTGACGTTGTTGATTACATTCCCAAAGAAAATTCGCAGAACTACGACTACCTCAATCGTCTTAATAGCCGATTAGAAAAAAACAAGTCTACCGGCGTCGTCGTGGTAAGCACTAATCGGGTGTTGCGCTCAAAAACCGTTTCATTACTTCAGCGCCACAATTTTATTGCGTTTGAATGCCTAACGGCTACAGACGCTATGCAATGCTTGTCTGAACACAAAAACGTACGTCTTGTTATCACTGACAACACGTTACCTGATATGACAGGCACGCACTTTGTCGCCAGTTTAAGAAAAGCCTTTTCGAAAGAGCAGCTGGCAATTATGGGCGTTGCTGGAGGCAAAGGCATGTTAATGTCTGCGCACTTTATTAAGAGTGGTGCAAATGACTTCTTGCGAGTTCCCTACTGTCATGAAGAGTTCTTGTGTCGCGTGATGCAGAACGTAGAATATATAGAGAGCGTTGAAGAAATTCGCCGTGTGGCCAACACCGACTATTTAACAGGTTTGCCTAACAGGCGCCACTTCTTCTACATGGTTACTGTGCAACACCAAAACCTGTCTGAGGATCACGCTCTCGCCCTTATTGACCTAGACTTTTTCAAATCGATAAACGATACCCATGGCCATGACGCAGGTGACATTGTGCTAAAAGCCATGGCGGCCCTTATTGAGTTTTATTTTCCAGACGAAATTATCTCCCGCTTTGGTGGTGAAGAGTTTTGTATATACATGCCATCAACACCACTAAAAGAAGCCTGTGAGCGTTTAGACGACTTCAGAAAAGTGGTGGAAGCGGAAATTATTCAGTTGCCTAAAAGCGACATTAAAGTGACCTGCAGTATTGGGGTAAGTGGCGCCCACACTCAGCGCGTAGATAAGCTACTAAGCCTTGCCGACAAGCAGCTTTATGCCGCCAAAAATAGTGGGCGCAACCAAGTGAAGTGCGAACCACCAGATGTTCCTCAGCAAGAGCAAGCTTCACTGCTTTAGCTTGTCACTCAATCCATTGCCGCTTAGCTGTCCGACGCTTAAAAATGACTTGTGCGCAAAAGCCCCTACTCCACCGCTAGCTTTCGCGCTTTACGCTGACTGCGGTAATTAACTAGCGAGTCGGCACTAAACAAGATAAGCGCAAACCACACAAAGCCGAAGGTTACCAAGCGCGACTCTTCAAGTGGTTCGCCGTACAGGTAAACCGCCAGTATGAACATAAGCGTTGGGCCAATGTACTGAAAAAAGCCCAGCGTTGAATACATAATGCGCCTTGCTGCAGCGGTAAAACAAAGTAGTGGCGCGGTAGTTACAATGCCAGCCGCTAAAATAAGGGTATTTAGTGTGGCGTCGTTATTAAATAAGTTACTGTACTCAGAGCCAAAGAAGACCCAGTAAATAATAGCGAATGGCGAGAGCATTAAAGTTTCAATGAACAGGCCGGGTAGCGAGTCTACAGCCACTTGCTTGCGCAATAAGCCATACACGCTAAAACTTCCCGCAAGCACCAGAGCAATCCACGGCACGTGGCCGTAAGAGAAAATAAGAATAGCCACGCCAATAACGGCAAGCCCAACGGCTACACGCTGTAAGTTACGCAACCTTTCACCTAAGAAAAGTCGCCCTAAAAATACGTTGATAAGAGGGTTGATGTAATAGCCAAGGCTTGCATCAAGAATATGGTCGTTATTAATTGCCCAAATAAACAAGAGCCAATTCGCCCCGAGTAACAAGCCAGCAACGAATAAAATCTGCATAACGCGCTTATTGCGAAGGGCGGCGCCCACTTTGGGCCACTGCTTTAGCGCGGCTATAAGCCCAACCAAAAGCACCACAGACCAAATTACCCTGTGCATCAGGATTTCAGCAGCCGGCAATACCATCAACTGTTTGAAATAAACAGGTGCAACACCCCACATGCTATATGCGGCAATTGCACAAATAACGCCGACTTGAGCAGCACTGGCTTGCTTAGACAAGACTGACTCCAACGATATTCGGGGGAAGAAGGCGCGTATTGTTTATCAGGTTAGGTGAATACACAACCCTTAACGGTTTCCAATGCGGCAAAGGACGTGTAACAAGCGGCATAATTAATGAAACGCAATTAACAAAAAATGAAAAAGCCCCACTAAATGTGCTCATTCAATGGGGCCTAAGATGCGTTCGTCATGAAAAAACAGGACAAGGTTTATCGCGGGAATGGTGCTACAGCAGAAACAGTGTGCCCAAACCTAAGAATGCTACAAAGCCTACAATGTCGGTTACGGTAGTCAAAATGACCGACCCCGACAGTGCTGGGTCTATTTTCAGCTTGTCCAATATTACAGGTACAAACACGCCTGCAAGTGCGGCGGCTACAATGTTGAACAATATGGCCAAACAGATAACCAACCCTAACATGGCATCGGTAAACCAGAAATAAGCAACAACGCCAATGACTAAGGCCCAAATCACGCCATTAACGCCGCCTACTTTAAGCTCTTTCACCATCAGCGCTCGTAAGTTGGCAGGCGTGACCTGCCCCAACGCCAAGCCGCGTACAATCAGGGTTAGCGTTTGACTACCTGCAATGCCTCCCATACTTGCCACTACCGGCATCAGTACCGCAAGGGCAACCACTTGTTGAAGGGTGCCTTCGAACAATCCAATAAACCACGAAGCTAAAAATGCGGTAAGCAAGTTAATGCCAAGCCAAAGGGCACGATTTTTCGCACTTTTGGCCACAGGCGAGAATAAATCTTCGTCCTCATCCATACCGGCCGAAGCCATCACTTGGCGTTCGTAAAACTCGTTAACCAACTCACTTGCAGAGGTCACATCTAATCGGCCGAGAAGCTTGTTGTTTTCGTCAACTACCGGCAGCGACGCAAGCCCAGAACGTTGAACAAGTAGCGACGCATTCATAGTGTCGTCAGCCCCTTGAATGGTCGTCACACTTTCTTCTGACAAGTCGAATAGCGACACGTGATCTTGCGCATTGAAGAGGTGGCTAATTTTAACCAGCGCGGAAAATTGACCTGAGCGGTTCACCAAAAAAATGCTGTCACAATGCTGAGGTATGTCACGTCTTAATAAGCGTAGCCCTTCGCGCACTTTCGCGTTCGAAGGTAACACTAACTGCTCGTGGTTAACCCAGTGCCCTATTTGGTTATCGGGGAATTGTGTCGCTTCTCTGAAGTACTTACGCTCTTTAGAATCAAGTGATTCATAGGCCATATCGACAAGGCGTTTTGGCAATGAATCGAGTAGTTCCAGTAAATCTTCTGCGTCAATATCAGCAAAAATAGACGCCCATTCGTCGTGCGGCGTATTGTCGATAAGAATTTCACGGGGGTCGCTACGCATCTCAACCAATACGTCGAGCTTACGGTCGCGAGGAATGCCTTCCCATACCGCCAAACGTTTTTCTACGGGCAACGATTCTAACAGTGATGCGATGTATACCTCGTCTTGTCCCGCAAGGGTCGCTAACAAGGTCGCCGGATCGTCACCCATACTTTCGGTAACAATCTCTTCAATTAAATCTGGTAATGGCTCTGCCATGCTACACCTCCCGTTAATACCGCTCACTTCCTTTGCACAACGTAACAACAGGCATTGTGGGATGATGCAAACCTATTAAGACACTGCTATCCCAGCATATATGTACCCGTGCCAAAGGCTATATGATCGCCTTTTTCGTTGTGCAATTCCATTCTGCAAACCACTAATTTACTGCCCTTGCGTATAATCGTGGCTGTCGCAACAAAGCGCTCGCCTCTTCCCGGCCTTAAGTAGTCAACGCGCATATCGACTGTGCCCATGGTGGGCAATCTAACTTGAAGGTCCGCAAGGTGTTCACGTGCGGTTTGTTTGATGGTTTCTACAATTGAAACTAAACCACCGATGGTGTCTAGCATAGTCGCTGTTACACCGCCGTGTAGGATTTTTTGCATTGGATTGCCGGTCAGCGCTGGTTGCCAATCAAGGTGCAGGGAGATCTGTGTATCCAGCCCCTCTCCTTCAGTAACAAATTCCAAGCCCAGCAACTGGTTAAACGGCATAGTATCACGAAAAAGCGCAATTACATGTTTAATCATTAGTTCATGGTTTAGTGTTTCGCTGCCCTTAGCTTCGTCTTTATTAGTCGTTTTGTTATCCACTCGCTTTCCTTGATGAATTGATATTTGTAATGTGCTTATAAGCAACATTACTACCGAACGTAAGTTTGACGGAAATTCATCCAACCAATGATGTTGAATCAAAATAAATTATAAGAGCTGCTGCCCGTCTGATCAGGACTATCGCTGAATTTTAGTCTAGTTTTTTAAATTGCCCCGTGAAGACGTCGCCAAAAACGCGTAAAATCCAGCGCCATGACAACTGCAATAGCTCCATCAGAATTAGCGCCAGAAACGCAACGTGTAAAAACACCAGAAACCATCTTAAAAGATGTATTTGGTTACGATGCTTTTCGCGACGGTCAAGGCGAAGTCATTCACCAAGTATGTGAAGGTAAAGACGCACTTGTTTTGCTTCCAACAGGTGGTGGCAAGTCGCTGTGCTATCAAATTCCTGCGTTAGTGCGCCAAGGCACCGCTATTGTTGTGTCACCGCTTATATCGCTTATGCAGGACCAAGTAGAACAGCTTAAAGCGCTGGGCGTAAAAGCTGCCTATCTCAATTCAACGCTAGAAGCAGACGAACAAGCACGCATAAATGACGCACTTCAAGCAGGAAAGCTCGACTTGCTCTACGTGTCGCCTGAGCGTTTAATGCAGTACTATTTTCAGCAGTCGCTTGCGCACGCCGACATTGCCTTATTTGCCATTGATGAAGCGCACTGCGTTTCCCATTGGGGGCACGATTTCAGGCAGGATTATCGCGCTCTGGGGCAAATAAAATCTCGCTTCCCCTCTATTCCTGTTATTGGACTCACAGCGACTGCAGATTCAGCGACCCAAGCAGACATACTGACGCAGCTAAACCTTAACAACCCGCTGGTTTATAAAGGCAGCTTCGACAGACCTAATATCCGCTACCGCGTAATGAGCAAGTACAAAGCCTTTGATCAAGTTGTTGCTTACGTAAAACAGCAAGAAGGTAGCGGCATTATTTACTGTAACAGTCGCGCTAAAGTCGACGACCTGCACGCTAAATTATTCAGACAAGGTTTTCGCTGCGCGGCCTATCACGCGGGTATGGACAACGACGAGCGAGAGCTGGTACAACGCCAGTTCCTTAACGATAAAATTGATATTGTGGTGGCCACCGTTGCCTTTGGCATGGGTATCAACAAATCGAACGTGCGTTATGTGGTTCACCACGATGTTCCGCGCAGTGTTGAAAGCTATTATCAGGAGACCGGCCGAGCGGGGCGAGACGGCTTGGAGTCTGAAGCTTTACTATTGTTCGACGAAAAAGACGCAGCCCGCGTAAAACAATGGATAGAGCAAGGTGAAATAGCCGAGCGAAACCAAATAGAGTTACAAAAATTTGCGGCTATGGAAGCCTTTTCAGAAGCGCAAACCTGCCGTAGACAAGTATTGTTAAACTACTTCTCTCAGTTTAGCGACAGCGCCTGCGGCAACTGTGATATCTGCTTAGACCCACCTAAGATGATCGACGGTTTGGTGATTGCACAAAAAGTACTGTCGTGTGTACTTCGGCTCTCACAGCAAGCCTCTAGCCAGTATGTCATTGATGTCTTGCGAGGCAAGCAGCTTAGGCGCCTTCAGGAAGCAGGTCACCACCAGCTTTCCACGTACGGCATAGGTAAAGATAAATCGGATAGCTACTGGCACAACATTATCAACCAGCTTGTTCATAAAGGCCTTATACGCGTTGATATTACCGCCCATGCCGCATTGCGCTTAACCGAGGCCGCTCGGCCTGTGCTGAAAGGTGAAGTAGCGGTTCAGCTTGCCGTTCCGCGACTTGAATTTAAGCCCGACAAGAAAAAAGCAAAACAAGCGCCTGCTAACTACGACCGAACGTTGTTCACCCGTCTTAAGCACTTACGCAAAGTGTTGGCCGAAGAAAATGAAGTGCCGCCGTATGTGGTATTTAGTGACGCCACCTTAGTGGATATGGCGTGTAAACTCCCCACTACGCGCAACACCTTGCTTGATGTAAGCGGCGTAGGCCAAACCAAACTCGAACGCTATGGTGAGGCTTTTATCCAGCTTATTGATGATTACATAAATCGAGAGCACTGAGGGCTTGCAGGCCAACTAGATTCTGTTTTCCAGCTGGCCGCAGTTTGCACAAAGTAAAAGTGCACGCAGTAGAGATAAACACACTAGGCGTAAGCGTATTCTCCCCCTTTCTCAAGCGCAGCTTTGTAGGCTTCTCTGGCATGAACCCGTTTTACGTAACCTTGAATGGCAGTAAAGTCCTTCGCACGCCCGCTGGCTACCAACGACTCTAACGGAAATATCATTTGAACATCAGCGCCACTGGGTGCGTCACCCGCAAACCAAGTATTTTTCGATAAGTAAGATTCCACATAGCGTAAGCTCTGCGCTAAATTAGGGCCATAATAGGCATTTAAAATACCGTCTATCAGCTTGTTAGTAATTGGCTTAATAAAGAAAGGCTTCGAACCTTTTTGACGCGCTTTCTCCAGCACTAAGTTTGCCACTAGTGGCGGCATTAGCGAACCTTCAGCGAAATGCAGCCAAAACCAATACTGTTGAAGTGCCTCTGGGTCTTGAGGTACAGAAAATGCGTCTGTAGCGTGGTGGCGAACAAGGTATTCCACAATAGCACCAGACTCGGCAATAGCACCGTGCGGCGTAGTAAGCACCGGAGAGCGTCCCAGCGGATGAACAGCGCGCAATGAATCTGGCGCAAGGTTTGTTTTACTGTCTCGTTGATAGAATTCTATTTTGTACTCTACGCCTAGCTCTTCAAGAAGCCACAAAATTCGCTGCGAGCGAGAGTTATTTAAATGGTGAAGTGTTAGCATACCCCGTCCTTAATACGCTTAGATTAACGCTATTGTTTTTGTGTTGTACTATATACACTTTATAAAGCAAGCAGGTTTACAATAACCAGCGAATTGATAAGTTCTATGCAAAATCTCACCAAAGAAGACATTCAACAGCACGCCGTGGTTAACGAACAAAGCGTAGAAATCCGCGTTGCATTACCTTTAACGCCTCTTAAAACTCAGCAGTGGGCAGAGCAGTTTTGTGAAATTTTTCACTTTTCACTATCCGACGCAGATTGGGGAGCCGATCGCTTTCAGGCGCTTGTTACCACCCAACCCAGCAATACAAATTTTCAATGCATACTATGCATTGAGTGGCTTTGCGAGGCGATATGGCTAGAACCGGTAGGCACTCAACAATCACCGAATGCGATCTACCAGTATCTTCAAAACACGTAAGTATTACCGTGCCTTTTTCTTTCTGTTTGGCTTTTAGGACAGACTAGTATTATTCTATAGAAAACACATAATTAGCGCTTCAAGGATCATGCTAGTGCCAATCTCCCAGCTAACAAAGTACGTTGCAGCTTTGCTCATTAGTTGGGTGGTTCTAAGCATAAACGCCTTTGCCAGCCCGCGGCTTGTTATCGATGAGTCTTTCGAAAGGGAAATCATCAACCATTATGCACGGGTATCAATTGCACCTAATAGCGCAACCTATTTTGATGTATTGACGGGAAGCTCCACAAAAACACCAACAGCAACGGCTTCTTCAACAGAACGTGTGTGGTATTCAACAGAGCTTGTCCACTCTGGCTATAGTGCCATTCCCTTAGTGCTTAATATCGACCGTCTAAACGTTGATGATTTGCAGATTTATCTTCTAGACAGCAGCCAGCGAATTATAAAATCGTACCGTTATCAAGCCGGTAAAGGTGACTATTCGTTAAGACAACCGCTTCCAAATATCAGGCTTGCTTTCACCCTTCAACCATACCAAGACGCTCGGTTACTAATCGCAGTGAAAGACGAGGGGCTAAAGTACTTTCCAATGTCACTATGGGAGCGAGACCTGCTTACTCAACATGACACTAATATGCTGACTTTGCTTGGTGCTGTGTCGGGTGTGATGGCACTCATTGCTTCCTATTTTCTTTTTTCCTACTTATATCAGCGTATCCCTACCCGCTTCTGGCTCACCATGTCGTCATTGGTGCTTATTGCATTATTGTTCATTACAGAGGGTGGCCTCGCGTTTTGGCCTAGCCTGACTAACGCCAGCGAGCATTTTTACGTCGTATGCTTCGGCGTATTACTACTGTGTATTGGAAAAGTGACTCATCACCTGTTCTCTCGTGTGCCTTTTGTTTTAAGACTGCTAAATTATGCTCTACCTATCGCTGCTACCATTTACTGTTTTACCGTAAATGCTTATATGGTCACAATCACGCTGCTTATACTCACAGCGGCGATGGGTTTGTATCACGTTACCCTTGCTCTTATCTTTAAAGACAAAGGCAGTAGTGTTGTCAGCACCACTTATATTCTGGCCTGGCTATCTTTCTTTGCGTTTTACGCTTTGGTGACCCAAAACCTTTTCAGCGACCTTATTTATACTGTCGATGTCGCAATGGGAATGCTGTTTTTCTTAACCTTGGGTTTCTTGTGTTTTGGATTTGCGGTCATCACAAAAGAGCAGGTACTCTATCAACATAAGCTCTCCTCTCAAGCTGAAACAATTTCTAGCTTAAATCACTTTTATGACTTGTTCCGAAACTCCGCTGAAGGACACTACACATCAACCTGGGACGGTAAGCTAATTTCAGTTAACCCTGCGATGTGCATGGTGTTTGGGTATGAGAATGAGGAAGAAATGCTTAGCGAGGGGGCAAGCACAAAAGCCTTTTACGCATCACCAGAAGATAGACATGTATTGTTAGGTGAGATATCACAGCAAGGCCACGTCACCAGAAAAGAGATACGGGGAAAACGTCGGGACGGCACAGAGTTCTGGTTTTCATTGTCTTGCCAGATCCGCGAGAACGATGAAGGAACTTACCTGTACGGCTCAATTATTGATATCACGGAAAAAAAGCAATCCGATTTAAGCCTTCAGTATTTGGCCACTCACGACTCACTAACCGGCGTATACAACAGACGGCAATTTGAATCTGTCTTCAAGGAAAAAGTACATAACCACAGCGCGTTACCTGTGTGCCTACTCTTTTTAGATTTAGACCGATTTAAAGTCGTTAACGACACCTGCGGTCACAAAGCGGGAGATGTACTCATAAAAGACGTCGCCCGCCTGATTGAAAATACGCTGCTACCCAACGCGCAGCTAGCAAGACTCGGGGGTGATGAGTTTGGCGTTATCTATTCAGATTTAGATGCTGATGCGGTTTATCTCAATGCAGTGAAAATTCTCAATGCAGTACAGGCCTATCGGTTCATGTGGGATAACCGAATATTCAACTTAGGCGTAAGTATTGGCATGGTCGTATGCGATGATAGTAACGTTAGCTCAGGGCAGTATTTAAGCATGGCTGACGCCGCCTGTTATTTTGCCAAAGAGCAAGGCAGAAATCAGGTGCATAGATATAATAAAGATGATGAGAGCATGCAGCGCTATCAGCGTGAGCTGGACTGGGTCTCTTCTATAAACAACGCCTTGGAAGAAGGGCGCTTTGAACTTTATTACCAGTCATTACGACCTTTGAGCAAAGCCAGCGATGGTCACTATTATGAAGTGCTATTGCGCCTAAGGGAAAAAGACGGAAAAATTGTTGAGCCCGCTAATTTTTTACCCACGGCCGAGCGCTTTGAAATGAATGTAAATGTCGACAAATGGGTAGTCACAAATACGTTCAAATGGCTGTCTGAAAACCCTGAACATCTCGCTGAGTTAAGGCGATGCAGTATAAACCTCAACTGCCATTCATTAGCAGACAGAGATTTTACGTTATTCATTTTAAACGCTTTCGAAACCTTTAATATTCCTTACAACAAGATCTGTTTCGAGGTGATCGAGTCGGTAGCGATTATAAAAATGGAGGACACCCTTGCCTTTATGCGTACCTTTAATCGCCTTGGGTGTTCGTTTGCCCTAGACGACTTCGGCAGCGGCTTCTCTTCGTACAGTTATCTCAAAAGCTTGCCGGTTAATCAGGTAAAGATTGACGGTATGTTTATCAAGGATATGCTGAACGACAGTGTAGACACGGCTATGGTTGCGTCAATCAATGATGTAGCGAAAGCCATGGGTATGCAAACCGTCGGGGAATTCGTTGAAAATGAAGGCACCATGGCACAACTTGGCAAAATGGGCGTTGATTTTGCCCAAGGCTATAGCGTTGCAAAGCCTGCCCCGCTGCGAGAGTTTACGCCACTTTAATAACTGCACTTAATATACGTCTTACGAAAAAAGTGATAGCACTAGCGTCAACTCGCGTATAATAAAATGGTAGACTTGCAAAAAAAGAAGTCATCCCCACTTATTGCCTACTGTCCAAAGTGTAGAAGTAACATGAGTAGCAAACAGCCTAAATACGAATATGTCAGTACCGCAAAATTACCCACTCGCATGGGTGATTTTAAAATACACGGCTTTGTTGAAGCCAGCGGCCAAGAACACGTTGCCCTTTCTTATGGAGAGTGGAAAGAAGACGACGTAGTGCCAATTCGTATCCATTCAGAATGCTTAACAGGCGATTCTTTATTTAGCACTCGCTGTGACTGTGGCTTTCAATTAGAAAAAGCCATGCAAAATATCGTCGATAATGGTCACGGTGTGCTTTTATACCTTCGCCAAGAAGGTCGCGGTATTGGTCTTTTAAATAAAATTCGCGCCTACAACCTTCAAGATAGCGGCATGGACACGGTAGAAGCTAACGAACATCTTGGATTTGACGCCGATTTAAGAAGTTACGATATCTGCAAGCTGATGCTAGATACGCTGAATGTGAAGCATGTTGAGCTTATGACAAACAACCCGAAAAAGTTGGCAGCACTAAAAGCGCTTGGTATAGACGTGGTTGCACGTAAGCCTATTGACCACGGTATCACCAAAGACAACAAGCATTACTTAAAGACGAAAACAGAAAAGCTTGGGCACGCTTTCGACCCCCACGTTTTCAAATAGACGAGTTCCTTAAAAACGCCCACACCAATGTGGGCGTTTTCTATTCAGCTTGGGTTAATCATAGACTGGTTATAACGTATACAGACTTACCATTTAGCGCGCGAAAAGCCGTTGCTCATGCGCTAAGGAGAATGTATGAAAAACATAACCTTATCTGTGATTGTCGCACTGTCTAGTGTTTCAGCGCTACCTGTCATCGCCCAGTCGAACGCCAACCTTGCACATGTTTCTGCGTCAACGCAGCAATATTCCGACGCTGAATTAGACAGTGTACTTGCGCCCATTGCGCTTTATCCTGATACCCTGCTTACTCACATACTGATTGCGGCTACCTACCCGCTTGATGTAGTTGCAGCCGACCGCTGGCGCCATAGCAACAAGCATTTAACCCCGGAGCAGGTGGAAAATGTGCTGGCGAGTGTTAACTGGGATCCCAGCGTAAAAGCACTCGCTCCTTTTACCGACTTACTCAACACCATGGCGAATGATCTTCAGTGGTTACAGCAACTTGGTGATAACGTATTAATTGATCAAAGCCGTGTGCTAGACCGCGTGCAGGTGCTTCGACAACACGCCCTCAACACCGGTAATCTGGTGACCAATGACTACATTGAAGTTGAACGGGAACGTGAGCCTACTCGCGACATAATTTACATTGAGCCCCGTCAGCGGGAAGTGGTGTATGTGCCTTATTACGACCCTCATGTTGTGTACGGTCACTGGTGGCACACAACTTCACCAGTTCGCTGGCGTCATCACGTAAGCTATCATCATCACAGCAATGTCTATTGGTCTCCTAGTATTCATCTTTCTACGTTCTTTTTCTTTGGCAGCGTGCACTGGCATAACCGCCATGTGGTTATTCACCGCGAGCCTGTACGCCGGTATTATCACGGTAGCCCAAGAAAACGCGTAATAAGCCGAGACTATCGTCGCTGGGAACACAACACGGTGCATCGTCGTGCGCGTTACTCTACTCAAGTAGTTCACAATGCGCCTTCGCGATATGAACATGCGGGTGTGTCGCGGGCAAAGCACTTGTCTAATAAACACGTTAGCACGGTAAACACATCGAAACGCCACAATGACAAAAATACCGTAAGACCCATCGCGCGTACCGAAAATACCAAGACTGTAAGACGCACTATTGAGCCAAAACAGGTAACGCCACTTAGAGAAAGTCGTTTTCAGAACAAACAAGACTCGGTAAGCCGCAAACAATCCATTGAGCACGCGCTAAAACGCAATCAAGCGGCGAGCAGAAGCGAGAAGCCGACTAGAGACCGGACGCTAAGCCAGTTAAAGCAGGACAAACCCGCTCGGATATCAACGCCGTCAGAGTCGAAGCGATATGCTAATAGAGAAAACACGCTAAAACGCCCAGCTAAACAAAACATAAATCGAGAGCGATTTGAAAGAACGAGTCCGCAAAACAAGCCGGTGGCTCGAGAGAGCAGTAAGCCAAGACGAATTGAGCGGGCGAGGACTTCTTCAGTTAGCCGTGCTCAAGTTAAGAATTCTGAATCAAGCAGAAACAGGACGATAAAGCAGGGACGAACTGAGAAGACGCTGCGTTAGCACTAAATTAGATCGTTAGTTTCCTATCAGTAAGCCAGCAAACCTATAATTTGCTGGCTTCACTTTTCATTTATTTTACGCTTAGGCTCTATTCAAATGAAAGCTTATCAATGCGTCGACAAAGCGCAGGGGAGACTGTTCATCTAAATTGAAGTAGAGAGAGGGCTCAATAAGTTCAAGTTCCATTATCGCCCAGCCGCTGTCCTGCCTGACTAAATCAACCCGTGCATAAAGTGCTTCGCAAGGCATTGCTGATAGTGCCTTCTGGGCAATATCTAGTTGTTCTTCATCTACGGTAACGGGATGTAAGCTCCCCCCGTGTTCTTCTTGTACGCGAAAATCGCCTTTCTGCGGCACCTTTTTAATGGCATGGCTGTACTTCCCGCCAAAATAGAAAAGCGAGTACTCCCCTTCTTCAACCACGCTATTTAAGAAAGGTTGAATCATGTAATCACGTTGATTAAACGTATCAGAAAGCGCCTGTTGCTGTTCATGCCAATTTGAGACCGAGAGCTTAAACGTATCATCAGCATTAGCGCTAAGCGTAGGTTTAACCACCACAGTGTCGCAATTGAAATGGGAAAAGGCCTCATCAATAACACTGTTATTAAATGCATTACTCCACCGTGTCCTTACAATAGGCACGCCCTTGTCCTGTAGGTCTTTTAAGTAGTGCTTTTCAATATTCCACTGCATAAGAGGCAATGGATTGAGCAAGGTTGCGCTCGACGCATCAATTTGAGTCAAACAAGCCAGAAAGGCCTCTGGATGCTGCTGATAATCCCACGTACTGCGCACAATCACGTAGTCAAACCTATCCCAGTTCTCTGACTGACTATGCCAAGATATGGTTTCTACAGACCAACCGTTATCATTGAAAAACGGGATCAAAAGCTCGTCGTACACAAAGAAGTCTTCAAGGTGGTCAGTAGAAAGAAAGGCGATGGCAGGCATGATTGTGTCCTTTAGCTTATTTAGGCATTCGAAGATTAAACTTTTTTAATAACAGTAACTTCTATACAAAAGTTAAATGGCGTAAAAACCGTGACTTACGTAAACTGTGGCGAAGTTAGCACACCCCTTATTTTTAACCTACACTTAATCCCAAATACTTGTCGGAGATTGGCATGCAGTATCCTTGGCTCCTAGAAGGTCACAAGATTTTTCGCGTTGTAATTGTTATCCAACTGCTAATTGCGATTGGCATCGGTTTTTATACTGGCGAGATTCTTCCTGCATTTGTTCTTGGTATTCCAATTGCTGCCGTACCACTTGTACTTAGTTTGCAAAATCCCTATTCAGCGATAAGTCGCCATGCGATGGCTATCGGTGTTCAACTGCTAACAGCCCTCCACATCCACCAGTCATTCGGGTTAATTGAAGTCCACTTTGAAATCTTTGTTCTTCTGGCATTTCTTTCCTACTTTAGAGACTGGAAAGTGGTTGCAACCGGCACCGCAGTTGTTGCTGTCCATCATATTTCGTTCTTCTTTTTACAAGCGGGCGGCGCGCCGTTATTTATTTTTGAAGAAGGTCACGTAACCTTTCCTATCTTGCTGATGCACGCCGTATTCGCGCTTTCTGAGGGCGGTGTTTTGATGTACATGGCTAAACAAAGTCACCAAGAAGGTGCCGGTGCGGCTGAACTGCGCTTAGCTATTGAGACCATGCAAAAGGGTGACGGTAGACTCGATTTATCTATTGAACTTAACCGAGGCCACAAGATTGTGAGACCTTTCGCAGAGCTCATCGACCAAGTAAAAGCATTAATTGAGCTTGCTTCAAATTTAACAGACGAAGTTGTTAGAGGCTGTGACAAGATGGAGCTGGCGGCAAACAACATGTTTGAAATCAGCAGAAACACTGACCAAGAGATTGCCATGGTATCGGCATCGTCAGAAGAAATCGCACAAACGATGCAGCTGTCTACCGAACAAACAACCCTTGCCAGCGACAAAGCCTCTGCGGCACAAAGTTCTTCGCAGACTACGCGCGACTCTATTTCCAACACAAGCCGCACCATAGATTCGCTGCGCAACACATTAAATGCGGCAGCGCAGACAAACTCGGCGCTTAACGAGCAGTGCGCGCATATTTCTGACGCAATGCGCTCCATCACCGCCGTTGCCGAGCAAACCAACTTACTTGCGTTGAACGCAGCAATCGAGTCAGCCCGCGCAGGGGAACACGGCAGAGGTTTTGCCGTTGTTGCCGATGAAGTACGCACTTTGGCTATTCGCTCAAAAGAAAGTGCAGACCAAATCACAAGTATTACTGAGCAGCTAGTTGCCCAAACCGCCAGTTCAGTCGAACAAATGCAAACCTGCATTCAGCTGGTTGATGAAGCCGTTGTATCGAGCGATAACGCCACTTCAGCCATGACCCAGATCATGCAGAAAATTCGCGAAGCGAGCGAAAGCATGACCGAAATAGCGACATCAGCGGTAGAGCAAGAAACCGCATCGTTTTCTATAGCGCAAAGTACGGCGCGATTAAGCGAATTCACTTCTGAGGAACTGGCTACCGCTGAATCGCTGGCAGGCGAAGTTGAGGTGTTGTCACAAATCTCTCAACGCATGCGCAGTGCTATCGAGCGATTTAAGCTTTAACCAAAAGCGCTAAAAGCACGCTGTTGGCATTTGAGTTATGCATAAAAAAACAAGCTGGATACTTTTGTTGTTATGGGCGGTGAGTTTACTCACCGCCTTATTGGTTTACGGTCAGCGCCAGCTTTCTTCCTTCGACCCAAATGGTGATCTACTTCACCGCACAACAGCGCCTAATTTTGACGCTTCACTTGTCGAACTACTAAACGAACAAAACATTGCCCCTGGTTCTGTTATTCATGTGGGAACGCAGTCTCGTTGCTACTGTGAAACGTTAACTACACCTCACCAAACTCAGCTATTAACAAAGCTAGGAAATGACTTTCATCAAGTCAGAGTGAATATAGAAGACGTACCGGAACTCGCCGCTATGCTTGATGCAGTGCCCGCGCTTATAGTTTTAGACATGCAAAATCAGCTTCGCTATTTAGGTCCATACGCAACGGGCTACGGATGCTTTACCGGAAAGAACCTTGTCGAACAGGTTGTAAGCTATACCACACAACTCCCCTACAACGGTGCGGTAATTGACACTGATGCAACTGGATGCTTCTGTTAAACCCTTGGCATGGATTATGTAACTTATCTTTGTATATCGTGATATCACTATAAATATGGCAGAAGGCGCGCATATTTTGCGCACTAGATGCCGTTTCGTGAAAGGTTTACAAGGAGTCCACAATGTCAAAGCGCGCCGTTCTTTATCGCATGGTTACCCCTGAACACATTTGTCCCTTCGGACTTAAGTCGAAAGATTTGCTAGAAAGAAAGGGCTACGATGTTGAAGACCATCACTTGTCCAACCGAAGTGAAACCGACGCTTTTAAAGAGAAGCATAATGTGAAAACCACGCCGCAAACGTTTATCGATGATAAGCGAATTGGTGGCTATGATGACTTACGAGATTATTTCAATTTGAAGCAAGAAAGTGAGTTCGGTTCGCGCTACACACCTATCATTGTGATTTTTTCTTTAGCCGCCCTTGTGGTATTTGCGCTCATGCTAAAAGGTGGACTCCCGACAGGTATTGAACCTTTCATAATGAATTTCATTGGCATCACCATGGTGATCCTCGCATTACAAAAACTACAGGACATTGTAGCGTTCTCAAATCAATTCATTACTTATGACTTACTGGCAATGAAGCACGTAAGGTACGCGTATGTGTACCCTTTCGCAGAAGCGCTTGCTGGGCTTGGTATGCTAGCGGGGCTTCCCGCACTATTGGTTTCACCTGTTTCTATTTTTATCGGTGCAATAGGTGCAGTTTCAGTTATTAAAGCGGTATATATCGATAAACGTGAACTTAAGTGCGCCTGTGTGGGCGGTAATTCAGACCTTCCTCTTGGGTTTATCTCGCTTACCGAAAACCTTGCCATGTTAGGTGCTGGCCTTTACATGCTTACACGATGGATAGCCTAAGTTAAATGGAGGCTGATGCACCGGTGTTGAGCTGGTATCTATTACCGTGTTTACCCGTTGAATTAACAACACGATAATTCACTTGCTATGAGACCCTATTGAGTTTCTTCAATAGGGCGGCTCATACCTTTAAGGTGCGACACCACACTGCGGCCTAATGCACTTAAATCGTAGCCGCCTTCTAACATGCTGACTATGCGACCATGACAACACTCGTCAGCCACTGCGCGAAGTTGTTGGCTAATCCAGAAATAATCGTCTTCCACCAGTCGCAAATGCGCCATAGGATCTTCTGCGTGGGCATCAAAACCCGCTGAGATAAAAATCAGCTCAGGTTGAAAGTTGCGCAATGCGTTAAACCAGTGTTGAACTTTTTCTCTAAATACTTCACCTGTAGAGCCTGCTTCTAGCGGCACAGAAAGAATATTACTTGCCGACACCGGTGAACCACTGTGTGGATAAAAAGGATGCTGGAAACTGCTGCAAAGCATGATGCGTTGATCGCCAGCAACAATTTGCTCGGTACCGTTTCCGTGGTGAACATCAAAATCGATTATGGCAACGCGCTTTAGTTCATAGTTTTGAAGGGCATAGCGCGCAGCTATAACAATGTTATTAAAAATACAGAAGCCCATGGCGCTGTCGTATGTAGCGTGATGACCTGGCGGCCTTGTCGCGCAGAACGCCTGCCTGTCACTGCCTTCCATAACCCAATCCACCGCATTACATCCCGCACCAGCCGACTCAAGTGCTGCATTTAAGCTGTGTCGCATCAAGCCGGTATCTTCGTCTAACCATGCCACGTTATCCTTGCGTTCGGAATAGAGCGTTTTTTCGTGGTCGCTAAATATGGACTGAGCCGCATGCTCAAACACACTTTTCACATAGTAAGGGTCGTGGGCTAGCTTAAGATAAGCTTCAGCAATAGGCGTAGCATCAGCGTGCTCACACACCATATCGAGTCCAGAAGACAGTAATTGGTCGTCTATGGCGAACAGGCGATCCGGTGACTCGGGATGATCTTTCCCTAAGTCGTGTTTAGTGCCGTGTTTGCCGCGAAAAATTTTAATTGTCATGCGAGTGATGCCACATCTAGTACTAACTCTATGTCACTGGGGTCGCCAGTGAACTTCCGTTTAAATTGCGCTTGCTCGAAAATGGCAATCATCGGGCTGTTGTCGCCACGCACGTAGGCCATCATCTTTGCAATGCCTCGTTTTTTCGCAACGTTGATCAATTCGTTTAGCAGCCTGCTTGCCATCCCCTTCCCTTGCTGGGTTTCACGGGTAACAAACGCTGCTTCACAGGTATTGTCATTTGGATTGAAGTAAAAACGCCCTACTGCGTGAATGGTAATACGGGAGCCTTCTTGCCTTACAATACATAACGCAGCATCTGAGCTTTGATCCACCGACACTAAATTACACGACTTTTCGCGCGACATTTGCTTCGGGTCGTAGTTGTAACGCAGCCTTAGTGTTTCTTTCGTATGGGAGTAAAAGAATTCCTGCAAACGCCTTTCATCGGCGGGGTTCAGCGGGCGCATGTAATAGGTTTCCCCCTGAATATTCAGTTTTTTAAGCTGAATAGCACCCAGCTCAGGAATATCGGTTGGGTACTTTTCCTGATAATGAGGCACCCAATAATGCTGTCTTACTTCTTCTAAGAGCGCTGCACGGAATTTGGGGTGTGCCACACGAATAAGTTCCAATGCACGCTCTCGAATGCTTTTGCCTTTAAGCGATGCTATGCCGTATTCGGTCACCACGTACTGAACATTCCCCCGCGAAGTAACAACACCCGCCCCTTCACTGATACGGGGTGTGATACGGGAAATGGTTTCATTCTTGGCAGTAGAAGGCAGCGCTATAATCGCTTTCCCACCTTTACTGATAGACGCGCCCGTTACGAAATCAACTTGCCCGCCTATGCCACTGTAAAAGTCGTAGCCCAATGAATCGGCGACGACCTGACCGGTTAAATCCACTTCAAGCGCACTATTAATGGCAACCATATTATCGTTCTTGGCAATATTGGTGGGTTTGTTTACGTAGCTACTTGGATAAAACTCGATGTGAGGGTTGCTGTCGATTAAATCGTAAAGCTGGCGAGTACCAATAGCAAAGCTAGTAACAATTTTACCGGGGTGGAAAGTCTTCTTCTTGTTGGTGATAGCGCCCGACTCCAACAGTTCAATAATACTGTCGGTGAGCATTTCGCTGTGAATGCCTAGGTCTTTATGGTTACACAGATATTTAAGGGTGGCACTCGGTATTTTCCCAATACCAAATTGCAGCGTTGCACCATCATCCACCAGCATTGAAACATACTGACCAATTCGCTCTGCCACCGAATCGATAGGCGGCGGCGTTACTTCCACAAGCGGCTCTTCGGCTTCAATGCAGGCCGTTATTTCGCTGATATGAATATAAGAGTGCCCGGCGGTTCTTGGCACCTGAGGATTAATTTGAGCAATGACCTTTTTGCTTTGTCTGATTGCCGACATAGCAATATCGACAGCAGGACCTAGTGAGCAATAGCCGAATTCATCGGGTGGGCTTACGTTAACCAGCGCAGCATCCAGTGCTAGCGTACCGTCGCTAAATAAGCTTGATATTTCAGACAGGAAAACGGGGGTATAGTCAGCGCGGCCCTCATCGACCGCCTTACGCATGGCTTCGCCACCAATGAAGAATGTATTCGCTTTAAAGAGGTTTTTATACTCTTCTTTCACCCATCGGGTGTCGCCTAAAGCCAGCATATGAACCAGCTCGATGTCGCTAAACCCTTCGCTGTTATCAATGAGATGCTGCACTAGTGCATGCGGCACCGAGGCATTTCCGCCAACAAAGACACGGCAACCAGACTTTATCAGCGACGACCATTGTGGCGCTTGAGGTAAACTAAATGTCATTTCCATCTGCCCTGTTTTAAGCAATAACTCATCATGCCATAAAAACAGGCGCTTTCCCGCATTTGCTTAAGCGTGAACTATAAGCGATTGGTCGTAGGCTTACCGATTCATCATTAGTATCGAAATTTTTCCAACCAATTTCTGAAAAACGGAGAAATAACAGATTTGCTATTCGCTAGGCGATGGCCGTCATTAAGTAACAAGAGCTGAGCTTTTTGATGGCGCGCATACTTTAAGCTATTTTCGATAGGCACGATATCGTCATTCCAGCCGTGCACTAGGCTCACGTAGCCGTCGTAGGGGAACCGTTGAATTTCGTAGTTTGGCAAATACAGTGCAGGAGCCATAAGGAATACGCCTCGTGCCGAGATTTGGCTTGCTGCGGCAAGTGATACATAGCCGCCCATGCTTGAGCCAACCAGAACAACATCATTGCACTTTTCAGCAATAAACTCTTTAAGTCGCGCTAGGCGAGCTTCCGGGCAGTCGAGATCTTGATAATCAATACTCTCTACGCCAAAACCCATATCGCTCGCTACATTTGAAAGCGTTGTTATTTTACTGCCCCATGGACCGCTTTCTTTGCCGTGAGAAAAAACAACGGTGGTCATTACCGATATCCCTATTCAAAAATGAAAAGTTTTTCCCACTCTAGCGCACTTGCTTGTTACTTGTCTTCCCTGTGAAAGAGTTTTTCTACCAGCACATAGAACATGGGCACGAAGAAAATCGCCAAGAAGGTAGCGGCGAACATACCACCCATAACCGCAATACCTATTGCATTTTGGCTGGCTGCGCCTGCTCCGCTAGCTAGTGCTAACGGCGTTACTCCCAAAATAAACGCCATTGACGTCATTAGAATTGGGCGGAAACGCTGAGAGGCTGCATTTGAAACCGCAGTCATTAAATCTTCGCCGTTTTCGTACTGTTCTTTTGCAAATTCGACAATAAGAATAGCGTTTTTCGCCGCCAAACCTACGGTAGTCAAAAACGCTACTTGCAGGTACACATCGTTCGGCAAGTTGAAAATAAACGCAGCGGTTACAGAGCCGAGAATACCCAAAGGCACCACTAACATAACGGCGAATGGCACAGACCAGCTTTCGTACAGGGCCGCTAAGCACAAGAAAACAATCAAGATTGATAGTGCGTAAAGCATAGGCGCTTGCGAGCCTGCTTCTTGCTCTTCATAAGATAGGCCTGACCATTCAATTGCGAAGCCTGGCGGTAACTGCTCAACCAATTTCTGCATTTCAGCCATTGCTTCACCCGAAGAGATACCTTCAGCAGCACTACCTTGAATATTGACAGACGACACGCCGTTAAAACGCTCTAACTTAGGTGAGCCATAAACCCATTCAGTGGTCGAGAACGTGTTAAACGCCACCATCTCGCCGTCGCTGTTGCGAACAAACCACTTATCCAAGTCTTCAGGGGTCATGCGATGAGGCAAATCTGCCTGCATGTAAACACGCTTTATTCGACCTTTATCAATAAAGTCATTTACATAGCTGGACCCCCACGCTATTTGAAGCGCGTTATTGATCTCACTTAAATTCAATCCAAGTGCCGACGCTTTCTCGCTATCAATATTGATTTTAAATTGAGGTACGTCACTTAAACCATTGGGGCGAACGCCAGCCAGCTTTGGATTCTGCGCTGCCATGCCCAACAGCTGATTACGCGCATTCATCAGCGCTTCGTGACCATTTCCACCACGGTCGACCAGCTGCATATCAAAGCCCGTTGCATTACCTAGTTCCATGATAGGCGGAGGCACTATAGGAAAGGCTGAGGCATCTTGAATTTGGCTAAACGCGCCAAAAGCTCGGTTCATCACTGCAAACGCAGAATTATTTTCGTCTCTTACGCTCCAGTCGTTGAAGTTTAAGAAAGCCATACCCGCGTTTTGCGCCTGACCCGCAAAGCTAAAGCCCACAACCGCGAACATGCCGTTAACCGCGTCTTGTTCTTGTTCAAGAATATAGTCTTCCACTTGCTTGATAGACTCGAGCGTACGGCCAGCTGTTGCACCAGGCGGTGTGCTTACCAACACCATCATACGCCCTTGGTCTTCATCTGGAAGAAACGCGCCAGGAAGCTGGCTGAAAATAAATGCCATACCACCTACCAGCAAACCATAAACAACGAAATAGCGCTTAAAGCGTTGCGCCATGTGAGTTGTTGTCTTTTGATAGCGATCGCGGCCTTTGTTAAACGTGCGGTTAAACCAGCCAAAGAAGCCTTTGTTCTTGTCATGGTTTTCCGGATGCTTTTTCAATAACGTGGCGCACAAAGACGGTGAAAGGACAATGGCGACCAATACCGAAAATGCCATAGCCGACACGATAGTAACCGAGAACTGACGATAAATAGCGCCTGCTGAGCCGCTGAAGAACGCCATTGGGATAAATACCGTTGAAAGCACGGCCGCAATACCAACAAGTGCACCTGTGATTTGAGTCATCGACTTTTTAGTGGCTTCGGCAGGTGAGAGACCTTCCTCTTCCATAATACGTTCAACGTTTTCCACCACCACGATGGCATCATCTACGAGCAGGCCGATAGCAAGTACCATAGCAAACATGGTTAGCACGTTAATACTAAAGCCAAATGCCAGTAGCACAGCAAAGGTGCCGAGCAATACCACTGGCACCGCAATGGTAGGGATTAACGTTGCACGCCAGTTTTGAAGGAACAGTAGCATCACCAAGAATACCAGTACTACCGCTTCAATAAGCGTATGAACTACCGACTCGATAGAAAGCTCGATAAAAGGAGAACTATCAACCGGGTAAACCACTTTAACTGTATCTGGCAAATTCGAGCGCAGTTCTTCAACTCGGGCTTTTACTGCCTTAATGGTATCTAGTGCGTTTGCGCCAGAGGCAAGGCTTATCGCCATACCTGATGCAGGCTTGCGATCGTATCGAACAATAACGTCGTAGCTTTGCGCACCCAGTTCAACACGCGCAACGTCACGCACGCGAACCTGAGAACCATCGGTATTTACGCGAAGTACGATGTTTTCAAAATCTTCAACGGTTTGAAGGCGACTCTGCGCTTGAATTGTCGCGTTGATTTGCTGATTTTCTATTGCAGGCATACCACCTAGTTGACCAGCAGACACATCAGTATTTTGTACCTGAACAGCGCCTTGAACGTCAGTAGGTGTAAGATTGTAGCTGTACAGTTTATCTGGATCTAACCATATACGCATTGAACGCTGCGCACCGAATACCCGTACATTTCCCACACCATTAACACGGGAAATCGGGTCGCGAAATTGAGAAACTAACAGATCGCTCAGGTCATATTGCGTCATTGAGTCGTCTTCAGAATAGAAGCCAACTGCCAATGCAAATGCGCTATTTGCTTTAGTTACGGTTACCCCTTGTTGCTGTACCTGAGTAGGCAACAGCGGCAGTGCACCCTGCACCTTATTCTGAGTTTGTACTTGCGCAATATCAGGGTCAGCACCAGGCTCAAAAGTGAGCGTAATAGACATGCTGCTGTTCGAACTGCTTGCCGAGAAATAACGTAGGTTATCAATTCCCGTCAGGCTTTGTTCTATTACCTGAGTAACCGAGTTCTCTACGGTTTCTGCAGATGCTCCAGGATACGTTGCTGAGATAGTCACCGAGGGCGGTGCCACCTTGGGATATTGTTCAATGGGGAGTGAGGTAATTGCCAGCACACCCGCCATCATTGTGATAATTGCCAGCACCCATGCAAACACGGGCCTGTCTATAAAGAAACGAGCCATATTACTTAAATCCCTTGTTTGCTATCGTGAGCCACGTGATGATGGTTGCCACTCTGACGGATTAACTTTCGCGCCAGGCTTCACCTTCTGATATCCAGTTACAATTACCTTTTCGCCTTCGCTCACACCGCTTAGGGCAACATATTGGTCTCGATAGATTTTGCCTATTTCCAAGGTACGACCTTCTACTTCGTTGTTCTGGTTAACAACATAAACTGAAAGCGAACCGTCTGGTTGGCGTGTCGTTGCGCGTTGAGGAACAAGCAGCGCATTTTCGCGTCCAGTAATGACGTGGCCTTTCACAAACAAGCCAGGCAGCAATACGCCATCTGGATTTGGCATTTCAGCACGAAGTGTTACAGACCCTGTGGTCTCATCAACCGTTACCTCAGAAAATTTAACGCTGCCTGTTTGGTCGTAACGCTTGCCTGTTACTTCATCTACCGTTAATTCAACATCCATCGAACCTTGGTTTCTCATTGACTGACGAAGCGTAATAATTGACGCACCTGACTCCTGCATATCAATGAAAACTGGGTCAAGCTGTGTAATGGTTGCAAGTTGCTGAGATTGGTTCGTAGTAACAAGGGTACCTTCAGTAACAAAAGAGCGGCTAATACGTCCGCTGATTGGGGCGTACACTTTGGTGTAACCCATGTTAACCTTCGCTACGTCAACAGCTGCCTCAGCTACGCTAATTGCCGCTTGCGCTTGATCTTTCTGAGCAATTACGTCGTCATATTCTTGTTTGCTTACCGCGTTTTGCGCAACAAGGTCGTCATAGCGTCGCGCCTTTGCTTCCAACGTTTTAAGGTTCGCTTGAACGCTTTTCAAATCGGCTTTTGCGCTATTTAACTGTGCTAGATAACGGGCTTCGTCAATTTGATAAAGCTGCTGTCCTTTTTCTACATGTGCGCCTTCTTCAAACAAGCGCTCCGTAATAACACCATCTACCTGAGGACGCACCTGAGATTGACGAGACGGGCTTACTCGGCCCGGTAACACCATTTCATGTACTACAGGTTCTTGTTTCAGTGTAACTACCGATACTGAGGGTGCAGGCATACCTTGCTGTGCTTGCTCGCCTTCATTCGAACACCCAATAACGCCGACAAGGGTTATTAATGCTGCAGTAACATAAAAAATGCGACTCATAAATTTTCTATTTCCCAATAACTTTTTGTACAGAACACGGCCTTTGCTCTGCATATCCAATTTTAAAATTAAAGCTTATTGCTTCCAGTGCACCGAATTATCTAGCGCATTTCAAAGCCTGAAACTGCGATAATTGGTTTTGAAGTGGCATAGTTAAGCGATCATTGATACGGATCTACGCTCTTATAGGTCATATTGTGCGCATTTATAGATGATAATAAAAGTCAATGAAGTTGAAATTACTGAAGTTGTCGGTCAAATACCTGAGCGTGTATACGTTATACGAATAAAGCGAAATCACAATGCACTTTACGTTCTATTTTAACGAATAATAACCCAGCAATAACTGGTAGGCGTGAATGACGTCTTGGGCTTCCTGTTGCGTTCCTCCCTTATCAGGGTGAACCAACTGCAGGGCTTTTTTATATACTCGTTTTAGTACCGACAAAGAAACATGTTCATCTTGGGGCAGGCCCAGAAGCGCGTGGGCATCAGCAATATCTTCCTGCTCAAAGGTGTGCGCGTTTCCTGAGGCCATGCGATGCCAAAACGCATTGAGCAGTGCATCTACACTTTTTCTGTCGGCCTTCTCAAAATTGCCCCAGTCTAAGTAGTATTCAGCTAAGGCATCAGCTTCGGTTATTGCTCCAACCTTATCTTGGCTTTCTTTATCATTGTCGCTGTGGGCACTTTCTTGGTTTAGCTTAATATTAAGAGTATGAATGTCTAGCACGCCTTCGCCCTGCTCTATCCAACTTCGTTTAAGTTGATAAAGGGCGTGAAACACAATGAAATGGGTTTTAAAGAGCATTAAAGGCTCTCGTAACGAAGCGTCATCAAAAAAGTGATATGGCGCTTTTTTCAAAATCTCAATGAGCTCATACTCGCTCACACCACGTTGAAAAAGCGGCTTTTGTGTCGATAACGTATCAACAAGTAGTTCGGCTTGAAGCACGTAAGCTTCGCTAGCATCAGGCTGATTTTGCAAAACTCATTACCTTGCTTTAAATAGGGTTCATCCAGGGCCTGCTGGTCTTTGATGTACGTTAAAGACCAACAGCCCTAGTGTACAAACATGTTAAATATTGGCCTAGTACCGATTTTATTGCTAGAAGGTAATCCAAAACGCAACGTTCACTGTTAAAGTAGCTTAGTAAAAATAAAATAATAACTTTGGAGTTCACTTGAAAGCACTCATTGCCCTTACCAGTATTGTCGGTTTCCTTATGGTGGTATTACCCGGCCCCCTTTATCAGTATGCCGGTGTGAGTTTAGGCACCGCATTTACTTCACTGCGATTTGGCGTGTATGTGGGCGGCGCAGCGTTGATACTCATTATTTTGCAGGTTTTGATTAACCGTAAAAACGTTAGTTGGGGAAGCACCTTTATCTGTGCCATTCTTGCCCTGGTTGCTGTGGGAATGCCGGTGAGCATGATGAGCAAAGCCAGCGCAGTTCCTCCGATCCATGACATTACTACCGATGTCACTAATCCGCCGGAGTTCGTTGCAATTGCTCCGCTACGCGAAGGTGCGCCTAACTCCATCGCTTACGAAGGCGGTGAAGTCACTAAGCAGCAACTAGAAGCTTACCCTGAAATTAAAACTCAATTGCTGCCGCAACCTGCAAATGAGGTCTTCATCGCTGCAGAAAAAGCCATAGAGGCGCTTGGATGGGAACGCGTTAATGAAGGCGCATTGCCGAACACCTTAGAAGCCACCGACACCACAGCGTGGTTTGGTTTTAAAGACGACGTAGTTATTCGTCTAACCGCTAAAAGCGACGACACGCTGGTTGATATCCGCAGCAAATCACGAGTAGGGAAAAGTGATTTAGGCAAGAATGCTGAACGTATCGAAACCTTTATGGCAGAGCTTAGAAACCAACTTGGATATCACTAAAACCTGACCACCCGCTTAAAAAACAAAGCCCGTTCGCACTAAGCTAACGGGCTTTTTTGTAATTGGACCTAACTTTAGTGGGCCAACTTTAAGACAACGACTCCTGCAACAATAAGCGCTACGCCGAAATATCGTGCCAATGACGAGGGGTCGCCATAAAACATAACACCCACTAAAAATGTGCCCGCGGCGCCAATTCCTGTCCACACAGCGTACGCCGTTCCAATTGGAATTTGTTTTTGCGCCATCCATAAACAAAAACCACTGGCAGCCATAAACCCAACCGCAAGTAAAATACCCATTACGCGGGTTTCCGCCTCTTGTGACATTTTTAGTCCAACAGGCCAACCAATTTCCAGAAGGCCCGCCACAATCAAATAAATCCAGCTCACCAGTCTATCCCTCTCTTCGCGCTCATCGTCAACTATCACAGGTGCGTAGCGTACCGTCTTACATCATAAAGCGTACTCGACGCGTCGTAATATTTTGCTATTTAGCGCTTTTGCCTTACAAACTCGCCAACTGAATACTTACCATACCTAATACCGCAGCATTAAGACGGTTAAACCAACGCCAGAAATTAGGGCGCTGCATATGGTGCGCAAAACGTGCGGTTAAGGTACTCAAACCTACGAACCAAACTACAGATGCACCAATAGCTCCACCCACAAACCACCATTTATTTTCTTGCCACTGACTAGCTAAATTTCCCATCAACAATAAAGTGTCTAGGTAAAAGTGGGGGTTTAACCAGGTTACTGCCAACGCGATGAGCAGTGCTTTTTTGAACGACAGTTGCTTTTTCGCCATTTCTAAAACAAGCGCGTCGTTGGCCAAAGATGATTTTATTTTGTTAAAAGCAATCCACAGTAAGAACGCCACACCAGCCCACTTGGTGATAGACACCAGCATTGGGTATTCCTGCAATAGCAAGCCAAAGCCCATCGCACCTAAACTTATTGAGATGGCATCGCTTAGGATAAACAGCAGGACAAACAAGGTTGTCCACTGTCGCTTCATCGATTGCTCAATCAAAAAACTGTTTTGTGCGCCTACTGCAATAATTAGGGTACCGCCCATCACGAAACCACTTGTTGCTGCCGCCAACATGATAAATGCCTCTTAGTGTAAATAAGTTCAAACGCCATAGCTGTAACGCGGTTTAAGGTTACATGCTGAATAATTGGCTTGATTTTATACACCTTGAAAGACTAAATTAAATTAATGATATTTGTCTTGAATAAGCAAAATTAATACTTATAACCTTCTTTTCACAGGTAGTCATTAATGTTGGATTACGACGCGCTTCGATGCTTTCATGAAGTGTTACGCTACGGCGGATTTGAAAAAGGTGCACAGGCCCTAAACCTCACCCAGTCGGCGGTATCGCAAAAAATAAAACGGCTAGAGCAGAGTGTCGGTGGCCCAGTGATGGTTCGCACCAAGCCGCTTCGCGCTACGCCACTGGGAAAAGAGCTGCTGGCGCATATTCAAAAAGTAAGCGTATTAGAAGAAGCGCTGAATATACAAAGTGGATTAGAAGCGTCGGCTGCACCTATAAGCGTTGCCGTGAATAACGATGTGCTGGCTACCTGGTTCTCGCAAGTAATGGCCGCGTTTAGTGATAAGCGTGCCAACCCGATTCATATTGTTAATGCGGATCAAACTCAAACCCGAGACATATTACAGCAAGGCCGTGTAATGGCTTGCATTAGCCAAACAGGTACACCCGTTACCGGTGGGCAATCTATAAGACTGGGAACCATGCGCTATCAACTTTATGCATCGCCTCGCTTCATTGAGCGATACCTGCATAAAGAAATATCCCCCCAGAGCGTGATGAGTACACCGGGTTTGCTGTACGACGAATACGATGTGACTTTGCTGACTGATTATCAACGAGAGTGTTTAAACATAGCCCCCTCTTTTACAACTTGTCATTGGTATCCATCGTCTCATGGCTTTGTCAAAATGGCGCTAGATGGCGTGGTGTGGGCTTTGCTACCCACGCTTCAAGTTGAACAAGAGGTTAACGAAGGCGATCTCGTTCCGTTATTTCCTCAAAAAGAGCTTGGAGTACCGTTATTTTGGCATTGGACAACCCTTGAATCGGCAGCGCTTGCCGACTTGACTAAGGCCGTAAAGAATATAGCGAAAGCGCAGCTTAAATGACCCTAATACACTGCGGGTGTGATACGTTGCTGGAAGGTTAATTAAGAAGACGCCAATTGAGCCGTCTTATGCTTCTCCTTAACGCTGTACATCAGTTTATCTGCTTTATTTAACAGAGTGGTGAGATCTTTGCAGCGTTCATTTGTGATGTATGTGCCTACGCTTGCCGTAACAGAAATAACAACGTTATCGGTTCTAATATCCCTTTCCAGAAGACTGGCTTCTATGCGCGCAGCCAAGCGCTCAGATTGTCCTTCACTGTAACAGTGGCTTAGCACCACAAATTCATCGCCGCCAAGGCGCCCTACTGCATCTTGGTCTCGGCATCGGCTCAGCAGAATTTTAGCAATAACCTGCAGCACTTTATCGCCGCAATGGTGCCCGTAATGATCATTAATCTCCTTGAAGTTATCAACGTCGATAAATAGCAAGGTCAAATATCCTCCCTCCTTGTTGAAGTTAGTAAGCAGACTTTGTGCTATTCCTTCCCATCCACTGCGGTTTAGCACTTTACACAGGGAATCTGTAGACGCACGTTTGAATGCACTAAGCCTGTCGTCATCGAGCTTTTTTACTTTTCTCGACGTGGCAATAGCAAAAATAAACGCTTCAATAGTTATTCCCACAATAAGTCCGTAGCGGTACATAAACGCTGACACGTCTGAAAAAACCAATCGAAACATCATGGAAAACACCATGACAGCAATACCCATTAATACTAAGTTTGAGCAATGTACTTTGCGGTAGGCGGCGTAAACACAGCTTGATAGCGTACAGGTCATTGTTATCAGCGTGATAAGACTTAGCGTACTATTTACTCTCATCGCATCAGAAGTGGACAGAATGATCTGCACAAATGAAAGTGCCAGTGCCGAACACGCCATTCCCAGAATAAACTGGCGCTGCCATACTTTTAGCAGTGCTTTGAAATCGAGTAGTTGATCAAGAAACTTTACCGCAGCAAATACCGTGATCCCTGCGAATAACAGATGCAGTTTAAAGTTCGAGAAAAAGGCGACATGGGGAAACGCAATGTTCAGTAACCCTTCTTGAAGCAAAAAGAAAATTGCCGCACTGAGCACATAGAAACTGTAGGAGTAAAAGCCGTAGTTGCGCATACTTGTTCCCAGCATTCCAACGTACAAGGTTAACGCTAAGCAAAAGCCGATGAACAAGCTCAATGTGAAGGTATGTATTGACGCCAACGTCTGAAAATCATTTAACGTAGCGATATTTAGCCTGACAGGTCGCTCTACCTGAGAGTTAATATCCAAAAATAGACGCTTATGGGTATTATCTATTGCATAGGACTCAAATGCGCCGGTTAACTTGGGGACTTTTTGCATCTCGCTGTCATACAGCTGATTATAAGAAAGGTAGTTTCTTGGGAAATAGAGAACGTGAGTCGCGTTGACATCGCAGCTTAACGAAAGTCGCTGTGCACCTTCTTTAAGTACGATAGACAGAGCACTATCGGTATCAGTATCAGAAGTACCATTTTCAGCATTAATGACGCACGCTGCATTGGCAAACGTGCCGAACGTCAGCAAAATCAACCCAAACAACAAGCGAACAAAATTACGCGACACTCCACATGCCATAGATTTGCTTCCTACTGGTACCGCAGCTAAATCCGTGTAGCAAAAATATCCCTGTACGGCTATTACACAAAGATGAGTTATGAGTATTTATATTCTGGTATAAAAACTCACACCCATTAAGCTTAGTTTAAAAATGTGAGAACGCTGAAAAATATCCTGCGGAATGACAAGAAATGTATATTTTTCCTATGCGGAGTTAGCTGCTAGCGCCGTCGAAGGAAAAATCAATACCACTAACACCATTTAATTTGGGCTTTGCGAACAAGAACCCCTGAAATCTTTGTACACCCGCATGCTGCAACCACAGCCACTCATCAATCGTTTCGACGCCTTCTACCACCAAGGGAATTCCCATAGAGTTGGCAAACTCGAGTACAGCCTCGGTTATTGCTTGTCGATGCCCGCTTTCGTGAATGCCTGTCGTTATTTTTCTATCTAATTTAATTTTGTCTGGTGTGAAGTCTGCGAGTAACGATAACCCTGCGTACCCTGCGCCGAAGTCATCTATAGCGACTCTCATGCCTCGTGAACGGATCTGCTCTATTGCTTGGTAAAATGTGTCACTTTCGCTGATTATTTCTGTTTCGGTAACTTCAATAACAAGCTGCTGTGGTTTCAATTTATTGCGTTTAACCAATTCGTGAAGGTAGTCTGCGACGTTGACGGTGGAGGTAATCGCTCTGGGGCATAAATTGATGGATAAAGACTGGTCTGAAGATAGCAACGCAGCGCCTTGCTTAATTGCTATAGCTTTGCTTTTCAGGTCAAAATCGTACTTTTCCGGCCCAACCAGCTCCTCCAAAATAGTCTCAGGGTATCTCCCATCGTTACTTCTGATTAGGGCTTCAATTGAAGAGACACGAGCTCTGTAGGTATCCACAATAGGCTGAAAGGCAAACTGAATGTCAGAGTTTTCGAAGGGTTTAACTGCTTTCTCTGACGTCGCAACGTTAGCTCTTACGTTTTTGCGCGCGTTATCACTTAAACAAGTTCGCCATTTCCCAGAAGCAAAGCTGTTGAGAAGCGCAAATATCCGGCTTTCCCGGCTAATATTAATGTCCGAAGGTAACCAATAGCAGCGGCTTCCTTCTGCGACAGAAAGCGTTCTTAAATGCCAATCTCCAAAATCGCGTTTGTGAATGACCATTTCGGTCACTTTCATAATGTTGCTGTGACGACTGTCTGTTTTTATATGTTCGAAAAGCCCGTTACCTTCTCACAATCTCCTTCAAGCACTTGAAAGAAGTATTCCCCATCAAACAAAAGAATACCTGTAATGTGGTTTTTCGCATTAAATGGCAGTGAATCGTTTGTTATTTTAAGAAGTTCATTTTCATCAATTTTTACCATCGACTGACTTCTGTAAACTAACTGCTTAAGCACGGGTTGCCTCTTGTTAAACTTTGTTTTCATCCCTGCTTCGAACTAGCTGCAACCTCTTTTTACAGCTTTTTTATCATAGTGTGGGGCAAAGTATAGTCTTAGAAACGAGAATCTCGCAAAGTCGGTTTAGGTAACTTTGCTTAACTTAAATTAACGTCTTTCAATGGCGGGAATCTCAATATATGCATCGGGATCAGATTCTTTTAGCGCATTAAGTTTACGTTTTCTTGTCGCTCGCTCATCAATAGTTTCACCAAAAACCTGTACATGTAAGTCGGCAATCAGCGCCTTGCCCTGTTCATTGGTAATTATCCCTAGAAGCTCGCCAGCGTGCATAAACCCTTGTACTCGATATTTCTCAGCATCGACCTTTTTACCGTTTTTGCTGGCTGTATAAAGCGCGATAAGCTGTTCGGAACAAGCATCTAAAAAACGTACCTTCTGTTTCTCATCAATCATTATCTTATTCTTTCCTTCGGTGGCTTGTATTCAGACACCTTAGCGAGATTTTGATGTTATGGGTAGATGTAAGCTTAACTATGCGCCTAACGCCGACTAAGTTAGGCCTATCGATTACTTCAACTAAAGTTCATTGGTGAAATAGCCGTTTGATGCCTACGCTCTCATTAGTGCTAGAAAGAAACTTTCTAGGTAGTCACCGTTAAATTTATGTGAGCATCACTATGCGAGTTCAAATAGCGTTAGGCTTGGTTGCTGCCTTGGTATTTGCCCCCGTTGTTGTTGCAAAGGGAAATGCTCATCATTGGGAAACGTCACCCCATCATTTATCTGCATTGGTAGGTACCACTTACACAAAAGAGTGCGGAAACGCTTTTACACTAGGTATCGATTACGAATACCGTGTGAGCGACTTTTTAGGCGTAGGCTTTGTGGCTGAATACGCGTTTGAAGACTTAGACGCTTATACCTACTTGCTTGTTGCTGACCTGCACATTACCAATAATTTTATTGCACAAATAGGCCCTGGCGTTGAGTTCCACGGCAGCCATAAAATGGAGGTGGCCCGGTTAGGCTTTTTGTATGAGTTTGAAGTATCGGGGGTTACCATATCGCCGCAGCTTCATTACGACTATCATCGAAATCATAAAAGTGCAGTGGTTGCTGGTCTAGCAATTGGTATGTCGTTTTGATTACAGCGCAATACTGCGCCGTTTTTAGCTTTTTATATAACGAAGGCTTTTAATCTAACGTTAATCTTCTAGAAAGTTCTTTTTAAGTAAGTCTGTTTAGTCTTATCTGTGTTCAATTATCAGACTGAGAGACTACGATGAAAAACTTAGCTTTAGCACTAACCGCCCTTCCCTTTATTGCTTCAGCATCCAGTGCAGTTGCATTTGAAAAAGGCGACATTCTTGTCCGAGGGGGCTTTGCCACGGTTGCACCTGATGAATCGTCTTCAAACATTAACGTGGGTGACGACTTGGGCTTTGGCCTGACCATTGATAACAACACGCAATTGGGCCTCACCGCGGCCTATTTCATCACGGATAGAGTTAACGTAGAAGTATTAGCCGCAACACCGTTCACACATGACGTTAATTTCGCTATCGATAACCCATTAGGAACAGGTAACCAGCTAGGCGAAGTAACCCACCTTCCGCCCACAGTGACGGTTAACTATTACTTTAACGATCCATCAAGTACTTTTCAGCCCTATGTAGGTGCGGTTCTAAACCACCTGCCCTGCTGCCCAACCACTGCTCCATGCCCACTGGAAGTTAAAGCCACCTAGCCAACCAGTAACGTCAACCACTTCGCCAATGAAGTACAGGCCTTCGACATTTTTCGCCATCATGGTTTTTGATGATAGGTCATTGGTATCAACACCGCCTATAGTAACCTCGGCGGTGCGATATCCTTCTGTGCCGTTTGGCTTTATTTGCCAATTCTCTAGGGTGTCAGCAATGGCGTCGCACTCGCCGTGAGTCAGCTGTTTCACCGGCACGTTGCGCCAACTATGATACTCAATAAGGCTCTGTACCATACGCTTTGGAAATACTTTATTTAAACAGGTAGCAAGCAATGCGTCTGGCGTCTCTGTGCGTGCAGTTTGTAGAAGCGCCGTAGCATCGTCGTTAGGTAGCATGTTGATACTTAAGCTGTCACCCGCTTCCCAATAGCTGGAAATTTGTAGCATGGCAGGGCCGCTCAACCCTCGGTGGGTAAACAACATCGCTTCTTTAAACGTAGTGTCGTTGCAGCTGGCATATACATCAACTGCGATACCGCTAAGCTCTGCCAGTGTGTCTTTATCTTTATCGTGCAAGGTAAAGGGAACAAGTGCTGCACGAGTAGGTAATACGTTAAGACCAAATTGCTGCGCTATTTTGTAGCCGAATGGCGTAGCACCTAGCTTGGGCATGCTTAAACCGCCGGTAGCAATTACAAGGGATTCACATTCATACTCACCATTCGAGGTTGTAAGTGAGTACCCACTTTCATTCTTTTCAACACTTAGAATCTCGCAACGAGTAGTAATTGTCACATCCGCTTTGTTGCACTCATTAAGCAGTAAATCGACGATCTCTTTGGCGCTATCATCACAAAACAGTTGGCCCAAGGTTTTTTCATGGTAGGCAATGCCATACTCGGCAACCAAGCCAATAAAGTCCCATTGGGTATAGCGACTTAGCGCCGACTTACAAAAGTGAGGGTTTTGCGAAAGAAAGTTTTCAGGGCCTGCATACATGTTAGTGAAGTTACAGCGGCCACCGCCTGACATCAGGATTTTTCGGCCCACTTTTTTAGCGTGATCGAGCACTTCTACGCTGCGTCCGCGCGCGCCGGCCTGCGCCGCACAAAAAAGCCCTGCAGCTCCTGCACCAATAACAATTACATCGCGCTTGATCACAATTAACCTCTAGGAAAAACGGCCAATGGATGTGTGGTTATTAGCTGTACGAAAGCGCGAGTACCGGGCTTTATAGCATTTTCGTGGCTTACTCGTACTTTAAGCTCGTCGCCACAATCCAAGACAACCGCGTAAAGCCGACTTTCGCCTTCGTAGCGTACCCATTCAACCGTACAGTTAGTTTCACTAAGTGTAGCATCTAAGCTTAAATCGTCAGGGCGTACCAACAAGTCTACGTTGCCGCTTGCACCTTGAAGCGGTGTGCCTGGCACATTACCAATATCAGTAACCACTGTTTTGTCTGTATTTGCTGCGCTGCTATCGAACGTCGCACTTAAGAAGCTCGCCTCGCCCATAAAACGCGCCACAAAACGGCTGGCAGGAGAAGAGTAACAGGCTTCAGGTGTGTCTAATTGCTCAAGCACACCTTTATTAAGTATACCCACTCTATCGCCAACGCTTAGCGCCTCTTCTTGATCGTGCGTTACCCAAATAGCAGGTACACCTGCTTTTTTTAAGGCATCGCGAATTTCCCAGCGCAAGCTGTCTTTTAGCGCAGCATCAAGGTTTGAAAGGGGTTCGTCTAGCAATACAAAGGAAGGCTCGTGAGCTAGCGTTCTTGCTAGCGCAACGCGCTGCTTTTGACCGCCAGAAAGACGTGCAGGTTTTGCATCGCGGAAGTTATCTAGGCCTAATAATTGAAGCCAATGATCGGCCAGCTTAGTGTCTTTTAAACGAAAGCAAACGTTCTGCTGAACGGTAAGATGAGGAAACAACGCAAAGTCTTGAAACACCATACCCACGTTACGCTTTTCAGGCGGAACATGTTTGTTTGCTGTACTTTCCCATTCACCTAGGCTCATAGCACCTTCTGAAATAGGAATAAGCCCAGTCAACGCTTGCAAAATGGTGGTTTTACCGCAGCCGGTTGGCCCCACCAGCATCAGGATTTCGTCTTGTCCAAGCTCAAGATTTAACTTGTCGACAACGCGGGTAGACCCATAATTCACAGACAAATTATTTACACTAAGCATTACGAACGATCATCCTCGGTAACGGTAAACTGGGCTTTTCTTTCGCCCGACAGCATGAGAATTAACCCCACACCTGATAATAAAACAAGTAAAAGCCCTGGCACGGCTGCGCGGCCAAAGTAACCCGCTTCGTAAACTCGCCACATATAGGTAGCTAAGGTTTCAAATCCTGTAGGTCCTAACATAAGCGTTGCAGGTAGTTCGCGCATGGCTTCTAAGAACACAAGCGCTGCGCCCGCTATCATACCACGAAGGGTTAACGGCAGCGTAATTCGCATAAATGCCTCACGCGGGCTAGCGCCTAGCACACGAGCGGCTTTTACCAGACCTGAATCAATATTCTCAGCCGTACTTCTTACACTTCCCACAGCAAGTGGGATAAAGCGCAGTACATAAGCCATTACAAGCAGACTTAACGTTTGATAGAGCGCGGGCAACTGCAGGCCAACATAAACAAGGGCCGTCCCCATTACGATACCCGGAACCCCAAAGCCAAAATAAGTAATGCGCTCCATAAAGCGTCCAGCTTTTCCGGCAATAGCGGCATGAGCCACCGGAATGGCGAGTAATACAGCAACAATCGCTGCAATAAATGACGCATGAGCTGAGTTCCACGCATAGCTAAATTCAAAACCGCCGGCGCCTTCTCGCACTAACCACAGCGTAAAAATAGCAAGGGGAAGCACAATAGCCATAAATACCACCGGCATAGTAGCCAGCAACATTAGGTTTCGCTGCCAGCGAGCAGGAAACAACGATAAATGCTTACCTGGGCGCTCTTGAGCGCCACTAATACGACTTTCTATAAATAGAATAAGCCCAACAATAACCATAAGCTGAAGGCTCAGCATAGCGGCTTGACTAAGACCGAAGGCGTTATACTCAACAAAGATAACACGGGTAAAAGTGTCAAAACCCATTATTGCAGGCGTACCAAAATCGGATAACGCATAAAGTGCAGCAAGGAGTGCCCCTGCGGCAACGCTATTCACAACACGCGGTAAAACCACTCGCCATAAGCTTGCGCCTAAGGTTAACCCTAACGTACGCGCCGCGTTAACTAAGCTTGCATCTAAACTCAGTAAGCTTGAACGGGTTGTCATCATGACAAATGGATAAGTATAAAGGCTCATGACCAGCGCAGAGCCCCAAAGGCCGCTGATAGGTGGCGTGCTAATTCCCAGTACGTTTTCAATTTCGCCACCTGTGCCAAATGAAAAGTACATCGCAAATGCGCCAATGTAGCTTGGTAGTGCTAATGGCGCGGCAAGTAAAATGAGCCAAAACCGCTTAAATGGCATCTGCACATAAGCGGTTAAAAAGGCAAGCGGTACTCCGATAAGTACAGAGCCAATAATGGTAAGTACCACCAATGACACCGTGTTCGCTAGTACCCTTAGGTTATGGGTATCGAAAAGTTGCGCACTATCTTGAGCTAGAGAAAACAAAACGCCGACGGGCAATAAAGCCATCAGCGCGATAAGAAGTGCCAGTGGATACGACTTTGGCCAATTTGTCACAGTACGCCAACTTCCCTCATAAGATTAAGTGTAGGGCGTAAGTCAGCCAGTTTACGAAGGTCCATTTCAGGCGGTGACAGCGTGCTTAGGTCAGCTAAGCCTTGCGGCTGTTCAACCCCTTGAACCAGAGGTATTTCGTAGGCTTCGCGAGCAAGATAAGACTGAACTTCGTGCGAAAGCAGGTAACGAATAAAGTTAACCGGCAAGTCGCCGTCGCTCAATGTCACAATACCAGACGCATTTACTAGGCATCCTGCGTCGCTTTTACTGTACGCAAGCGCTACGTTTGCATTCGGCTTACCTGATTTAAGGCGAAGGGTGTAGTAGTGATTCGCAAAGCCAATATCGACTTCACCACGTTCAACGCCCATCACTACACCAAGTTCACCTGCGTACTTTTTCGAGTGCTTATTAATGCCTTTAAGCCATGTTTTAGTGGCTTTATCGCCCTCTAAAATGCGCATTGCAGTGACAAAAGACTGAAACGATGAGTAGGCTGGCGCCCAGCCAATTTTTAAATCGCTGTCGGCTAACGCCATAACGCTTTCAGGGATTTGCTCCGGTTTAACACGCTCAGTGTTATAAGGCAGTGTACGCACACGACCTGTTACCGGTGACCAGCTCGGGTACTGAAAATCTTCGCGCAGCTGCGCAGTAAGGTCGTCTGGCAACGGCTTGGCCGCACCAGCATCAGTAACCATGCCAATCGAGCCCGTGTCTACGGCCCAGAAAAGGTCGGCGCGTTTAACGCCTGCCTTAGTCTCAGCTACGATGGTGTTGGCTAATGCCGCAGAGCCGCCGCGTCTTATTTTAAGATTAAGCTTTGGGTTGCGCTTTTCGATGGCCTTAAGAACATTCTCGTACAAGCCACCTTCACCACGACCTAAGTAAAGTGTAAGATCACCTTCTAATTTAGGCAGTGACTCAACTGACACACTGCCTGTTTGTGTCATAGCGTGAGCAAAACTAAACGGCAAACCAGATAATGCACCGGCCGCTGCTAAGCCTTGTAAGAATGTTCTACGTTGCATACACCTTCCTTAAAATACGTCTTTACGACTTTGTTCTACTTCAACCAAAAGTGCGCGAGCGCGGTCAAGTTTGGCCTGCATAGACTCTACGACCTTACGAACTGAATCAACGCCAGTGTCTTTTGAGATAGCTTGTGGAAGCGTTACGTTAAAGTCTTTCTCCAAGTCTTCAACCAAAGCTGCGTTTTTCGCAATCAAGTCACCTTCCACACCTTCAAATCGTTGAAGGTAAGTATCGTGAACGAGTGTAGTTGCTACTTCGTGAAGCTGTTCCGCGTACTTAGCAACAACACGATCAAGACGTGTTTTAATATCGTCGATAACTTCAGGGCCTGTGGTAGGTTCTTTTTCGGTGGTTTGAACCTTGTTCACTAAGCCTTTCTTTTGATACTGGGACGCAAGTTTAACTGCGCCTAACGCCTGCCACAAGGCATGATTTAGCTTCTCTTGCTCTACGCGTACGTCTGCAACAGGCTTGCCTTCATCAATGGCGACTTTCACACCATAAATACCTTGCCAAATAGAGGCGTAAATAGGCACATACTGGGTTTCAATAGCAGAGTGAAAATCAACCTCTTCCCAATACTCAATCAGTGCATCGGTCTTAAGCGATTTATCTTTTGCTTCATACGCATCAACAACACTGCCAAACTTGCTTTCTAACCAATGTACCTCTTCCGTATATTCGCCGATGTGCGCGTGAAGATTGTTCACGTGATCGCCAATGGCACCGTTAGCAAGCGCCTGAGAAGATAGCATCGAGAAAGTGACCGCAGAAGCCAGTACCAAAGCACTCATTTTTTTCAGTGTTGTTGTCATAATTATTCCTAAAACGTTTGTCTTTTCACGCAAATGATACTTATTATCATTAATCAAGTAAAGGTAACTGAACGAGCCCACATGCTAAGTAACGTAGTGTGTTAGCCCTTATTTTTTCTGCACTTTCGACACAGAATACTGCATGTTAGTTCATTAACCTTCACTGAACGTACTGATATTCAACGCTATTTACAGAGCGCCAGATCATACATAGATTACATTTTAATGAAAATCCCGACCAGCATACACATAAGTAAAGAATACCAATTCGCATAGATAGTTGCCCACTCAGAAGGCGCTGGTAATTATCTATGCGGACTGGTATTAACGAATCTTTACAAACATCTGAACGAAAAAAGCCCGCAACCTTAGTTGCGGGCTCTTGATATTATTAACGCAGTAATTTCGGTGTTACAGGCTATCTAGCATGGTTTGCGCATCGCTAACGTCGAAACGACCTGGGTCTTCAACGTTTAGCTTTTTCACTTCGCCATCTTCCACAAGCATTGAATAACGTAACGAACGCAAGCCGCCGAAATTGCCCGTGTTCATGTCTAAGCCAATTTGCTTGGTAAAGAAACCATTGCCGTCTGCCAGCATTATGATCTCTTCAGCATTGCTTGCTTTGCCCCATGCATCCATAACAAATGCATCGTTCACGCTTAAGCAAATAATACTATCAATACCTTTGGCTTTAAGCTTATCAGCAAGCGCTACATAGCCTGGCAAGTGGGCTTGAGAACAGGTCGGCGTGAATGCACCGGGTACCGCAAACAATACGACGCGCTTATCTGAAAACAACTCGTTAGTTCCTGGGTTGGTTATCTCGCCATTTACTAAAAGGCTAAAATCTACTTCAGGCAAAGTGCCCCCAATTTGTATCATGCTACTCTCCTAGATTTTGTGACACAAATACACATCAAATCTGTGTTTTTTGCTTTCAATAGCCATTGATGCTTTTATTCCTGCCAGCACGTCTGCACTGTTTGGGCGTTTCACCACTACCCGATGCGTGGCTAGCTCTAGTGCTGGCGGTAACAGCGCATCTGCGTCTGGGTCATGACCAAGCAGTTGCTGAAACAGCCGCATTTCCTTTTTCACCAAGGCTGACTTCTTTTTGTGCGGGAACATGGGGTCTAAGTAAATAGCGTTCACATTCTCACCAGTGAAGTATTGCATTACCTCAGCACTATTTCCATGTTGAAGCGACATTTTAGCTGCAAGTTCCGGAAAACTAAGCGCTAATCTGCGAATACCATCTTCAAGCAAGGCGGCAACCACAGGCGATCGCTCTATCATTGTGACCTTACAGCCAACGCTTACCAAAACAAAGGCATCACGACCTAGCCCAGGCGTTGCATCCACTACGTGCCATGCTTCATTGCCTTTAAGACCAATGGCCTTAACAATGGGCTCTTTGCGCCCACCGCCGTACTGCTTGCGATACAAACTTGCCGGCGAAGCAAAATCAACCTCTACCGGATTCACTTTTTTCTCACCTGCGTCGGCAAGCCCTAGCACGCCGTTTTGTACCTGCAAATACAAGCCTTCGCTAGGCTTTTCACTGCTGCTAACAACAGGAAAACCCCACTTTTCGCTGATTGCACTAATTAATGCAGCGTCATCGCTATTGGTGTCATCACAAATAATTAAAGGCACATGATTAAGCATGACCGTACTGCTCCTTATGCCCTATCCATCTATTAATGATGGCTTGAGCGTGAGAGGGGTATTTGTCCCAAAGGGTATAGGCAATTTCCTGAACCTTAGGGATAAGAGCGGCGTCGCGTACTAGGTCTGCTATTTTAAGTTCGGCCATTCCCGTTTGCTTAGTACCCATAAATTCACCCGGGCCACGAATTTCCAAATCGCGCTGGGCAATATAAAACCCGTCGTTAGATTCGCGCAATACGCCAAGGCGCTGAGTAGCGGTTTTCGATAGTGGGCTCTGGTACATAAGTACACACTGACTTTCTACCGCACCACGCCCCACTCGGCCTCTAAGCTGGTGAAGCTGTGCTAAACCCAATCGTTCAGGGTTTTCAATGATCATGATGCTGGCATTAGGTACGTCTACGCCTACTTCAATAACGGTAGTCGCTACCAATAAATCCAGCTTTCCGTCTTTAAAGTCGGCCATAACCTGCGCTTTTTCAGCAGGCTTTAAACGCCCGTGTACCAAACCAACGTGTAGGTCTGGCAGCGCAGTACGAAGGGTAACCGCAGCGTCTTCTGCTGCCTGACACTCCAACACTTCCGACTCATCAATTAGCGTACACACCCAGTAGGCTTGGCGGCCGTTTTCTTTACAGGCCTGACGTACGCGCTCTATCACATCGGCGCGGCGTGTATCGGGTAATACCACGGTTTGCACCGGTGTTCTGCCCGGTGGCAACTCATCAATAACCGAGGTGTCTAAATCGGCATAGGCTGTCATGGCCAACGTTCTTGGAATAGGCGTCGCCGTCATAATTAGCTGATGAGGGTAGCGACCTTGCTGCTCGCCTTTATCTCGCAGGGCCAAACGTTGATGCACACCAAAGCGGTGTTGTTCATCTACAATAACTAGCGCTAGCTGCTGGTAATTTACGCTTTCCTGGAAGATGGCGTGAGTACCCACCAACATTTGAATATCGCCAGCTTCTAAGCGGGCTAATACTTCATTGCGGGCTTTGCCTTTCAGCTTTCCGGCAAGCCAACCTACTTCAATACCTAAAGGTTCTAGCCAGCCACGAAAGTTATTGGCATGCTGTTCAGCCAACAGCTCAGTAGGTGCCATTAACGCTACCTGATGCCCTGCACCAATGGCTGATAGCGCGGCCAGTGCCGCAACTAAGGTTTTGCCCGACCCTACATCGCCTTGTACAAGGCGCATCATAGGCCGCGCATGCTGCATATCTTTTTGAATATCTTCCACTACCCGAGCCTGCGCACCAGTTGGTGAGAATGGCAGTTGAGCGAGCATTTTATCGATAAGCGGCTGATTCACCTTAATAGGAATACCAGGCTGCGCGTCAGATAGCTTACGTACTTTCAACACACTTAGGTGGTGTGACAATAACTCTTCCAGAATTAACCGATACTGAGCAGGGTGCAGCCCCTCTTCCATTTCGTGTACGTCTACATCGGGTGGTGGGCGATGCACCAAATGAAGCGCCTCATTAAGGCTAATTTGGTCATCGTAAATGCCGTCGGGCAGTAGGTCGGCCAGCGCGCCTTTATCTAGTAGTTTTAAGGCCTGATCAGTTAAATTGCGAAGGGTTAACTGCTTAACACCGTCTGTGGTGGGGTAAACTGGCGTTAGTGATTCTTCTGATGGTGGCGCGTCTTCATCCACTAATTTAAATTCGGGGTGCATCATTTCAATGCCCCACTTGCCAGTACGCACTTCTCCAAAACAGCGCACCGTGTTTCCCGGCGTCATAATAGACCGCTGCACTGCACCAAAGTGGAAAAAGCGTAAGGTTATGGTACCCGTACCGTCGCTAAGCTTAACAACTAGCATGCGCTTCTTGCCGTACTGAATGTCGGCGCTCATTACCTCGCCCTGCACGCTTACATGGGTAAACGGGCGGCACTCTGCCACGCTATAAATACGGGTTCTGTCTTCGTAGCGGTGAGGAAGATGAAACAGAATATCTTGAAGGGTAAACAAACCTATTTTGTTAAGCTTTTCTGCCACCTTTGCGCCTACGCCTTTAAGCGCAGTAATGGGTGTAGTGGCCAGTGCTTGCATCAAGCGATATCCTTCTTTTGGAACATTAACTATTTAACCTTTGAATTGGCACAAGCTGGTGTTATTCAACATGTTATAGGAAAAGAAGTGTAAAGGATTGTTGAGGGGTTGGCGAGTACGCTTTAGGCCAGTTTTTTACGCTGGCCCCTATACAAGTAAGAGCAAAACTAAAAGTGCTACCAATAGGTTAGGCCCTAGTCGGCCTCTAGCGCGTTTGCTTCTGCTTTTGTGATCTGCATTTCTTTCCACCAGCTATCGTCGGCATCCACTTCACCAATGGCGTTAATAGCAGGCAAAGGCAAACCTTTGCGTTGGCAAAGTTTATACAAACGCGGGTAACCATTTTGAAAGGCCAATGCTTGGCACTCTTCTTCTGGTAACTGCTGGGTGTTATACATACCTGCAATAGTACGTTGGCGCTGGGCTTCGTAAAGTACTAGCGCTGCGGCTACCGATACGTTCAACGACTGCACCATGCCCATCATAGGAATAACAATGTCGTGATCGGCAACGGCTTTCGCCTCATCAGAGGCACCGTATTTCTCTTGACCAAACAAAATAGCCGTAGGCTTGGTGTAATCAATATCACGAAAATCGACAGCGGTATCAGATAAGTGGGTTACCAGCACCTGCATGCCTTGGCCTTTTAGTTCAGCCATCGCGTCGTTGATATTATCGTGATTGGTTTGACGCACCCATTGTTGGCTGCCCATAGCAGTGCCGCGACGAAACTGATATTTCTTTTCCCACACGGTGTGAACGCGATGAATACCCACTGCATCACAGGTTCTCACTACTGCAGATACGTTATGCGGCTTGTGTACATTTTCAAGGCAAACCGTAAGATCAGTTTGCCTTCTTTCCAGCACTTGTCTTATGCGCTGGTAACGCTCAGGTGACATGGCTTACTCCGGCAGTTCCATTACACCATCAATTTCAATTTGTGCACCTTTAGGCAATGCAGACACCTGAACGGCTGCGCGTGCTGGGTAAGGCTTGGTGAAGTAACGGCTCATGATTTCATTAACCGTTGCAAAGTGACCTAGGTCGATAAGGAAGATGTTCACCTTCACTAAGTCGTTTGTAGTGCCGCCCGCAGCGTCACACACCGCTTTAATGTTCTCAAAAACTTGTACAGCTTGCGCTTCAAAGTCGTCAGAAACCATTTCCATAGTTTCAGCAACAAGAGGAATTTGACCTGAAAGATAAACGGTAGTACCTGCTTTAACCGCTTGGCTGTAAGTACCAATAGCAGCAGGTGCCTTATCGGTCTGAATAATAGACTTAGACATAGTAGTTCCTAAATAGTGTAGTAATTAGTGTCGTGATTGACTATGACGAGACACTCTTTGAACTTCCGGCATGGTACGTATTTTCTTCATTACGCGAGCCAAGTGCACACGGTTGTGCGTGGTAAGTTCAAGGTCAATAAAGTAGATATTACTCTCTTTCTCTTCAGTTTGCAGACCAATGATATTGGAATCGCACCCTGAAATGGTGTTCGTTAAAGTTGCCAGTGTGCCCTGATGGTTAAACAACTCTATACGCAGTGACGCTTTAAATTCGCCTTGCGGGTTGTCGTCCCACTGCATGGGCAATACGCGTTGAGGTTCTTCGCGTGTTAGCTTGCGAATATTATTACACCCAATTTGGTGAATAGTCATGCCGCGACCTGGGCTTAAAACCGCAACAATTTCATCGTCTGGAATAGGATGGCAACAACGAGAATAGTGAACAAGCAGGCCTTCTGTGCCGCGAATAGCCACATTACCTTTCTTGTCTGATAAGTCAGTTGTGCTCTCACCCAATAAACGACGCGCTACAATTGCGCTTAGCTCGTTACCAAGGCCAATATCTACTAGCAAATCGTCAAAATTAGCATGCTTAGTTTCGGCCACCACACGTTCGATATCTTCGTTTGGAATATCGTCTAGTTTAACGCTGCCTAACGCATGACGAAGTAGACGGTTACCCATGTTCACCGCTTCTTGAGAATGCTGTTTACGCAGATACTGGCGAATACGGGTGCGAGCACGAGCGCTCACCACAAAGTTTAGCCAGTTCGCATTAGGCTTCGCTTTCGGCGAGGTAATAATTTCCACGGTTTGACCGTTTTCAAGCGGCTTACTTAAGCTAAAGTTTCTGCGCTCTACGCGCACACCTACGCAGGTATTACCTACATCAGAATGCACGGCATAAGCGAAGTCAACGGCGGTTGCGCCCATTGGCAACTCGATAATACGTCCGTCTGGTGTAAATACGTAAATTTCATCAGGGAACAGATCGGTTTTTACCGATTCGATGAATTCAAAGGATGAGCTGGCCGATTGCTGAAGCTCAAGCAGGCTTTGCATCCACTTGCGCGCTCGAAGCTGTGCAGTGGTGCCATTATCGCCAGGCTCTTTGTAAAGCCAGTGCGCCGCCACTCCTTTGTCTGCCATTTGGTTCATTTCCTGGGTTCGAATTTGAATTTCCACAGGAATGCCGTGCGGGCCAATTAATGACGTATGCAACGACTGATAGCCGTTGGTTCGAGGGATAGCGATATAATCTTTAAAACGGTTTTCAATAGGCTTGTACAGCCCATGCATAGCACCGAGGGCGCGATAACAGTTATCTACCGATTGAACAACGATGCGAAACGCATAAATATCCATTACCTCATTGAACATAAGTTCTTTGTTTTTCATTTTGCGGTAAATGGAATACAAATGTTTTTCGCGACCCAATACATTCGACTCAATTTGGTAGGCGTCTAAACGAGTGTTCAGCTCTTCGCGAATGTTTTCGATAATCTCTTTACGATTACCGCGGGCCTGGCGCACAGCAGACTTTAGTGCGCGATGGCGCATAGGATACATGGCCTGAAAACCTAAATCTTCAAGCTCATTTTTAATGTCGTGAATACCCAAGCGGTGGGCGATTGGCGCGTAGATTTCTAGCGTTTCTAGCGCAATGCGGCGGCGCTTGTCTGGTCGTAATGACCCGAGTGTGCGCATGTTGTGCGTGCGATCAGCAAGCTTGATAAGAATAACCCTGATGTCTTGCACCATGGCCATCATCATTTTACGGAAGTTCTCCGCCTGCGCTTCTTGTTTAGTGCTAAACGCGAGTTTATCTAGCTTACTTACCCCTTCTACCAGTTCAGCAACGGTATCGCCAAAAGCGTCGGCTAAGTCTTCTTTGCTGTAATGGGTATCTTCAATAACGTCGTGAAGGAGTGCTGCCATGATCGTTTCGTGATCAAGGTGCATGTCAGCCAAAATACCGGCGACGGCAACTGGGTGAGTAATGTACGGATCGCCGCTTGAACGCATTTGTCCGTCATGCGCTTCTTGCGCAAGCACAAAAGATTCTTGTACCAACTGAACGCGGTCGGCTGGTAAGTACTCTAAAACTTTCTGCTTTAAACCTTCAAACAAATACACGGTGAAGCGTGACCCTTATCTAACGTTACAACCCTAAGAATACGTTTAATTGTGCGAGAAGCCAATACGCCAAAAGCAAAGCGCCAGTGCTTTTTTCAAAGCACTGGCGCTAAAATACCGATAAAACCGTTAAAAAGAGGTTTTATTGATCAGATAGGATGTTTGCTACTGATGCAAATTCAGCATGTTCTTGCTGCTCTTGAGCTTGAAGTTCTGCTTGTTCAAGCGTAGCAGCCGTTACCAAACCTTCTTCAATTTCACGAAGTGCTGTAACAGTTGGCTTATCGTTTTGAACGTCAACCATAGGATCTTTGCCTTCAGTGGCAATTTGACGTGCACGGCGTGCAGCAACAAGCACTAGGTCAAAGCGGTTACCAATTTTATCTACGGCATCTTCTACAGTTACGCGAGCCATGTATTTCTCCGAAAATTAGGTTGAGCAAGTTATTCAAAAAACGGCCGCGTAGTATACACAGATACGTGGCGCGATCCTAGCGTTTTGTTTGAATTTGAAGCAGTCAGATCATGCAATTTATGCAGCGATCGTTCGATGCTAAAACAAAACACGTATTGTTAAGTTAAGCTTACGCGCTACCGAGCAGTTCGTCCAATAGCACTTGATGGCGCATTTGTTGTTTTCCCGTGCGAAGTCGCTGTGCTGTCACGATGGCTTCCAAATCGTTTAACGCAGTCGCAAAGTCGTCGTTGATAATTACGCTATCGAATTCATTGAAATGAGACATTTCAGCTACGGCTTGCGCCATACGCCCTGCAATGACTTCTTCACTGTCTTGACCGCGATTGTTTAAACGCTGCTCTAGCACGTCGAGTGAAGGCGGAAGAATGAAAATACCGCATGTGTCTGGCATAAGCTTTTTGACTTGGCGCGCGCCCTGCCAATCGATATCTAAAAATACGTCAATACCACGGTGCAAAGTTTGTTCAATTGTCACGCGGGATGTGCCGTAATAATTGCCAAATACTTCTGCGTATTCAAAAAACACACCCTGTTCAATCAGCGCTTCAAACTGCTCTCGGCTCACAAAATGGTAGTGCACGCCGTCGACTTCACCCGGACGAGGTTGACGTGTTGTATGAGATACAGACACCTGCATTGGCGTAGCTGTATTGCTTTCATACTTTTCCATTAGCGCCTTTATAAGGCTTGATTTTCCTGCTCCAGAAGGAGCTGCAAGAATGAATAAGTTGCCGAGTAGTGAAGCCATAGGGTATTAAAATTCTTTCAAAATGTGGTGATTTCAAGTGGCAATGATAGCATATTAAGCGGTTGTGCCGTACCTTTCATTGCATAGTGAAAACTTAGTTCACTCTATCAAGCTTATGCCGATGGGTTACCACAGCAAAAATTAATGGGGTCAGAGTACTTTTCTGGCCCTAAATGTACTCTGACCCTGAGGGATCCCCACGAATTTAATTCCATGTGCCTGCGGTCCAGGCCCCGTCGACTATGGAGCTGTACCATTTGAGTGCAGTTTTCCACTGTCGCATAGTGAATCTTATTCGGCAA
>NZ_JAKREY010000025.1:0-48090 GCF_022348265.1 Alteromonas sp. Cnat3-28
TTTCGAAAGAAGATTTTCAGTCCCCTTCGTCTAGAGGCCTAGGACACCGCCCTTTCACGGCGGTAACAGGGGTTCGAATCCCCTAGGGGACGCCATTTTATCGCGTCACAGTCGATTAAAACTGTGAGATAGGCTGGAGTTGATTGTTCAACTTCTGACTGAAAGTTTCGGTAAGGTAAGGTCGCTCAGTTCCCTGACTCACTTTTCCTAACTGAAATCTCGAAAGCGTTGCTTTCGAAAGAAAATTTTCAGTCCCCTTCGTCTAGAGGCCTAGGACACCGCCCTTTCACGGCGGTAACAGGGGTTCGAATCCCCTAGGGGACGCCATATCGAAAAAACCAGCCATTCGGCTGGTTTTTTTGTTTCTGGCTTAAAACTTTGTGGGCAGACACTGCAATTAAATCTGTAAGCAAATAAATGCAAAGCCATCTTAAGAAAGCTTCAGTGGACAGACACTCTTCTTTCCCTCTTTAAACCATCTACCTAGACATACACCGATCATTTTCATCGGAATTTGCAATTCTTACAAAAGAGGCGTCAACACCTTCGCGCAAGTACTTTTCAGAGGTTCAATGCGTAAAGAACTCATGTCACAACCCTTTAAGAAACTTTTGTGTGATAGATACGTGAGCTTGTTGAACTGTTATGATCTAAAAAATACAAAAGAGGTGTTATATGCAGAATTATCCAATTGGAACTCCTGGTGAGCCGTGGGGCGAAGAAGAAAAAGCCCAATGGAAAGCACAGCAGACTGTGAAAAGAAGTTATCAGGAAGAAGTACTTAATAAACTCTTCAACATTATCCCTGAAGGCTTTGAGTTAAAGCAGTATGGCGCACTTCCTTATGATACAGCGCGTTACCCACTATATGCTGTAGTTCCCAAGAGTTTTGACGCTGAAAAGCCGTCTGCACTCGTTACAGGCGGTGTTCACGGCTACGAAACTAGTGGTGTGCAAGGAGCGCTTCAATTTATTGAAACAAAGTTGGCTCAGTACGCAGAGCAAGTAAATATAGTTGTGGTGCCATGTGTAAGTCCCTGGGGATACGAGTCGATAAATCGATGGAACCCAATGGCATTAGATCCGAATCGCTCGTTTTACAGTGATTCTCCTGCATCAGAGTCTGCTCAGCTTATGCAATTAGTATCTGATTTAGCGTTATCTCTTACGCTTCATATTGATTTGCACGAAACGACAGACACGGACAATAGTGAGTTTAGACCAGCACTGGCTGCGCGGGATGGGGTGACCCATGATAACTGGAACATTCCAGATGGTTTCTATACGGTTGCTAATACTCCAAGCCCCCAAATAGAGTTTCAAAAAGCAGTTATTGAGGCTGTGAAAAAAGTAACGCATATCGCACCGGCCGATGAAAACGGAAAGATTATAGGTGCAGATGTGGTGAGTGAAGGTGTAATTTGCTATGACAAGAAGTCGTTGTACCTTTGTGGAGGTATGACAGATGCTAAGTACGTCACAACTACAGAAGTCTATCCCGATAGCGATAATGCGACACCCGAAAATTGCAATGATGCTCAGGTGGCCGCAATTTGCGCTGCACTCGATTATTTAAATTAGACGCTTGAACGTTTAGACGTCTAGATGTATATTTTAGCCTCTTTTTTAGGAGGCTCTTTGTGTTTACTTATTCTGCGGTTATTTACGACGGTAAAAAGCAAAATTTAGTGAGGTATGACTGTGGGACAGACACTGAGTTTTCCTCATATCTTGAATCGCGTTTTGGTTGTCATGTTTGTTTGTGGTCCAATAAAGAGCTATCAGAAACTACAATGGCAGCTATCGCAGCTTCGCGAGTACAGAGTAAAAAAGACGGTCTGGATAAAACAGAAGCTTTATGAACTTAATTTCCCCATGTGTAGCCTTGTGCAAATTAACCGAAGAAGACATTTGCATTGGGTGTAAACGTACGATTGAAGAAATCATTAATTGGCGGACATACACCGATAATCAAAAGAAGGCCGTATTCACTCGCCTTGAAAATTTAGAAAAGGAAGCCGCTACCCAGTCACAGCCTCGTAAATAGGCTAAGTGCGGACTTCTACCAAGAACTTTCTACGTATGGACAGACACACAAGTTTTCTCCATTCGTACAAAATTAGAAACCAGCATCATTCTCACATGAATTAAAGTGTTCAGCGGACAGACACTTACTAAATTTAAACAGCTGCAATTTAAAACCACCTTAAATAGACAGCCACAGAAGTTGAAAAACTAAGCATCAAAGCCTGGCTGATATAAGTGTTTTTTGCTAAACTCCCGCGCCAATTTTATGTTCTATTAATCTGAGACGTTTGCAATGAAAGTAATGCTTGCCCCTATGGAGGGCGTTGTCGACCACTTAATGAGAGATATGCTCACTCGCGTGGGTGGTTTCGATCAGTGCGTTACTGAATTTGTAAGAGTGGTCGATCAAAAGATACCAAAGAAAACGTTTTATAGACTTTGCCCTGAGCTTCACAATGGCGGCAAAACTCCGGCAGGTGTGCCTGTCCGAGTTCAATTATTAGGACAACATCCACAGTGGCTTGCAGAGAATGCACAAACAGCGATAGAGCTGGGCTCTCCTGGTGTTGACCTAAATTTTGGTTGCCCTGCCAAAACAGTTAATAAAAGTAAGGGTGGGGCGGTTTTGTTGAAAGAAACCCAAACCCTTTATGACATTGTGAAAGCTGTAAGGGACGCTGTTCCTGCAGAAATCCCAGTTTCAGCCAAAATCAGACTAGGTTTTGAAGACAAATCTTTAGCTATCGAGAATGCTATAGCTATCACTGAAGCGGGCGCTTCTGAGCTCGTTGTTCATGCGCGGACCAAAACGGAGGGGTATAAACCACCGGCGTATTGGGACTGGATAGCGAAGATAAAACAACACACCGATATTCCACTTGTCGCAAATGGTGAAATTTGGAACGCTGAAGACGCTCAGCGTTGTCAGAGCCAATCAGAGTGTACCAACCTTATGATTGGACGAGGTGCATTGGCAATGCCTAATTTGGCGATGAGTATTAAAGAGGGTGTAGCACCTATGCCATGGTCTGAACTGGCTGCTTTGCTGATTCAGTACTCTGGCTACGAGATTTTTGGTGATAAGGGCAAATATTACCCCAACCGAATTAAGCAATGGTGCGGCTATCTGAAAAGACAATACCCTGAAGCTGAAGTTCTGTTCAACGACATAAGGCGCCTAACGAAATCTCAGGACATTGTTGATGTGCTTGCACGCCAAGCCGATATTTAGCCAAGTACTTTTGCAATGGTGTTAGAGGTTCACGACAGATACCTTTGAGCATTTGCAACGTTTGGGCGACATGCCCTTTGGCAGCATCTGGCGAAATTCTCCATCATCTCTGGGCAACCGACAGGCCCAGTAAAAAGTGTTTCAAAATTACTAGTTACTATCTGCCAGTTCTCTTTTGTCATTCCAAGCTTACTTAGCAAGTGGTTGGGAAGCTTTGGGACTTTGCAGGTATCGTTATTACTCTCTGCATTCATCGTATCAGTGATAAGCTGCAAATAATCGGTTAATGCGAAGGGCAACGGCACGGTGTTCTTGTGGTGACTATCGCTAAAGGGCATCAAAAACTTAGGCGTTTTATTCGAGCGTTTGGCATTCAACCGATATTGGATACTAGTATGGTGAGAGTTGCTTAGCGTCGTCGCTATTTTTGCTCGAATGGGATTTAAATCGACGTAAGCCATTACACTGGCCAGTGCTTTCTCATCGAGTATAGCTTGTGACCTAAACCTTCTTTCCCAGAAATAGCCCTTACATTCATCTTCTTTGTTAGCTCTTCGAGCAATATATTCATTGAGCATACGCATAAACCAGCTGATGCTTTGAAGTCGCTCTCGATATAAAACAGATAATGATTTCAATTCAGCAAGTTCTTCTGACGTTACAGAATCAAAGTTTTCTAAATATCGCTGCACTACGGGCGGGCATTTATAAAACATCCTCCACCGAAGCAAGACCTCATCCATCGTCCAGCCTTCAGCTCTGCCTTTTGCTATATGTAATACCACATGAATGTGATTGTGCATAACAGCGTAGGCGCATAGGTCGATGGCAAAAGCTTGAGAAAGCTTATGGAGCCTGTCTTGAATCCACTTTCTTCTATGCTCATAGTTTATGCCAGTGCGGGCATCGCGACCACAAAGGTAAGATTGCCTCACGCAGCGAGAAATGCAGTGGTAATAAGGTGTAACATCAGTATTTATTTGCTTGTAACGAGGTAGAGGCATATCCGTATCCCATAGTTATTTATTGACATTATGAGATTTACGGCGTCAATTTTAAGTGGTCTTTGGGACAGTTTTAGGGACGGTTATTTTTCATGAGTGCTCTTTCGATCAAATCTCAGAACTGGCAATCGTGGACAGACACTCGAATTTCATAACGGATAGACGTCAATCGTTAAGTCTATTTGACCCAAAAGAAAAAGGACAGACACCCTTATTCGCCGGGTTTCTGTCCTTTCTAATTTCCTTATTGCAAAGCCGCCTCTACTAGCAAGAGGACTAAGCAAAAGTACCAACGAGTGTCTGTCCCTAACAATTTAATTTAAAGGGCAAGTTATACAAACACGTCAACCCTAGAACCCACACGTCCATCGTTAGCGCTTGAGGTCTGCTGTGTGCTCTGGGGCTGAGTCTCGCGACTTTCTTGCACATTACGGGGCTCAACCTGTTGAGTAGGTCGCTGTGGCGATTCTAAGACAGTGGAAACAGGAGACGAATTAACAGAAGAAACGTCCATAAACAAACCTCGCATTTAAAAAATCACCTGATAAGATTAGCACAATTATTGAGCGCTAAGAATTAAACTTCTTAAGTGTCTGTCCATAAAATTAGCGATCAAAGGCTGTGCCTCAGCATTGGGATGAATACCATCGTTTTGCATTAAGTCCTTATTTAGCGCTATTTCTTCAAGGAAAAATGGAATTTTTTGAACGTCCTGAGCTTCCGCTACTTTATTGAAGTTTTGAGTAAACATCTGCGTATAGCGCTTGCCATAATTAGAAGGAATCTGCATTTCTTGCAGAAACACTACGGCATTACTCTCCTTCGCAACACTTACCAGCGAATCTAAATTATCCCTAATCTTACCGATATTATGGCCCTGAAGGCCGTCATTACCGCCCAGTTCAATCAATACATGGGTAGGGTTGTGTTGCTCTAATAAACGGGGAAATCGCGCTAAACCACCGTCAGTGGTCTCTCCGCTTACCGCAGCATTTACAATATCAATCGGAATGTTGTCGTCTTGCCACATTTTTTGTAACAAACTGACCCAACCCTCATGTTGCTGTAATCCATAAGCCGCGGATAAACTGTCACCTAAGATAAGTAAAACCGCATTTTCGCTTGTGTCGCTCTGCTCGGCTTGATCTGATAGCGCTTGAAAGGGTATTAAAAGAATAAGTAAAAAAGCGAACAAATAACGAAATTTAACAAACACGAATTGATGACCTCTTATGATAAAAGCTAATGCTGTAACCAAAGTAGTGGATACGAGTGAAGGTTCACTGCAGATCCTTCGTCCTATTTCTTTTGAAGTCAAGTCTGGTGAGTCCGTTGCCATTATTGGCGCGTCAGGCTCGGGTAAGTCAACCCTTTTGGGCTTGTTAGCTGGACTTGACCAAGTTACAGAAGGGGAAATTTTCTTAGATGGCGAAGCACTTCACAGCATGAATGAAGAAGAGCGCGCGATTTTAAGAGGAAATAAAGTAGGCTTCATTTTTCAAAGCTTTATGTTAGTTCAAAGCTTAACAGCCTTAGAAAACGTGATGCTACCGGCAGAAATTGCAGGACTTGATAACCCAAAGGCACTAGCTTTGGATATTCTAGAGCAAGTCGGATTGAAACATCGCGCACATCACTTCCCTAATCAGTTGTCGGGGGGCGAGCAACAGCGTGTTGCCATAGCGCGAGCATTTATTACCTCTCCCAAAATACTTTTCGCCGATGAGCCTACCGGCAACCTAGACGCCAAAAATAGTGAAAAAATCGAAGCGCTGTTGTTCGAGATGAATAGAGAAAAAGGCACAACTCTCGTACTCGTAACTCATGATAACGAGCTTGCGGAACATTGTGACAGGCAACTCACTATGAATGCTGGCGAATTAGTTGAAACAACTGGCGCGAACACAATGAATAAGAAAAAGGCGGTTTAGATGTCGACGTCTTTTAATTTAGCTTGGCGGCTTTTCAAGCATGAAGCTAGACGTGGTGAACTGACCATCATATTGCTGGCCATTGTGCTTTCTGTGGCAGCCGTATTGTCGTTGTCACTTTTTAGCGAGCGTTTACAGGGCGCACTAAAGTCTCGCTCTGCGGCTTTCATTGCAGCAGATGCGCAACTTCGTTCAGACGACCCTATAAACGAGGAATGGTTGGCTAGAGCCCGAGAAGAGGGCCTTGCGACGGCAAAGCAGGTAGCAACACGTTCAATGGTATTTAAAGGCGACGAGATGTCGCTTGTTGATTTACGAGCCGTGAATGACGCTTATCCACTGAAAGGGACGGTCAATATTACTGACCAGCCTTTTGGAGAAAAACGCAATACTGCAGAGTTGCCACAATCTGGCGAAGCATGGGTACAGTCTCGGCTTTTTCAGAGCTTGGGGCTTTCTATTGGCGATAGCATCGATATTGGTGATGGCACTTTTACCGTTACGCATGTATTGGTAGATATTCCCGATGCTGGTTTTAGCGTGTTTAATACTGACCCTATTGCGCTAATTAACTTAAACGACTTGGAAAAAACTGCGATAACCGGGCCAGGGAGTCGCGCTCGTTATGTGGGCTTTTTTGCCGGTGATGCGGGTGATATAGAAAACTTCAATACTTGGTTATTGCCCCAATTAAATGACGACTTACACTCGTGGCGGACAGTCGAAGATGACGAGTCAGCGATAGGGCGCTCTGTCGCAAGTGCTGAGCGCTATTTTCTGTTAGCGAGTTTGTTAGCAATAGTACTAGCGGCCGTTTCCATTGCCGTTGCTGCTCAGCGTTATGCTCAACGTCACTTTGATCCCGTAGCAATAATGAAGACCTTGGGTGCAACAAGCAGCACTATCCGAAAAGTCTATTTATTCCAAATTTTATTCATTACTGGGCTTGGTATATTTATCGGCCTTGTTATTGGTTTTATCGGTCAGCAAGTGGTGGTTTCACTTGTAGCGGACAGAGTGGATGTATCTCTTGACGTGTGGCATTGGCGACCACTTTTAATTGCCGTTGCTACAGGCGCTACGTGTGCATTGCTCTTTTCCTTATATCCGCTTTTGCAGCTATTTTCAGTTCCCCCGCTTCGCGTATTAAGAAAGGACATATCAGCGAATTTACGTTCCAGAAGCATTCAGTTCGTGGCATCAGGTGGTGCGATATTTTTATTGATGTGGATGTATAGCCGCGATTTAAAAATTAGCGCTATTCTTTTCGTTTCCGGCGCTGCGTTGGTGCTTGGACTGCTTGGTGCTACGTATATCTTAATTGCAGTAGGTCGCAAGCTGGGCAGTGGAAGAATGGGGGCGTGGCAGTTGGCATGGGCACGTATTAAGCGACGTGCAATGGACAACAGCGTGCAGCTTATTAGCTTTTCCGTCACCATTATGTTGCTTTTAGTGGTGCTGGTAATGCGCAACGATATGGTTTCGCAATGGCGCTCGCAATTGCCAGAAGGTACACCGAATTACTTCTTAATTAACATTACGCCGGATATTCAACCCGAGTTGGACAGACACTTCGCTGACAATGGCGTAAAAATTGAAGAGTTTTATCCTGTCATTCGAGGCCGATTTGTTTCGGTAAATGGAGAAGGGGTAAACACCGAGGTTTCTAAAGAAGATGAGCCGAATCGAGAAGGCCGAAGAGGTTTAGGCAGAGAAGCAAACCTAACTTGGAGCAACGCGCTTCAAAAAGAAAACGAGGTCATTGACGGGAACTGGCATGGCGATGAGGATAAACAATACAGCGAAGGATGGTTCCCGGTTTCCGTTGAAGAAGGCGTTGCAGAAAGGTTGAACATTAAAATGGGCGATCGGCTTACTTTTAATGTGGGCAGCGAGATTGTCGAAACGAAAGTAACGAGTATTCGTACTGTGAATTGGCAGACTATGCAGCCTAACTTTTTCTTCGTTATTCACCCTGAGGCAATGGCCGCATTTAGCCCAACTTATATTACTAGTTTCTACCTTCCTACCGAGAGAAAGGCAGAGTTAACTAACCTACTTAAACCGTTTGCATCAATAACTATGTTCGACGTTGATGCTCGAATTAATCAGTTGCGAGAGATTGTGGATCAGGTGTCTGTTGCCGTTGAATTTATTTTGGTGCTGGTATTGTTAGCGGGCAGTCTGGTGTTGATTGCACAAGTACAGGCGAGTATGGATGAACGCAGACAAGAAATAGCCATACTTCGGACGCTCGGTGCAAAGGGGACGTTGATAAGAAAAAGTGTTATTTTTGAGTTTGTTATCATTGGTGTAGTAGCAGGCTTTATGGCAGCAATGGCCAATGAGTTGAGCCTTTATTTACTTCAAACCTCTGTATTCCAAATGGAAGCAAGCTTACACCCAGAATACTGGGCAATAGCGCCAAGCGTTGGCGCTGTCGTTGTAGGCATATTAGGTGCGTTTGGATGCTGGCGTTTGCTTACACTTAATACCAGTCAGATGCTGCGGAATATGGTTTAGGTATTGTTGCGTTAGTTTAAAATGCGCTTTAATACAAAACGGACAGACACTCGGTTAAGTGCCGTTTAGATTAAGGGCAGTGGACAATCACTCAATTCAAATGAGTGTCTGTCCACTGTGCATTTCACAGCAAAGTTCGCTAATTACGAAAGAATGGTTTTCGCGAAGAGTTTGAGAAGTGCTCTGGTTTGATAGTAAATAGATGTTTTTGAGGCCTGTGACTAAGCAAAGTGCCTCGCGATAATGTTGTGCAATAAATGTGGACACACACTTGCTTAGCAATTCAAGTGACTGTCCACAAGGCACGTAGCTAATTTCAGTAATTCATTTAAGCGCGATATATCTCTCTTAGCGCCTCGTCGATAGAACGGAAGTCAAAACTGAAGCCGGCGGTAGTAAGCTTTTGAGGAATGACTCTTTGCCCCTCAAGTATCATCGTCGACGATTCGCCCATTGCTACTTTCATAACAAAGCCCGGGACATTGAACAGGCAAGGCCGGTTAAGTGATTTTGCGAGCGCTTTAGAGAACATCTTGTTCGTGACAGGCTCCGGTGCCGTTAAGTTAAATGCACCAGAACATGCACTATTCTCGAGCAAGAACGAGATAGCACGCACCATATCTTGTAAGTGGATCCAGGCCAAATATTGACTACCACTACCAAGTGTACCTCCGGCCCCCAATTTAAACGGTAGTGCCATTTTCCCTAACGCTCCGCCTTTTTCGGTGAAAACTACACCAGTTCGAAGCGTTACGACACGTGTCTTAGCTTGATCTACACTTTGGGCAATAGTCTCCCATTTAGCGCACAGTTCATGGGTGAACTCGTTATGAGGAGGAGTTTCTTCAGTTACAAGCTTGTCTCCTTGATTGCCGTAGTAACCAATCGCGGAGCCCGATAAGAAAACAGACGGAGGTGCATCACAACTATTTATTTTTGAGACTAGCTCAGAAGTGATGTCCCAGCGGCTATTGCAAATTATTTTCTTTTGAGTGTCTGTCCAGCGCTTATCGGCGATAGGCTCACCAGCTAAATTAATTACTGCGTCGAAACTTTCAAAATTTTCTATCGAAGAAACGTTCTCGACGATTTTGACGTTATCCCCCAATTTGCTCTTTGCTTTTGTAAAGTCGCGAGAAATCACCGTAAATTCATGTTCTCGAGAATATTGACGAATAAATTCGCTTCCTATCAGCCCTGTTCCACCGGTCAAAAGAATGTTCACAATTAGCTCCTCGAGGTATGACCTTATCCCGTCTTATTGCAAGATAGTGTCAGGGACACGGAATCAGAAAATCTAAGGGCATGTGGCTTATCGACCTCAACCTCAGCGTAGCGCACCGAAGAATGTTCTGCGGCAATGCTTAGCACATCGGCGGTAAGTTTTTCCAGAAGAGAAAAACGGTTGTCTTCTACAAGCTTGATGATTGCCTTTGTAATCGTTTTATAGTTAAGCGCATCACTCATATCGTCGGTGTTCGTCGCTTTTTCAGCGTCGTAATCAATTTTCACGTTAACAACAACGTCCTGCTTGTTTTTTATTTCATCTTCATTGATGCCAATGTATGTGCGTAGTCTTAGGTTTTTAATTTTAATAGTGGCAAGATTAAAGTTCATTGAAGTCTCTTGTTTGTAGTTGTTTATAAGTCGTTGTAAAGTGTTGTCGTTTCAGTCAGGAATGTAGCACAAAATGTCAATGGAACTACGCTCGCCAACAGCAAAAATTTTAATCGTTTTAGCATGTTTAGTAGTGGTAATGGCTGGTATTAAAGCCGCCAGTACGATCATGGTACCGTTTTTTCTCTCTATTTTTATAGCGATCGCGTGTAGCCCAATAATACGTTGGACTTCGAAATTTGGCGTGCCTAAATGGCTCTCTATAACTTTTGTTATACTGCTTATCGTTGTTTTTGGTTTTCTTTTAGCTGGTTTAGTCGGCCAGTCTATGACCGAGTTTCGAGAAAATTTGCCTGAGTATAGAAGTAAGCTTGATACAGAGTTTGCCTGGATTGCGTCCAAATTGGCTGAATTTAATATTCACATCAATAGAGAGTTAATCGCTTCGCACCTTGACCCCGCAACGGCTATGTCTGTAGCAACAAATTTCATCAGCGGGATGGGCGGCGTACTTTCAAACCTTTTCCTTATTCTTCTTACTGTCATTTTCATGCTTTTTGAAGCAGACAGTATTCCACGCCGGTTGCATATTGCCCTTGCCGATCCTGGAATGAAACTAAAGCATATCGACAGATTTATTCGTTCTGTGAACAGTTACTTAGCGATAAAAACTGTGGTCAGTTTAGGAACAGGTCTGATTATTGGTATTTGGCTGTATGTGATGGGAGTAGATCATTTCATGCTTTGGGCTGTGTTGGCTTTCATGCTCAACTTTATTCCTAACATTGGCTCAATTATCGCTGCTGTGCCCGCAGTATTGATAGCCTTTGTTCAACTTGGCCCTGCCTCGGCAGGTTTCGCAGCGCTTGGCTTTGTGCTTGTTAATACCATCATGGGTAATATGGTGGAACCTCGATTGATGGGTAAGGGCATGGGGCTCTCTACGCTCGTAGTATTCCTTTCGTTAATATTTTGGGGGTGGCTGCTAGGCACAGTTGGAATGTTGCTATCAGTTCCGTTAACCATGGTGGTAAAAATAGCTCTAGAGTCTCGCGAGGAGAGCAAGTGGCTTGCAGTGCTGTTATCGAGTGAAGGTGAGAAGTCTGCGTCGTAACTTAGTGGAAGTAGAAAGTGGACAGACACTTGTTTGTGAAAGTCGATAGTGGACAGACACTCAATCGATTTAAAAAAATCTCTTATTGGTCTCTAGCTAAACAGTCAATTGAGAATGTGTCAGTCCCCCCAAACTTTTGTGTAAGATTAAGTGTCTGTCCACTTTCCATACGCACCAAATTTTTGTAGGAACTCAAGTGTCTGTTCACTCTCATATTTGAGCAATTGAAAGCTCAAGGGTTTAACGGTCATGCACAAACTTCGTTGTACTTTTTAAAGCACTATTCGTGATTGGGAAATTGAATAACGATACGAGCACCGCCAAGCGAACTGTCCTCGATGAGCATTCTACCTTCGTAGATTGAAACTAAATCGGCCGCCAACGCCATGCCTATTCCGTGGCCCTCGGTATAGGTATCAAGTCGAGTTCCTCGCTCTAACAAAAGCACCTTTTTGTCGTCAGGAATACCAGGGCCGTCGTCTTCTACTTTAATTGTTAGCCCACCATCACTTTTCGTCACTGATACGATAATTCTATTGTTCGCTGCCTTGCATGCATTGTCTAAAAGGTTGCCACAAAGTTCCATGAAGTCGGTCTCGTCCCCTTTAAACTGAGTGTCCTCATCCATTTCTAACTCAATGGTAAGGGCTTTATCTTGGTAGACCTTGTCCATTGCATCGGCAAGCTTGTGCAAAATGGGTAGTATATAGATAGCTTGTTGCCAGCTAGATTTTCCAGCACTCGCTCTTTTCAGCTGGCGTTTAATGATTCGGTCAATTTGCTGTAACGCTTCGTTTACCCCAGTAGGTAAATCGCTAGTGCCCGATGCTACTGCCAAAGGCGTTTTCAAACTATGTGCTAAGTCTCCTAAACTGTTTTTATATCTCGCCCTTTGGGCGGCCTCAGTTTGAAGCAAACCATTAATGGATTGTTTTAAGGAATCGAATTCAACGGGATAGCGTGATTCTAACTGGCGTTTATGTCCACTTGAGGCTTGTGAAATTTCGTCAATTAACTTCCTAACAGGAAGAAGTACTAGGCTAATCCCGATAATAATAAAAATTAGGAGCGCTATACAGAGCGTGAAAATCCACTGCCACGTCGTGTCTAAGAACGTATTCCGCTCTGCTTCAAAAAGTGCTTTATTGTTAAATATATAAAACCGAACAGGCTCGAAGTCTCTACTTGAAGCAAATTCTGCTGTGAAGGCATATACAAAAAACTGGGAATCTTCTTCAAACTTAGGTGTATGAGAATCCAGAAATAACTCGTTACCGACTGCAACGTCTATCTCAGGTGGTGAAAAGGTATATTCAAGAGCTGAGGCTGACTGCCAAATTACTTCGTCTCGAAACACAATCACGCCAAGATAACCTGATCCCGGAAGGTTTAACTGCTCTTCGTATAAAATTTCAGGCATATAGGGCAGGTCGCCATCTAACTCGAAAGCCGATAACAGACCTAAGTTCATCAACCTAAGCTCACTCATCTTGGCTTGCGTAAGGCTATCAGTATATGCCTCGTCTAAAATGACAACAGTAAACGGCGCAAATAACGCTAGAAGAACAATCGCTAGAAAGATACTCCGAAGACGTAGCGACAATTGCCTCATAAACTTCTATTTATCCTATAGCCTCTACCTCGAAGGGTTTCGATTGGCTTTAACTCACCGGTCGGGTCCAGCTTTTTCCGCAGTCTTCCAACGAAAACCTCTATGACATTACTATCTAAATCGAAATCTTGGTCATAAATGTGCTCGGTTAGCTCTGTTTTTGAGATGACCTTTTGCGGGTTAAGCATAAGGTACTCCATGACTTTGTATTCGTAAGCTGTTAGATCCAGAGCTTGACCGTTTAACGATAGTTCTTCACTAACGGTATCCAGTGAGATAGGGCCGAACTGAATGGTTGGGTTCGCTTGTCCTGAAGCTCGTCGAATTAGTGCTTTTGTTCGAGCAAGTAACTCTTCGTTATGAAAGGGTTTGGTGAGGTAGTCATCGGCTCCGGCATCAAGGCCTTCCACTTTCTCTTGCCACCTATCTCTAGCAGTTAAAATGAGTATAGGGCAGGAAATATCAGCTTGGCGGGCTTTTCGTATAACCTCAAATCCGTCTAGCTTTGGCATGCCGATGTCGACGATAGCCAGGTCATAGCTATATTCTTTAATGAGAAAAAGCGCGTGCTCACCATTATCTGCGAGGTCTACGCTATAGCCATTTTGCTGAAGGAGCGCATCAAGCTGGGTTAATAATCTGCTATCGTCTTCGGCTACGAGGATACGCATGTTAGTCCTTATCTTTATTTGTTTTTACCTTGCCTGAGCGTTTGTCTACATCTACTGATACTACTCGCCCTGACTTTTTAAGTACTTTTACCCGGTAGTTTTTTGAGGTCTGTTCAACTTTTAAGACGCGTCCATTTACAGCAACGCGAGCACGCTCAGCAGCTTCGCTTTTTGATATATCGCCGCCAGAGTCTTGAAACGCCAAAGCTGGCGCTGTGTTAGACAAAGCTAACACTAAACAAACTACTGCAACACGAAGCGATAATTTCATACAACCTCACAATTATTATCCCACTCAGGCCAAACTACAGATAAGTATAACTTGGTTAACTGAACCCATTCTGAACTAGGTTTAGTCTACCTTGCGGAGCAAAAGCTGTATATAAGCCTTAAGTAAATGGCATTTACGAATGAGCAATTATTGTGGACAGACACTTAATTGCTATGAGGCCACAAGTCAAAATGAGAGTGTCTGTCCACAACCCTATTTCTAAGCTTCAAAGTGACGTATATATTTAAGTGCTCTCGTTAGTAAGTCATATTGAGTAATCTTTACTCCTACTTTGAAAAAGTGTCTGTCCACTTTGTTGATTTGTTATTGAGGGAGATCAATGTTTATTGTGCAAACGAGTGACTGTCCACGGTTTTTGTAAAATAGTTCACAACGCTCATATGGATGTATGAGTGTGTGTCCAAAGCTGTACCTAACTAGTGTGTAGTGAAGAGCTTACGTTTCTCAATAACTCTTTTGGCAGCTGAGCGGGATGATATTGACTTTTTTGGCATGCCACGTGCGAGGCATAAGCTTCAGATGAATCAATAAAATGAAAATAAGGCGTTTAGTTCAACTGCTCCATTCAATAGTAACGTCGGACAGACACTTATTTTCAACAAGGAGGAGCTATGTCTAGCGATATTAAGAAAACAATGTGGAAAGTAATGTCAGATAGTCCAAAAGTAATGGTAAGTCTGGTAGGCGAGGATATGCATGCCGAGCCTATGTACGCCCAACTTGATAAAGACGCTGATAGCGAGTTTTGGTTTTACACTAGTCGAGACAACCGCATTGCTAAAGGTGGAAAAGCCATGGTTCATTTTGCATCCAAAGGTCATGATGTATTTGCTTGTATCCGAGGCAACCTCACTGTTGAATCACGTAAAGAGGTGATTGATAAATACTGGTCTAATCCAGTAGAAGCATGGTTCGAGAAAGGTAGAGATGATCCTTCTTTATTAATGCTTCGCTTCGAACTTATAGATGCAGAAGTGTGGGATGCTGACCCTTCACTCAAAGGCATGTTTAAAATGCTTACTGGTAAAACCGTAAAGCCAGAAGAGATGGGTGAACACGAAAAGGTCGATCTTTAAACGCAGTATAATGGGCCAATTTTATGACGAAGTTTTGAGGCGCTGGGACACTTACTCAGAGGAGCGAGTGTCTGTCCACAAGGGATTGCACAAGGGATTGTTTATTGCGATTGTTGGCTGATTATTAAGTGACTGTCCATTATCAACCAAATGAAGCTTGGCAAACAATTACGAGTGTGTGTCCTCATTAGTCTAGCAAGTGAGTGTCTGTCCACACTAGTTTAATAGATAAGTGTTAGCTTCATTACTGTTGAAGCAACAAAAAAGCCCCTTAAAACCGGAGCTATTCGGTCTCAAGGGGCTTTCGTTATTTATCGCAGTTTGCTACTTAGCGTTTAGCTAAAAACTAAGGCAAAACCCTTTTGTAAGGTTTAACAACAACACTTTCGTAAACACCTGCTTCGATGTACGGGTCAGCGTCTGCCCATGCTTGAGCAGCTTCTAGTGAATCAAACTCTGCGACTACTAGCGAACCAGTAAATCCGGCTGGACCAGGATCTGGGCTATCTACAGCAGGGAAGGGGCCTGCCATAACTAAACGGCCCGCATCTTTTAATGCATTCAAACGATCAAGGTGAGCAGGGCGCGCCGCCAAGCGTTTTTCTAGACTGTCCGCCACATCGGTTGCACAAATCATATATAGCATACGTTTATCCTTTTGCCGTAGCTGCTTTCATGTTTTCAACAAAGCTGCCGAGCTCGCTTAGCATTTTGTGACTGTCCGATAAATTGGCAGCGATAATATTCACTGTCGCCGAGCCTGAAATTGCGCCAGCGGCACCTGCGTCAATAGCAGATTTAACCTGTTCAGGTGTAGAAATACCAAAACCTAACAATGCTGGTGCTGCTTTGTGCTTATTCAAGCGCTCAATAAGCTCTGAAGCAGGCACGTTTGCGGCAGTTTCTGCGCCAGTAACGCCCGCACGACCCAGCAAATACGTGTAACCTTTCGAGTATTCCCCGATTTTTTCCATGGTTTCGTCAGTAGCATTAGGTGGTGCAATCAGAATTTGTGAAATGCCAGTGGCTTCGGCAGCTTTTTGGAAAGGTGCTGCTTCGCGAATAGGAACGTCAGCGACCAAAATTGAGTCAACGCCTGCCTCTTGCGCTTTATTGTAAAAATTTTCGATGCCTTGGGCCATTACTAAGTTGCTGTACAGTAGCAAGCCGATAGGCACATTAGGATATTTTGCGCGAACACGTGAAATAACACCCAAGCAATCTGCTACCGTTACCTTATTACTTAACGCGCGAATGGCAGAAGCTTGTATTGTGGGGCCATCAGCAATGGGGTCAGAGTAAGGTATACCTAACTCAAGTGCGTCAGCACCGCTTTCTACTAGCTGGCATATAATGGCTTCAGATTGCGCTAAATCGGGGTCACCAACCATTACGAAAGGTACGAAAGCGCCTTGGTTCTTTTCATCAAGGCCGGCAAACATTTGTGCATATCTATCCATTATAAATCGTCCCCTAAAATGTTGATAACGTGCGCTAAATCTTTGTCGCCACGACCTGATAAGTTAACTACGATGATGGTTTCTTCTTCCGCTTCATCTGCCATATTAAGTGCGTGCGCTAAGGCATGCGACGATTCAAGGGCAGGAATAATACCTTCTTTTCTTGCAAGCAATTGGAATGCGTTCAGCGCTTCTTCGTCGGTAGCGGCCACGTATTCCGCTCGGCCAATGTCGTGAAGATAGGCATGCTGAGGGCCAACAGCAGGGTAGTCGAGACCAGCAGATACTGAGTAGCTTTCTTCAATCTGGCCTTCTTTGTCTTGCATGATGAAGGTGTAAGCGCCGTGAAGAATACCTTTTGTACCCGTCACGATAGTTGCGCCGTGCTCTTTGGTGTGCACACCTTTACCCGCAGGCTCAACGCCAACTAGGCGTACAGATGGCTCATCAATAAAGTCTGCAAACATACCGATAGCATTTGAGCCTCCGCCCACACATGCTACTACGGCGTCAGGTAAGCGACCTTCTTTTTCCATAATTTGTGCACGAGTTTCTTCACCAATCATACGGTGATATTCACGAACAATAGTCGGGAACGGGTGTGGGCCCGCGGCTGTGCCTAACAAATAGTGGGCTTTATCATAGTTTGCCGACCAGTCGCGCATGGCTTCGTTTACGGCATCTTTAAGCGTACCAGAACCGGCATTTACAGGAATAACCTCTGCGCCCATAAGCTTCATACGGAACACGTTTGGCGCTTGACGCTCAACGTCTTTCGCACCCATATAAATACGTGCTTTAAGCCCCAATAATGCACATGCTAACGCGGTTGCAACACCGTGTTGGCCTGCGCCTGTTTCGGCAATAACTTCTTTTTTACCCATGCGCTTGGTAAGTAGCGCTTGGCCTAACACCTGGTTAGTTTTGTGAGCGCCACCGTGTAGTAAGTCTTCACGCTTTAGGTATAACTTCACCTTTGGGTTACTTACCAGGTTGCGAGTTAACGTCATTGACGTAGGGCGACCCGCATAGTCTTTTAACAGAGATAAAAACTCTTCGTTAAATGTCGGGTCGTCCTTAGCATCCAAAAATGCTTTTTCCAGTTGGTCTAGCGCTGGAATAAGTAATTCGGGCACGTACATGCCACCAAATTCACCAAATTTTGTATCTAACTGGTTCATTACGTTGTCCTGTATTTAAATTAGTAACGGCGGCAAATGGCAAAAAGCGCGTCGAGTTTTTCTTCGCTTTTCACGCCGGGTGCGGTTTCTACGCCTGAATTCACATCAATAGCACCACAGCCGGTTGCAATAGCTTCTGCAACATTCTGGGCGTTTATACCGCCAGCAAGCACTAACTTATGCTTCGCTTCGATATCGTTTAATAGCTGCCAATTGAACGCTTCGCCTGTACCGCCTTTGGCATCACCCACTTGGCAATCCAGAAGAACACGGCTTACAAGGCTATTATTTAAGTGTCTGTCCACTGCGTCTGGAAGTGCGTCAGAAGAGGTTGCTTTAACACCTTCGACTTTCCAAATTTCACAACCTTCTGGAAGCTTGGCAGCAAGCGCTGAAATGTAGGTGTCATCTTCGCTGCCGTGAAGCTGCACGGCAAAAAGGTTGAGCGAGGCGGCGAGTGATGCCACTTCATCAATGTCGTGATTAACGAACACACCAACAAAAGCACCGTCAATGCTCTGCGTTATAGTCAAAGCCTGTGCTTCGCTCACACAGCGTGGCGATTTTTCAGCGAAGATAAGCCCGCCAAAGCTAGCGCCTTTATCAAACGCCATTTGCGCTTGTTCGGGGGTGGTAAGCCCGCACACTTTAAATGCGCCATTCACTAACGTTTTCACAGCGCGCGGTAGGTCAGACTCTGCCATTAACGCACTGCCCACCAAAAAGCCTTGGGATACAGGCGCTAAACGAAGCACGTCTTGGTGTGTGTATATGCCCGACTCTGAAATAACCACGTAGTCGTGCGTGGCTTTTTCAAGCATGGGCACAAGGCGTTCGGTGGTCGCTAAATCGGTAGAAAGGTCGCGTAAGTTGCGATTATTGATACCAATGATGTTGGCTTCAAGGGCAATAGCGCGCTCCATTTCTTCTTCATTACTTACTTCGGTAAGAATGTCTAATGACAGAGCATTGGCAACGCTTGCCAACTCGCGATATTCGTCATCATTTAGCACACTAAGCATTAATAGCACTGCGTCGGCATTATAGTGACGGGCTAGATACACTTGATAGGTATCAACGAAGAAATCTTTGTTAAGCACAGGCTGAGTAACACGCTCAGTAACATAAGCTAAGTACTCAAATTTACCTTGGAAGTACTTCTCGTCTGTCAGCACAGAAATACCGGCAGCATAAGGCGTGTAAGCCGCTAAGATCTCGTCTAAATCGAAATGCTCTCGAATAAGGCCTTTTGAAGGCGATGCTTTTTTGCATTCAAAGATAAAGCCTGCGTTTGGCTCACTAAGTGCGGCAAATAAACTCTTTTCGGAAGGAACTAGATTCGCCTTGAAGCTTTCTAGCGGCAGTGCTTCTTTGCGTGCGGCCACTTCTTCTCGTTTGTCTGCAACAATTTTCTCAAGCACATTAGCCATTCGTGCTTACCTCCTGAGTAATTTTGGCAACCTTCGTTAATAACTGCATGGGTAACCCTTCGGCCATAGCGTTCATCGCCATTTCAGCCCCTTCTTTGAAGGTTGATGCTTTGCCGGTTACTTTCAACAGTGCCCCGCAGTTCATGGCGATAGCGGCACGGTGCGCCTCTTTACCTTCGCCGTTTAGCGCTGCTTCAACAAATTGTCTGTTTTCTTCAGGTTCACCGCCCTCAATCGCAGAAAGAGGATAATGAGGTAAACCGAAGTCTTTAGCGGTAACGGTAAGCTTGCGAATATCGCCATGCTCAAGGTCGTAAATCATTGATTCGCCGTGAAGCGCCAGTTCATCCAAGCCATCGCCATGCACTATCATTGCGCGGTGTTGGCCAAGCAGCATAAGGGTTTTTGCGTAAGGTTCAAGCAGTTCAGGAGAGTATACGCCGAAAACGCCATGAGTTGGACCCGCCGGGTTTGCCAGCGGCCCCAGTATATTAAATAAGGTTCTGGTCTTCATCGCAGCGCGCACGGGGGCTGCGTGGCGCATACCGGCGTGATAAACCGGTGCAAAAAGAAATGTGAAATTTGCTTCATCTAAGCACTTGCGGGATGTTTCTGGGCTAATTTCTAAATTAAGACCAAACTGGCGAAACAAATCAGCAGAGCCAGACTTACTCGATACACTGCGATTACCGTGTTTCGCCACCTTCACGCCACAAGATGCGGCAACTACACCGGCTGCACTGGAAATATTAATGGTGTTGTGGCCATCTCCGCCTGTACCAACGATATCTGCAAACTCATAAGACGGTGTGGGAAAGGGCAGTGCATTGGCAACCATGGCACTCGCGGCACCCGCAATTTCGCTGGGAGATTCTTTTTTCATCTTCAGCGCAGTCAGCACTGAAGCAATCATCACCTCGCTTTGCTCACCGTGCATGATGCTGTTAAACAAGCTGTATGCCTCGGTTTGCGACAGTGATTCTCGCAACATAATTTGTTCTAGTAGAGGGCCTGCGTTAAGCATGGTTCGCTCCCTGTAACGTTAAATAGTCAATACTTTGCTTTAACAGCAAACTGCCGTGGGCTGTTAAAATAGATTCTGGGTGAAATTGGAAACCCAACATGCGATCTTCGCTATTGTAAACTGCCATTACGGCCTCACTGCCGTCATCGTTTATTGTAGATGCGCAAACAGTAAGGTTTTCAGGCAATGAATGTGCCACTAAAGAGTGGTAGCGTGCTACATGTAAGGGTTGCTGTAAGCCTTTGAACATGGCGTCTTCAGAATGGGTAATAGCAGAAGACTTGCCGTGCATAACTTGGCTGGCGCGACCTACGGTGCCGCCGTAATGCTCAACAATAGCTTGATGGCCTAAACAAATACCAATTACGGGGAACACGCCGTGTACCTTTTTAAGTAGCTCAGGCATACAGCCGGCTTCACTTGGTGCGCCTGGACCTGGTGACAACATAAGAAGCACGGGGCCTTTCGTTGCTTGTTCCTGCATTTTCTCAAACAAAGCATCTGCTGAAACCGTGTTTCGATAGACTTTAATGTCTAGGTTTAAGGTGCGCAGTTCGTCCACAAGGTTGTAGGTAAATGAGTCTACATTGTCGAGCAAAAATAGGGTGGTCACTTGCTGATTCATGCGTTGCCTCCTTCATTTAATGCAACGTTGATACTTTCAGCTTCTTCTTGTAGCGCTGCTTTTACTGCACCAATTACCGCTTGTGCCTTAGCGCGGGTTTCATCAGCTTCAGCTTGTGGAACCGAGTCATATACTACACCTGCACCCGCTTGAATATAAGCCGTGCCGTTTTTCACAAACGCTGAGCGAATGACTATACAAGTGTCCATATCGCCTTGACCATTCAAGTAGCCAACCGCGCCGCCATAACTGCCGCGGCGTTTTTTCTCTACTTCGCGAATTAACGTCGCTGCGCTTACTTTTGGTGCGCCAACTAGAGTGCCCATATTCATGCAGGCTTGATAAGCGTGCAGTGGATCTAAGTCGTCACGTAGCTGGCCAACCACGCGTGACACCAAGTGCATCACGTGAGAGTAACGGTCAACTTTTAGCAAGTCTTTCACATAGCGCGTACCTGGGCGACTCACTTTTGCCACATCGTTTCGGGCAAGGTCAACCAGCATAATGTGCTCAGACTTTTCTTTGGTGTCTTCGCGAAGGTTAAGCTCAATGCGGCTGTCTAAATCTCTGTCGATACTGCCATCAGGGCGCTTGCCACGTGGACGGGTACCGGCAATCGGGTAGATCTCTACCTGATTACTTTCTCTTTCGTATTTAAGCGCTGATTCAGGAGAGGCGCCAAATATACTGAAAGCGGCATCTTGCATGCAAAACATGTAAGGGCTTGGGTTTGATTCTTTTAGTTTAGCGTAAGCAAGTAGCGGCGACGGGCAGGGGAGAGAGAATGTGCGCGAGGGCACAACCTGAAAAATGTCGCCAGCTAAAATGTGCTGTTTTAAGTCCAGCACATGGTTGCAGAACTGTTCATCACTTAAATCAACACTCACTTCAACGCTTGGGTCAAAAGAAGAAAGTGACTGTCCGTTTTCGGTTTCGTTTGAGTTTTCTGAGTCGGAAACGAGTGACTGTCCGCTTTGTGCTTCACTTTCTACATCAGCAATCTTTGCTGTATTTGCACCTACTAGCACTGGCTCAGCGGGCATATCGTGTAGCTGCTGATGAATTGCTTCTAAGCGCTGAGCAATGGCAAAGTATTGCTGGGCAACGTCTTGTCCACTAAAAACACTGCCAATTAAATGTGTCTCGCGGGTTTGGTGGTCAACGGTAATTAAGGTCTCTGCCAAGTAAAACACAAAGTCTGGACAGTCATTTTCACCTTCTGCAACATCGGGTAATTTTTCAAAGCCTGCTAGCATGTCGTAGGCAAATACACCGCCTAAGAAAATGGCGTGGGGATGTTGGCGGATTGGCGTAATCTTATTGATAACAATGCGAAGCGCGTCCATTACGCTTGCGGCCTTTAAGCGACTGTCTTCGTCGAGTTCACCGTCAGCCTCATCACACACCAACGTAATTGAAGTGTCTGTCCTTTCTTTGATGTGTAGGCCGTCAGGGGCGTGGTCAACAAATAATGGTAACACTGAAGCGCCGTTGCCTGTCAGTGCTTTCACTTCAACGCGGTTGTCCCGGCATTCCATGCGCAGTGCTGCGTCAACCATTAACAAGCTTTGTAAATCGTCTTTAGAATCAATTTCTGCCGACTCTAAAAGCAATGCGTTATTTTTATTGCCACAAAGGTGGGCAAACGCGGCAAGTGGATCATCGACATAGTGTCCCACCTGCTCAATTGTCTCTACCTTACCTGGAGAAATCCCCAGTTCCGCTAAACTCATTTTTGCTACTCTCCAACTGCAAAAAGACAAAAAAAAGGCCCGTATAAACGGGCCTTTATGTGTATTCATTCACGCACTACAGTGCACACCGCCCGTTAAGTTAGGGAGTGCCACCACCAAGCTGCAACTGTCATTGCTGTTGAAATATTGTATGAATGCATGAATTACTCGTTGTTTTTCCAAACTTCAATAGGATTTGAAGCGGTTAGTACGTATACTTTGTGTGTATAGAAGAAAACAAATTGCCGTTTGTGTCAACCTAAAATTTGCATAAGACATTGAAAATAGATCTACACAGTCATACAAAATTCTCTGATGGCCATCTAACGCCAGAAGAATTAATCCTTCGCGCGCACACCATGCAGGTGGATGCGCTTGCCGTTACCGACCACGATACCGTAGCCGGTTTGGAAGAAGCACATGCAACTCAATCGAAGCAAAAACGTGCATTAACCATTATTGATGGTGTTGAAATTTCCACCACTTGGCACAGTTTCGATATCCATATAGTTGGATTAAATGTGGACAGACACTGCCCAACGTTTCTTGAGCGGCTGCAAGGCCAGTCTCAAACCCGAGAAGCCCGAGCTGAAAAAATTGCTGATAAGCTCGAAAAGTGTGGGTTTGAAGGTGTTTTCGCGCGCGCAAAAATGCTAGCTGGCGTTGGCCAGGTGACACGGGCGCACTTTGCGCGCGTATTAGTAAACAACTACGGTGTGCCAAGTATGGACGCCGCGTTTAAGAAGTATCTTGGCAAAGGCAAACGAGCCGCAGTTAAAGCTGAGTGGCCAAGCATCGAAACGGCTATCGAGTGGATCCACGATGCAGGTGGTCAAGCTGTATTGGCTCATCCCGCCCATTACGACATGACAGCAAAATGGCTACGGCGCTTGGTGGCGCTGTTCGAACAAGCCGGTGGCGACGCCATTGAAACCGCATTTCCAGGTATTAATAAAACCAAACAAGAGCTTATTAATGAGCTTGCACAAACCCATCAGTTGTTAGCATCGGCGGGCTCTGATTTTCACTTTCCGTCTCGTTGGACTGAGCTGGGTAAGAACCTCGGCATTAGCAGTAAGCTCACACCCGTATGGCATAATTGGAAACAATTTGAAGGGCAGATGGCCGAGAGCTAGGAAATCTAATTTGCAACGCTCTCGGTATAAATGGGCAAGGTAAGGCAAATGGTTCACGTACGGTTGATGAGCGCTAAAGCTAATTAAAATGCCGAGATTTGGTTAGTAAAAAGCCCAAAAGCTAATTTAACCAGCGAGTTTTACCCACGAGCTTAACCAGCAAGCTTTACGAGTGGACAGACACTTGCCTCGTTGGCAAAGTAGTATCGTACTGCGCGTTTAAGAAAAGGAAGTAATTATGAGTCAATTTTTCTATGTGCACCCCGACAACCCGCAAAAGCGCCTAATTAGTCAGGCTTGTGAGTTAATTCGAGAGGGGGCAGTGGTGGTGTATCCGACAGACTCAGGCTACGCCATAGGTTGCCAAATGGAAGACAAAAAGGCGCTTGAGCAGTTGTGTCGTATTCGTCAAATCGATAAAGATCACAACTTTACCTTAATGTGTCGAGACATGTCTGAGCTATCAATTTACGCAAAGGTAGACAACACGGCGTTCAGGCAAATTAAGAACAATACACCAGGGCGTTACACCTTCGTGTTGAAAGCGACCCGCGAAGTACCAAAGCGTTTGCAAAATCCTAAACGTAAAACCATAGGTATTCGCGTGCCCGATAACGCCATTGCACTTGCATTATTAGAAGAGCTGGGCGAACCATTGATGTCTACGTCTTTGATTTTGCCAGGTAACACCATGGCCGAATCAGACCCGGATGTCATTCGCGACAACTTAGAAAAGCAAGTAGGGCTTATTATTCACGGTGGTTACATTGGAGAGCAGCCCACTACAGTGGTTGATTTGTCGGAAGACACGCCGGTAATTGTGCGACATGGCACGGGCGATCCGTCTCCCTTCGAGTAACTTTCGTTTTACTGTTTTTTTGAACAGGTTGTTGTAAATAGCCTATTTTAACTAGCTTCTTTTGCTTGTTGTGAGTGAAAGTTACAGTAGGAAACCGTAAACTATGTTGCGAGGGCCTGTAGTGCTTCGATGTACAGCGAAGCGCTGCAAGTTCTCGCGTGAACGCGTAAATAATAATATCAATAATCGCCGCTTTGTTAGCGCGTAAAAACGGTTGTGGAACTGTGTCAGAGCTTGTTGAAGACAATAATAACGATAATGAGGCCTCTGTTGAGAAGGGGCTTTCGACACCTGTTCAGCAGCCGTTGCCACTTGCGTTTATTAATGGCGAAGCGCTAATTGAAAAGCCTGAAGATCTCTTCATTCCCCCCGATGCCCTAGAGGTCATATTAGAAACCTTCGAAGGGCCGCTCGACTTACTACTTTATCTGATTAGAAAACAAAAGTTTGATATCACCACACTGCCCATCGCAGATGTTACCAAGCAGTATATGGAGTATGTAGATGCCATGATGTCGCTAAAATTAGAGCTGGCAGCAGAGTACTTGCTGATGGCAGCCATATTGGCAGAAATTAAGTCCAGGCTTCTACTACCTAAACGCAGTGACGATTCCGACGAAGAAGAAGATCCTCGAGCAGAGCTTATTCGCCGATTAAAAGAATACGAGTTAGTAAAGCAAGCGGCAGAAGATTTAGATATTCAGCCTAGACTTGAACGGGATATTTTCACCACTCACGTTGAACTAAGTGAGAATGTGGCGCCAATTCGCATTGAGCCCGATGTGTCTTTAGCTGAAATTGTATTGGCGTTCAGTGCGGCCATGAAGCGCGCTGAAGCGTTTGAACACCATACCATTGCACGGGAAGCACTGAGCACGCGAGAGCGCATGTCGCTCATCTTGTCGTTACTCACAACAACTGAATATACGCCACTTGAACGCCTATTTACGGTTGAAGAAGGTAAAGCTGGGGTAGTGGTTTGCTTCTTAGCAATTTTAGAATTAGTAAAAGAACAGCTAATTTTATGCATTCAGGCAGGTCCTTATGCAAAAATTCATGTAAAATTAGGTGCCCATGAAGAAAATTAACACGGCGCAGCTTAAACAATTGGTAGAGGCAGCAATATTTGTTGCTGATAAGCCTATTTCAAAGCAGCATTTAAAAGAAACGGTACTCAATGAATTTACCGTCGCTGATAGAACCTTGAGTAAGGTGATTAACGAACTAAAGTTAGACTATCAGCCAAGAGGCATTCAATTGGTGGAAGTAGCAAGTGGCTATCGCTTTCAGTCGTTAGATGCGTTAAGCCCGTGGTTAAGCAAATTGTGGCAGGAAAATGCGCCAAAGTATTCTAGAGCAATGCTCGAAACCTTGGCACTCATTGCCTATCGTCAACCTATAACCCGCGGAGAAATAGAGCAGGTCAGGGGCGTGGCGGTAAGCAGTAATATTATAAAGACACTCACAGAACGAGACTGGGTTAAGGTAGTAGGTCACAAAGAAGTGCCTGGGCGACCAGCGCTTTATGCAACTACCAAAGGCTTCTTAGACTATTTTTCGATGACGTCGTTGAGCGATTTGCCCAATGCTGATGCTTTCGAAAACATGGCTGAAAGCGTTGCGTCAGACTCGCCGCTTAAGGTGTTAAATGAGGCACCGTCCGAATAGACCGTGCGACCGTAAACAAGCAATTAAAGAGTGAAAACCCATGACTGAAAAGTTGCAAAAAGTACTGGCTAACCAAGGGCTAGGCTCGCGACGAGAAATGGAACGTTGGATTGAAGAAGGCCGAGTATCGGTCGATGGCACCAAAGCAACATTAGGAGATAGAGTCGACCACACCGCACAAATCCGTGTTGATGGTCATTTGCTATCTCGTCAAACAGAACAGCCAATTTGCCGTGTGTTGATGTACAACAAACCCGAAGGTGAATTGTGTAGCCGTCACGACCCTGAAGGTCGCGATACGGTATTTGACCGCCTTCCCGCCATTCGATTAGGGCGCTGGATCACCGTTGGTCGTCTAGACATGAACACCAGTGGCCTGCTGTTATTCACCAACGATGGTGAACTAGCCAACCGCCTGATGCACCCGAAATGTGAAGTAGAACGCGAATACGCAGTACGTGTATTCGGTGAGGTAACAGGCAAAACACTACATACCCTTCAAAAAGGTGTAGAGCTGGAAGACGGCGAAGCAAAGTTCCTGACAATTTCAGGTGCGCCTACGCCGCAGCATGCTGAAGATGAAAGCATGAACCGTTGGTACAACGTAACGTTGAAAGAAGGGCGTAACCGCGAAGTGCGTCGTCTTTGGGAGTCGCAGGGCGTGCAAGTTAGCCGCTTGATCCGCGTTAAATATGGCCCAATTGAACTGCAGAAGCGTCTACCGCAAGGTGCGTGGGTAGAACTAGGATTAGAAGACGTGAACGCGCTTCGTAGCCATGTTCAACTGCCGGATGAAACGCAAACTATGGTTAATGTACGCCAGGGCAAACTTGACCACGCGCGTTTAAGTCGCATGCGTCGCTCGGTTAAAAAGCATAAAGTGCGTAAGCAACAAGGCTTAAATAAACGAGCTGGGCGCCCCGCCAAACGTAAGTAATAGTTAATTTATTCTTGACGTGTAAGTGATTACTCAAAGCCGCAAGCGTTCGCTAGCGGCTTTTTTATTTCGGTGACGTGCATTCTTCAACTTAATCACTAAGTTTGTCTCCCATTTAATTCTGATTTCAGTCACGATGATTACGATCTTCTTTCTAAGCGATGGCGTAGCAAAGTGTGAAGCTGCTACGTCAAGTAGGGTAAGACCAAAACGGAAAAGGAGAGAGTAATGAAAGATATGCCTCAGTTAGGAATGGGAACGTTTCGGTTGAAAGGTGACGAGGCCCGTGAGTCAGTCAGTAAAGCGCTAGAGGTTGGTTTCAGACACATTGATACCGCACAATTTTATGACAACGAAGCACAAGTTGGTGATGCCATAAAAACCAGCGGCCTTGATAGAAGCGAACTGTTTGTCACCACCAAGGTGTGGCACGAGTCATTGGGCGATGCTCATTTTATTCCAAGTGTTCACGAAAGCTTAGAAAAGCTGAAGCTAGAATATGTTGATTTGCTTCTTATCCATTGGCCATATCCTGGTAATGATATTTCACTCGAAAGTTACTTAGGCAATCTTGCGAAGGCGAAAGAGCAAGGGCTTACTCGTCATATTGGGGTGTCTAATTTCACTATTGATTTGTTAGATAAGGCCGAAAAGGTTCTTGGTAAAGGCGAGATTTACACCAACCAAATTGAAATCCATCCTTTCATGCAAAATAAGAAAGTTGTTGAAGCGTGTAAGGAAAAAGGCATAAAAGCGACTGCATATATGCCATTTGCGGTAGGAAAAGTAATGAAGGACGAAACGTTATTGCGAATAGCGCAAAACCACGATGCGACGCCTGCGCAAGTTGTTCTGGCGTGGATGGAGAAACGTCACATTTACGCAATCCCTTCATCAACCAGTAAAGTACACTTGGCAGAGAATTTAGCTTACGGTGGTGTACATTTAACTGATTCAGAGCTCGCGCTTATTGATGATCTTGATAACGGCGACCGAATTGTAAACCCAGATTTTGCTCCAGACTGGGATTAACGATTTATAGAGCGCGTTTGTCTTTAGACTACTAACGGGATAGCGTTTAATTTTACCTAGCTCTGTATACTGGGCTAAAATCAGGGGCCGCCTTTGAGGTACTAATGGCGGCCCCTGAAGAGTCTTTGAATTACCGGTTCAGATTAAATCGATAGATGTGACTTGGTATGGACTCGTGTAAAGGTGTTTTTTAAGGCATGTGATACCGAAAACATCACATGCTCTATTCGGCTTGCTCTATTTCTTTGATGACTTTGGCAGGGTTACCACCTATGACCACATTGTCGCCAAAAGACTTAGTTACCACCGCGCCAGAGGCCACAACCACATTGTCTCCCAACGTTACGCCAGGGTTTATGACCGCCATACCACCAATCCAGCAATTATCGCCAATAGTAATGGGCTTGGCGAACTCGATGCCGGTTGCCCTTTGTACCGGATCTAATGGGTGCGTAGCGGTGTAGAAACCGACTTGAGGCGCAATCATGCAGTTATCACCTATCGTGACCTTCGCTGCATCTAAAATCACACAATTGAAGTTAGCGAAAAAATTTTCGCCTACGTGAATATTTTCGCCGTAATCACATTTGAATGAAGACTCAATGTAAAGCCTTTTTCCAGTACTACCAAACAGCGCTTTTAGTAGTCTTGTACGCTTTTTGTGGTCACTTTGACAAGTTGTGTTGAGCTCGTCTAATTGCATACGGCATTGCTTGCGCAATGCCGATAATGTTTTGTCTGACGGAAAGTATAAATCGCCAGCAAGCATCTTTTCTTGTTCAGTCATGCATTTCCAGAATGTTAGCTTAAATGATTAAGCTGATAAGTTACTGCGCACCACTGTAACTTACAATGACTTTTTGCTTAAGTTCGTCGCTTTCAATATCTAAGTTAACTGGACGGTGCAAAACAATGTTGCCGTCCACAGTAACCGATGCACTAATCGATAGGGTAGGTTTGTTGTCTGATTTCTTACCCCAAGCGCTTTCACTTTCCTTATATACGATATCGCCTAAAACGTGAGAAGAGCCAGACAAAGTAATATCGCCGTTGAGTGTTTTGATGTGTTTTTCAATGGTTGTATCAACTGCTGTTATGTCTCCATTCACTGTTTCAACGCTACCGCCAATTGTACTTTGCGTAGGAAGCGTAACATTTCCATTCACGGTCTCTACACCCTTAAGCACATTGAGGTGTGAAGCTGCACTTACATCGCCATTTACAATATCGATATTTCGGACAGACACATGGCTACCCATTTCAAGATTTCCGTTAACGATGCTGACTTCATCCGCGCCACCATGATCGCTAATTTCCACATTGCCATTAACAGAAGAAATATCGCCAGCGTGCTTCCCTTCAGCTATGTCAATATTGCCTAGAATAGAACTGAAATCGCTGCCTTCTAATGCACTAGCGTCGCCAACATGGATAACGCAGCCAGTAAGCAAAGAGGCTGAAAGCAACATAGCTGCACTAGCAATAATAGACTTTTTCATATTCTTATATCCTTGATTATTTTATAAATACTTAATAACACGCTTTAACGGTATTAATATCAAACACAAATTTTATTGTGTATTTATAAAATACATTTCACGTATCATGCCACTCTTAAAAAGTATTTTAAATCAAAAGGTTAGTTTAATATGCCAAAGGGGGAGGCTGCCTTAATAGTGTAATGGCTAATTTTATAGTTTCATCTGCTATCGGATGGCGAATTTGACCATTCTGCACCACATGGCCCTAAGCTCAGAAGGGAGCTCAGAAGGGGACAGACACTCGCTTGAAGAAATTATTTAAAGAAATGGACAGACACTCAATGTGAATACATCTTTTTGGTTACAAGCTGCTTTTTTGAGTGTGTGTCCGAGAAGTACAGGTAGCTATTTGAGTGTGTGTCCAACGAGTACGGGCAAGGTTTTAGCCTATGTGAGTGTCTGTCCTCGAATTTTAATAGTATGTTGGTATATGTGGTTTTTACTTTTTAGTGAGGTTAGGTGGCGATGATAAAGATTTATCACAACCCAGAGTGCGGCACGTCTAGGAATGTACTGGCGGTGATCAAGGCCGCTGGGTATGAGGTGCAGGTTATTGAGTATTTACGTGTTGGGTGGGAACGTGAACAACTAACTTATTTGTTGAATGCAGCTAACCTTAACCCTCGACAAGCGCTTCGCACAACAAAGTCTCCTGCTGCTGAATTAGGGTTACTTGATGAAACAGTGAGTAACGAAATCATCTTTGAATTGATGCTGGAACATCCTGTTTTAGTGAATAGGCCTATTGTTTGCATTCCCGAAGGTGAACACGAAAAAGCAGTTTCTTTACCTCTTGGGAGAGTTGAAGGTAATTCCTATTCGAATAAGCAAAAGAAACAGTGAAATTATGCCGGCCAAGTGAAGCTGTACTGGATATTTTGCCTGTATGGCCACAAGGCCCTTTTGCTAAAGAAGACGGCACACCACTTATAGACCAAGATGGTAAACGAGTAATTTAAACGGAGTAGTTTATGCAGGACAAGTACACGCAATTAAATAAGGCTAAAAGGCTTGCATTGGCCTGTTTGATTTTTGCCGCAAGTGTATTTGTTTTAACGGTTTTACTTCCCAAGTTTTATCCAACCTTGCAAGGAGCATGGTGGTTGGGGCTTATTAAGATGGCCAGTGAGGCGGCGCTCATCGGTGGTCTAGCTGACTGGTTTGCAGTGACAGCATTATTTAAGCCAATTCCAGCGAAGTACCCCATTCCGCACACCAATATCGTGGCTAGTAACAAGTCTGTTATTGCTAATAACCTGTCATTGTTCGTTAAGGAAAAGTTCTTTCATCCTGAAGCAATAGAGAAGCTAATTCGGGACAGCGACCCTGCAAAGGGCGCGGGAAGGTGGTTGTCACAAGATAGAAACGCTACCCGTTTAAGTCGCTTTCTATGCGATGCTTTTGCAGGCGTTCTTCGCGTGCTCGATGACAAACCTGTGAAAGCGTTTATCGCTAAAACCGCACAGAAGGGCATTAACCAACTTGATCTTAGGCAATTGATGGCAACCTCGTTAAGCGCCGTTACGAAAGAGCGCCAGCATCAGGTAGTGCTTGATAGGGTGTTAGGGAAATTGGCCTCACTGCTTGCAGAGCCAGAAACCCAAATCTACATAGCAGATACGTTAGTAGTCTGGCTAAAAACCGAATACAGTCGTATTGAAAAGCTATTGCCGTCTAGTTGGCTAAGCGAGCAGGGGGCACTCATAGCTGTTAAAGCGGTTTCAAGTATTTTGGAAGATGTATACGAAGATGAGCATCACCCCATTCGCCATGCGTTCGATGAGCAAGTACACGAATTTCTTTACGAACTACAGCACAGCCCGTTAATGGAGAAAAAGGTAAACAGCTATCGGGAAAAAATTATTAATGACCCAGCGTTAAACGCGTATGTTCAGCAATCATGGGCCAAGTTTCATCAATGGCTTTTAACGTCTCTTGAACAGCCAAATGGTAAAGCAGAAACAAAGGTGTCGAGCCTTTTAAACGATTTGGGTACCACGTTAACGCAAGACAGTGAGCTAGCAAAAGCGTTCAATAAGCACATTGGAGAAGCGGCTAAATATATGGCGCCTGAGTTGGCTGAATTTCTAACCCGTCACATTCGCGACACCATCAATAGTTGGGATGAGCGTGAAATGGCTGAGCAGGTAGAGTTGAATATTGGCCGCGATCTTCAAAAAGTTCGCATAAACGGCACGATCGTAGGCGGGTTGATAGGTGCAATATTGTTTGGTGTAGAGACGCTGCTGGGCCTCTGATACCTACGGATACTAAATGAATTGGATTTATTCTTAAAGGTGTCGAAATTATTTACAGTTCAAAAAGCAGATAACATTGTGAAAGTTATAGTTGTATGAAAAATATACGCTATTTAATGTGGGTATGGTTTATGCTACCAAGGCGAAACGCTAAATAATCAATATTGGTGCGTGGTGCAGTAGGTATTACGTTTAGTTGTCGCAAGCCCTTCCACGGCGAAAATTGATAGTTGTTTTAGTTACATTCAAAGTAATTAAAAAAGGCTATCTTCAAGGATGAACATATTTTATAAGGAAGTAACGCAACGTTGTCCTCATGACATTGTTGTATTCGAAATATTTCTCAGCTTACTCTTTTTTATTCTTAACTCCCTTCGCGCGCTCACTCATTGTGAGCTGAGCCGTTCAGAAAATCATTCAATCAAAACAATATTCAAACCTGCTCGTTGTTGGTGGTGGGTTACTAATCAAATTACACGTCATTTCAATATTTAAGGACAAAAGTTATGGCAACTCCTATCAGCAACGAACGTTTAGTCAACTCTATTATCAACAACAGTATAGGTGCCAATCATTCCGCAGCGTTTGCTGACGGCAGCTATATTACCGTCTGGCATTCAACACGAGATGTCGGAAATTCATATGGTATTTATGCCCAGCGGTTTAACGCAAATGGCACACCAATAGGGCATGAGTTTCAAGTGAATGTTCCGTCTAACTCATATAGTAATCAGCAAAATCCCAAGGTGACTATACTGGCTGATGGTAGTTTTGTGGTGACTTGGCATGGCGCTGGTGAGGGGGACGGAGCTGGAATTTTTGCTCGACATTTTAATGCATCCGGAGAGCCTACTACAGCTAACGTACTGATAAATGCAGATACATCTTCTACACAAGATTATCCAGATATCGCAACCTTAGACAACGGAAATATAGTCATCGGATGGCGTAGTGACAGCAGTAATAATGCTGAGCTTGTCTTTCGAGCATTCGATAACTCACTAACTGCAGTCTCAACAGAACAGGCAATTACTGTACAGGGCGACACAACTAATTATTATTTAGATATAAGTGCCCATGCTGGAGGGTTCGCAGCTACTTGGTATCCAAGTAGCAATAACGGAGTGGTTCGATTCCAGCAATTCAATAATGAATTAAGTGCCGAAGGTCCGACAGTTCAGGTTGGAGTTCAAACTGGTGGGGACCAAGACACCCCCAAAATTGAATATTTCAGCAATGGTGATTTTGTCGTTGTCTGGGAAGAAAATTCTGGCTTTGATGGTTCAGGTGACGGAGTTTACGCACAACTTTTTAATGCTGATGGAACCAACGCATCGGGCGTTTTTCTAGTAAATACCACAACAAGTAGTTCGCAGAACAGGCCCGATGTCGCTGTGCTCGATGACGATACTTTCGTAGTGGCTTGGGACGGTCGAACTACCTTAGACGGCAGTTTTGTATCGGGTGTCGTATATCAACAGTTTGCGCAAGATGGCACGCCTATTGGTATTGAAACGCTTGCAACCACAGCGTCGAATTCTAATGGAAGCCAATACACCCCCGATATCACCGCACTTTCAAACGGTGAATTTGTTATTACATGGGACTCAGACAGTTTTGCCACTGATGATGGTGCACAAGCCGGTATTGTGCAGCGTGTTTTCTCTACAACGAATACTTCTGTTTTAAATATCCCACCAGAAATTGTTGGTATGGTTGATCAAATTGTTTTCGATGAGAACGTAGTGAATGCAGCCCCACAAATTATTGATATTGCGGTTGCAGTGGTAGACACAGACACCGCAAACTATGATGGAGGCGAACTTTCTATTGCTTATGTGGTGGGAGGTAGCAGCGAAGATTCACTTTCGATACGCAATCAGGGGACTGGCTCTTCGCAGATTGGTGTGTCTGGTAATCAGATCACCTATGAAGGAAATGTGATAGGTACCATCGTTGAGAATGGCGACAGCGGCAGCAACCTACTTGTCAATTTAACCAGCAATGCAAATGTAGAGTCGATAGAAGCACTGCTGGAAAACGTTCAATACGCCAACAGTTCACAAAGCCCTCAAGCAACGCGTACGATCTCTATTCGACTCGACGATGGTACGGGCAACTCAAGTAGCAATGTAGTAACAGAAATTATCGTTGAACAAACCAATGATTCAATTGCGTCAGTTGGCACAACAGAAAGGGTAAACACTTATACAAACTCAGTACAGTCAGGTCCTTCTATCAGCGAGTTTGACGATGGCAGTTTCATCGTTGTTTGGGATAGCTATTCACAAAACGATACTAATAATTATGGAATACACGCTCAGCGCTTTAGTGCTAGTGGGGAGCCTGTAGGGTTAGAGCTAAAAATAAACCAGTCCGACTTTTTGCCCAGTGACTCAGCGCAGCAGCATGCTGATGTCACCACTTTTTCTGACGGTAGCTTTATGGTCACGTGGGATGGCGCTGGAGAAGTTGGGGAAGACGGTTCAGGCATTTACGGAAGAATCTTCAACGCTGACGGCACTCCAGCCACCGATGATTTCCAGGTAAACCAATATACGTCAAGCACGCAATCTGACAGTCAGATTACCCGCCTGTCAAACGGCAATGTCGCGGTAACTTGGCAAAGTGCGGGTGCCGACGGTAGTGGGTGGTCCATCGTAACAAGAATTTTCGATTCCAATGGGGCTCCCGTTACAGATGAAATTGTCGTTAATAGCACTACTACTAGCACCCAATATGAACCTTCTGTCGATTCGTACGATGGTGGATATATTGTGGGCTGGTACTCAAGTACACAGGCTGGCGGAAGTTCGAGTGATGTCGTTGCTCGTGCGGTAAACAATGATGGTACCTTTGCCAGTGCAGAACTTGATATTACGTTGGGTCAGGCTGGAGATCAGCTCAGCGTCGAAGTGAATGCATCAGCCGATGGAAGCTATGTACTTACGTGGGTAGACCTATCTGGGAACGCAGACGGCAGTGGATATGGTATTGTCGCTCAAAAATTTGATGCCTCTCATAGTGCACTTACGGCACAAATCGTTATTAATGAAAATAACTCAAGCACTCAATACCGCCCTGACATCGCTCAACTTGATAATGGCAATTACGTATTCACGTGGCACGATGCGAATTTAGGCAGCATTATGCGCCGCGAGTTTACTTCTGATTTAGTGCCTATAGACAGTGAGTTACGGGTTGAATCAAATATAAATACATCGGTTGATAATCCTGTTGTCATTGGTTCGGGCAACAACTACTTCATCGCATTTGAACAAAGCGGCACCGGATTCAATAGCACTGATATCAGCCTTAATCGTTTTGGCTCTTTTGCCGACGCAATCGGGCCAGAGATAACGGGCTTCGCTTCTAGCTATAACTTTGATGAGGCACTGGTTAATGCGGGGCTTGTGCCTTTGGAGCTTGGTGTATCAGTAGCTGATGTGTCAGATGTAGGCTTTGACGGCGGGACACTCACCGTAGGTTATAATGTTGGAAGTTCTAGCGACGATCAGTTGGGACTACTTAACCAAGGGAATGCTGCAGGACAAGTGAGCGTTTCAGGAAGCTCTGTATTTTATGAGGGCACTCAGATTGGTTCGCTCGTTAGTGATGGGCAAAATGGTAGTCAACTAGTCATTGTTTTCAATGTCAATGCGACAACAGAAGCCGTTGAGGGCGTACTGGAAGCAACCGGGTACCGAAATACCTCTAATAGCCCCGATGAATCACGCAGCATTAGCCTGCGGCTTACCGACGCAAATGGTGCATCGAGCGAAAATATTAACTTTACTGTCAATATTAGCGCTGAAATTGACTCGACAGTCACTGCTTTTACCTCCTCGCTAGTCAATACATTCACCGATGGAGTTCAGTACAACTCGGATATTGCTGCTTTTGATGACGGCAGTTATGTCGTGGTGTGGCAAAGTGAAGGGCAAGAAAATAACAATGGTGTTTACAGTATTCACGGTCAGCGCTTTAGTGCCGACGGCAATGCTTTAGGGACAGAATTTCTTGTTAGTCAAGAATCAGCCGTAACCGCAGGTCAATCAGATAATGACCCTAAAGTCACCACCTTTGCTGATGGTTCATATGTGGTAGTTTGGCAGGGGCATGGAACAAACGATAGTGTCGACATTAAAGCCAGGCTCTTCGACGCAAATGGCTTGGCGTTGGGTGATGAGTTTCAAGTTAATGACTTTGCATCTAGCTCACAAGAGTATCCTGACGTGGTACGACTGTCTGACGGTAACTTTGCTGTAACGTGGCCCTCGTCTGGTGGCGACGGCAGCTCATGGGGAATATCGTATCGAATATTTCAAAGTGATGGGACTGCCGTAACCAACGAATTAATTGCAAATACTACGACCACTGGCACTCAGTATTCCTCCAGTATTGATGCGTCATCTACAGGATTTGCAATTACTTGGTATTCCGATAATCACAATGGCAGTACGTCAAACGAAATTATTGTTCAGCAATTTGCTAACGACGGCGCACCGTTAGGCTCAGAAATTGAGGTAACCAGTTTGTCGGCGGGCAATCAGGCTACGCCAAAGGTTTCTTATGCCGCTGATGGCGGCTTCGTTGTGGCATGGGAGGATACGACAAACCTGTCGGATGGCAGTGGTAGTGCAATATTAGCGCAACGTTATGACGCTTCGGGTAGTTCGCTGGGTCAAACCTTCGTTGTAAATGAAAATCCAGCTTCTGGTCAAAACAGCCCAAGCATTGATCATCTGCCTAACGGCAATTTTGTCATCACTTGGTATTCAGCTAATAGTGCTGACATATTTCGGCGTGAATTTTCATCCGATGGGCAGCCCTTAGATGGTGACCAACTCGTCAATATAGGGCAACAGTCAGGGATGCAAACCCGCCCCAGCGTTACCTCGTTGGGTAACGGCGATTATGTCATCACTTACCACGATCAAAATAGCGTCGATGGCAGTAGTTATGGCATTTTCCAGTCGTTTTTTGGAAGCCAATCGACCAATCAGAATCCTACGCTTTCAGGTTTCGCCAATGAAGTAACATTCGCTGAAAACGCTGTAAATAATGCACCTCAAATTTTAGACGCTGCTGTGTCCCTTCAAGACGGCGACTCGACCGATTTTGACGGTGGTGTTGTTACCCTTGGGTATATCCAGTTTGGTGGAGAAGAAGATCAATTAGGCGTTAATAATCAGGGCAACGGGCCAAGTCAAATTGGAGTGTCTGGTTTAACGATATCCTATAGCGGAACGGTGATTGGTACTATCGTTAACGGTGGCCAAAATGGCACTCAGCTGCGCATAGAATTAAATAGCAATGCATCAGCCGAAGCTATCGAGGCGCTCGTCCAAAACTTGACGTATGCCAACACATCAGAAGCGCCTAACGCACAGCGAACCCTTTCTCTTAATGTGGAAGATGGTGATGGAGGCAGTACAGGCAATCAAACTATTATCGTAAATGTTTCACCCGACACCGATGGCTCTGGATCTGTCTTTGGGCCAGATTTAGTCAATACATTTACAGCTGGGGGGCAATTTACGCCAGATGTTTCGAGTTTTGCCGATGGTAGTTACGTGGTTACCTGGGTTTCGTCTAACCAAGATGACAGTAGTTGGGGCGTCTACGCTCAGCGCTTTGATGCCAATGGGCTATCTGTAGGTAACGAATTCTTAGTCAATACAACCACAGCCAGCGCTCAATCAGCTCCGGCTGTAACCGTTCTAAGCGATAACTCTTTCGTAATAACCTGGGAAGGGAATGGTATTTCAGATGGCAGCGGCGTGTTTGCACAGCGTTATGCGTCTGATGGGACACCTGTGGGCTCAGAGTTTTTGTTGCGAGATGGCTCAGACAACACGGAGTCATTGGTGGACGTGGTCGCGTTGTCAGATGGAAAGTTTGCAACAACTTGGTCTGACAGCGGCGGCGATGCTTCCGGCTGGGGTATATCAGTGCGTATTTTTAATGCAGATGGTACGCCCGCAGGCGCATCATTTACGGCCAACACTACGAGTTCAAGTACACAATACAACTCGTCTATTAGCAGCTTTAGCGGTGGCTTTGTTGTCTCTTGGTATTCTACTACGCAAGCCGGAGGAGACAGTAGCGACATAGTAATGCAGCGTTTTGATAACAATGGCAGTGCGATTGGTAGCGAAATAGACTTGTTGATAGACGGTTCACAACAAAATAATCAGGTTGCAGCGTTCTCAGATGGCAGTTTTGTCGTTGTATTTCAAAGTACAGATGGCAGTAACGATGGTGTTTTTGCCCAGCGTTACAATGCGGACGGAACCGCTAACGGCGATCTCATTCAGGTAAATGAAACGCTGACAGGAAATCAAACAGAGCCTAGCGTCGCGACTTTACCCAATGGTAACTTTGTCGTTGGCTGGACGGGTAATGGTGTAGGGGATAACGACGGCGCATTTATTCGCGAGTTTGACAGTAATGGTGTTCCCATTGATGGCGAGGTGATAGCAAGCAGTACCTCAGGGTCCAGTGTTGATAAAATTTCTCTCACTGGCCTAGGGTCGTCAAACAACTTCATTGCAGTTTGGGCTGACTTCTCTTTAGAACCAGATGATAGCAGTTGGGGCGTATTTCAAAACATTTTTGGTAACCCCAGCGATTTCAACCGTTCTACGCCACCTAGTCTGGATGATGTTACTGATACGCGGCAAATTTTAAATTCAGTGGCATCAACGCCTGTGAGAATTGATGCGGACGTGGATTTCACTCACATCACCGATGATTTTAACGGCGGTATGTTAGAGGTTTTCTACCTTACCCAAAGCGATGCTGATGACCTGCTTGCCATAGAGACAACCGGAACGGGTCTCGGCCAAATCTCTGTTAGCGGAGTTGATGTTAGTTTTGAAGGCACAGTGATCGGCCAAATTTCGAGTGGTGAAAATGGCACAAATGGCAGTGGATTATCTGTCACTTTCAACGCTAATGCCACAACATTAGCAATTGATGCACTGATAGAACACCTTACCTATGCCTCTCAAAATAACGTAGAAAATGATGAAACAATCTCAATTCGCGTGACCGACGGCAGTGGTGCAACTACCCAAGGAAATGCCATTCTTATTGATATACGTTCATCGGTGTCAACTCCTGCCTTTTTAATGGAAGACTTTGACAGAGATGTAACTTTCAACGAGTCGGACGTAGTAGGTCAGCTGGCTCTATTAGACAGCAACATCAATTTTGAATACACCGGTTCAAATAGCCTAGACGGTGGGTATTTGACTTTGCGTTATATTTCAAGCAACGAGACATTCGAAGATACCTTAGGCGTGGCTAACATAGGAACGGGTAATGGCCAAATAAGTGTGAGCGGCTCTACTATTTCGTATGAAGGGACTGCGTTTGCCTCAATTGATTCTTCTGACAATGGAGAAGCGGGCAGTGACCTGCGTATTGATTTTACGACTGGCGTTACCGATGAAGCAGTTGAAGCTTTAATTGAAGCATTGGGCTATAGCAGCGATTCAGGCGCACTTAACCCTAGAAGCGTAAGACTTTATGTATATGACAGTGCGAACAGCACCTCAACGAATATAGACTATAGTCTTAATTTTGAGCAGTCTGCAAATGACTTTGACCTAGTTGGTGAGTCGACTCTAATTAACCAAGTGACTGCTGGTAACCAGACTATACCGTCTGCCAGCGAGTTATCCGGTGGGGGATATGTGGTTACCTGGACTGGCGAAAACAGTCTTGATGGCAGTTCCAATGGAATATTTGCACAAATCTTTGATGAAAATGGACAAGCAGTTGGTAACCAGTTCGTGGTTAACACGGAAAACTTCGGTAATCAAACCAACGCTGACGTTGCAGGCCTTAGTGATGGTTCTTTTGTCGTGGTTTGGGAGGGCGTTACCAGCGAGTCCAACAGCGATATAAATGTTTATGCGCAGCGCTTTGACGCTTCTGGCCAAGCTCTTGGCAATCAATTTATTGTTAATGAAAACCTGTCCAGTATACAAGGTACACCTTCTGTTTCTGCGCTTGCTGATGGTGGCTTCGTCGTAGCGTTCGATACTTACGATAGTGCCACAGGCGATACAAGCGGGATTGGTATCGCTATGCGCTTTTTTGATAATGCTGGTGTTGCAACAACTGCTGAATTATTAGCGAACACGTCAACTTCGGGTTCTCAAAGCAATGCCGACATAGCAGCCTCAGCAAGCGCTGTGGTAGCAACGTGGAAGAGCAGCTCGGGTGACGACGTATTTGCGCGTATTTTTAATCCTGTAGATGGAACAGAGTTAGTTTCTGAATTCAAAGTAAATACGTCAGAAGGGAATATATGGAACCAACCTGCAGTGACCGCGCTTGATGATGGCACTTTTGTACTCGCTTGGGGGCACTACATTGATGAATTTGCGCAAAATTTTTGGGGGTTCCGCGGTCAACGCATCGATGCAAACGGCAACTTTATCGGCGATGAGTTTATTGTTAACACCAGCGAAACAACCTGGAATTCAAACGATGGTATTCAAATAGCCTCATTGAATAATGGTAATTTTGCCGTTACTTGGGGGGCAAATGCGGGCGTGTACGTCCAAGAATTTGAAGCTTCAGGTACTACCCCTACAAAAGTGGATGGGCCAGTTTTAGCTGGCTCAGGGCCGAGTACAGACCACCAATCTACCATTGTGAGCGTTGGAAATCAGAGCGCTGCAGTTATTTGGTCTGGATATAATCTTACATCACCTGCTAATAGCACTTATGAAATAGGTCAACAGCTAGTTGGCATTGCTAGTGATTTCAGTAGTAGCGATGGCCCAGAGATTGAAAATATTCCAGCAGAAATCACAATTACTGAAAGTACCAATACTGAGTTTATTTTCAGCAATGTTGATGTTCTTGATAGCGATTCGGCAGATTTTGATGGCGGCCTTTTAACAATCGATATTGTGGGTGGGTATCGGGATATCGTAAATACAAATCAAGAGTTTGCTGATGACAACTTTACTATCGATAATCAAGGTGTTGGACAGGGACAGATTGGGGTTTCAGGAAGTACGGTGAGCTATGCGGGCGCCGCAATAGGCACCATTACACAAAATGGGCAAGCGGGGAATGGTTTACACATCGCTTTAAATGCAAATGCAACGTTAGAAGCGGTAAACGCGTTAATGCAGTCAATCGGTTATTCCAACCTTTCTACCTCTCCACAGGCCAGTCGAGAAATTGCGATGCGTCTGACTGACGGTGATGGAGGTTCTAGCGCACATCAGGTCGTTACGCTAAACATTACGGAAGTAGCTAACGGTTCTACACCACAGACTGGCGACATTCAGGCAAACAGTTTTGAGTTGGGCTATCAAACTACGCCAGCACTTGCTGAGTTGGCAAGTGGCGGGTTTGTAATGGCCTGGGCATCTGATGCCAACCAAGATGGAAATGGCCAAGGTATCTTCGCTCAAAGGTATAGTGAAAATGGTGCGCCTATTGGCAATGAAATCGCTATCAATACCAGCACGTTAAATTCACAGTCATTGCCATCAGTCGCGGCTAACGGCAATGGGTTTGTGGTAGCTTGGCTAGACACTGGCGGTGTTGATGGTAGCGGTTACGGTATTGTCGCACAGCGGTTTGATGAGTTTGGCGAACCAGTTGGTGGTGAATTTGTAATTAACGAAACCACAAGTTCCACTCAAAACGACCCGCAAATAATCCAACTGAGCAGCGGTGGATTCGCAGCAGTTTGGGAAGGTAATGGTGTCGGCGACAGCAGCGGGGTATTTGGCCGCTTATTTAATGAAGATGGTACACCGTTAAGCACTGAGTTCTTAATCAATGAATCTACGAGTGGGTCACAGTTTGATCCTTCGATCACAGAATTGGTTAGCGGGCAACTTGCCGTCACTTACGAAAGCAGTAATCAAATAACCCTTCGTTTAGTCAATGTTGATGGCACTATTACAGCGCCAGAAATTGTTATTGATCGCCCTGCAACTACAGAGAGTGAGCCCGATATCACAGCATTGGCTGATGGAAACTTTGTCGTTTCTTATACGGTGAACAGTGACGGCAGCGGTTCAGGTGTATTTGCACAGCTATTTGACTCGAGTGGCAATGTAATTGGCGATGAAATTCGGGTGAACGAAGGAACGTTGGGCAGTCAATATCAATCTAAAGTGGATGCGCTGGCCACAGGTGGGTTTGTTGTAAGTTACTATTCAGGTGCCTCACCTGATGGCATTTTTACCCAGGAATTTGATGCTGCCGGAAATGCTATTGACGGTAACAATCAGGTCAACATTAATAACGTCAGCACCGAGTGGGAGCCTGTTGTGTTGGGCTTGTCCAGCGGTGGCTACATTACTGCTTGGAGCGGTTATAACGTTGAAGCTGGGGTAAACAATTCCTATGGAGTATTCTGGCGAGGGTTTGGCAGTGACGGTCAATTTTCTGATGGTGCAGGTCAAATTGAAATTGCTGGTTTGCCTAACGAAATTATCTTGACCGAATCTGATACCCCTGAAGCATTTATTTCTAGTGCTGATTTATTCGGCGCTGAATCTAATGACTTTAACGGTGGTAGCCTAACCGTTACTGTGATTACTGGTTATGGTGCACAAGGTCAATTTGTCAGTGCTAATGAACAGGATAATTTCTCTGTATTAAGTTCGGGGAACGGATTAGGGGAGATCAGTGTATCTGGAAGTACTATTTCTTATGAAGGTACCGCTTTTGCTAGCATTACCAAAGATGGTGCTAACGGCAATGAACTTCATATTGATTTTAATGCAAATGCTAATCAAGCCAGCATAAACGCTTTACTTCAGGCGTTAAGCTACCTCAACTCTTCAAATGGCCCTACGCTTCAACGAACCATATCTCTGCGCTTGACAGATGGCGAAGGCAACAGCACATCAAATAATGCGATTAACTTTGTGGTTGAGCCCGTTGCTGATGGTGCGTCGCCCCAGGGGGACGAAATTCAGGTCAATACTTTCCAAGAAAACAACCAGCAGTATTCAGAAGTGACAGAATTGGAAGATGGCTCGCTAGTGGTCGTTTGGCAATCGCAGAATCAGGATGGTTGGGGTAGTGGTATTGTGGGGCAGCGCTTTGATGCCAATGGCTCACCAATAGGTAACGAGTTTATTGTTAATGAATACACCCCACAAGAACAAACATACCCGAGTGTAACAGCGGTGGCTGGTGGGTTTGTGGTTGCCTGGCAGGGTCGTGGGGAAGATGATAGCTCAGGTATATTTGGTCGCCTATTCGACTTAAATGGCGTGCAGCAAAGCGACGATTTTATTATCAACGATACGCTGTCTAGCACCCAGTCACAGGTGCGCTTGACTTCAATGGCTGGCGGTGGGTTCGCTGCCATTTTCAGCGGCAACGGTGTAGGCGACAACAGCGGTACCTTTTTAACCACGTTTGACGCTAATGGAAACCGCGTTATAAACGAAACTCTTGCCAACGCCATAACCTCTGGTACTCAGAGCGAGCCGGATATTGCTGAGTTAGCCAACGGAAAGCTGGTCGTTACCTATCGAACAGGCTCTGATATAGAAGCTAAAATTTTTAACAACGATGGTAGTCCGTTCTCAGGTGCAATTACAGTGGCCGATACCAGTGATGGCGAGTATCAGCCGAAAGTGGCAGCGCTAGACAACGGTGGTTTTGTTGTGACGTATACTGACAGCAACGATACCAGTAACGCTGGCGTTTTTGCTCAGCTATTTGATGCAAACGGTCAAGCTGTTGGAGAATTGCTGCGCGTAAACGAGCAGACGAGTGGCGCGCAGTACGAGCCTGATGTTACCGCATTAGTCGGAGGTGGTTTTGCCGTAAGCTACTTAGATTCTAACAACCCTTACAGTATTTTTGTTCAGCAGTTTGACAATGATGGCAGGATTGTTGATGGACCAAAACGAGCAGAAACAAATAATGTCAATGGAAACTATGAACCTAGCATTACTGCACTGAATAACGGTGGCTTCGCAGTCACTTGGACGGGCTATAACACTGAGCCGGACCAAGCGAACAGCTATGGCATCCTTTTGCGCATGTTTGGCAGTGATGGCCAGTTTGAAACTAGTCAAGCGCCTGTCGTTGAAATAGCATCTAACTCCATTGAGTTCAGTGAATCCAGTCTCAACTTTGCTCCCCAGCTATTGTTTATCGGTGCCGGTGTCGCAGATATCGATACGACTGATTTTACAAATGGACAGCTAGAGATTGCACGTATCTCTTCTTATGGGCAAGGCGACCAGCTTGGACGTCAGTCCTTCTTCCCTCAGGATAATTTGGGAATTCAAAATCAAGGTTCTGGTGCAAACGAAATTGCTGTGTCTGGCAGCGACGTTTTGTATGAAGGCACGGTTATCGGTACTCTGGACTCTAGCGGAACCAATGACACCGCACTAGTGGTTACGTTTAATGCTAGTGCGAGTGCACAGGCCATAGAGTCCCTGCTCGAAGCCGTCACTTACAGAAATATTTCAGATGCACCAGAGTCGACGCGTACCTATAGCGTACGCTTAACTGATGGCGCAGGTGGTTCAAGCTTAGCGCAATCTATTGTTGTCAATATTTCTCAAAACTTGGATGGCAATTTACCGACGCTACAACCAGAAAGAGCCGTAAACACAGATGCCACGGGAGGACAGTCAGCATCCCAGTCATCGGCACTTTATGACAGCAACGGAGATCTCGATGGCTATGTCGTTTCTTGGCAGGACAACCAAAGCGGCGATGTACATTTCCAACTTTATGACAATGAAAACAATCCAGTTGGCTCTAATCAGGTAGCGAACACAACACTCACGAGTACGCAAAACGAAATTACCGTGCAGTCACTCAACAACGGTACATTTGTGATGACTTGGACTTCTACTGATTCATCGCAAGATGGTTCAGGGTCCTCAATCATTGGGCGTATTTTCAACAACGACGGCACGCCGTTCAACCAAGCTCCGCACAATGGCGCTGAGTTTGTCGTGAATACCAAGGTGTCTAACACACAGAGTTCTTCACAGGTTGCAGTTTTACCAAACGGTGAGTTTGCTGTGGTATGGCAGACATTTGATTCGGACACAGGTGATAACAGCGGGTGGGGTGTTGCCATGCAGCGCTTCGCAGCCACAGGTCAACCCTTAGACATTGAATTGCTAGTAAACACTACGGTTTCGAGTAATCAAGACACTGCTGATATAAGTACATTAGCGAGTTCGACGGCATTGCCAAATGGTGGCTATGTCGTATCGTGGCAAAGCCCTGATGCTAACAGTACTGGTATTTTTGCTCAAGTATTCGACGCCAACGGAAATGCAGTCGGAAGCGAATTCCAAGTCAATACATCGGTAAGCGGAAGCCAGACGCAAAGTGCAGTTGCTGGGCTGGCTAACGGAGACTTTGTCATCACCTGGACTGATAATACGGCCGACCTATATAGCAATGGCGTCTACGCCCAACGCTTTACGTTTAACGCTGCAGGAGAATCCGTTGCTGTAGGCGAAGAGTTTAGGGTCAATCAAGATTATTTATATTCACAGCATGATCCAAGCATTATTGCGCTTGCAGGTGGTGGTTTTGCCATTGCCTTTACCGGCAATGACGGTAGTAGTGAAGGCGTGTTTGTGCAAGAGTTTGACCAAGCTGGGCGCCTTATAGATCTCCCGCAGTTGATAAATCAAAATACTAGTAGTTCACAGTATGAACCAAGCTTAGCAGCATTAAGCGATGGCGGGTTTATCGCGTCATGGACATCGTGGATGGGGGGAACCGACGGCTATGATGTCTTCATGCAGCGTTTCGGTAATCAAATACCTCAAACCACGGATTTTGTCGTTCAAGGAAACGAAGACGAAAGTATTGTTATAGATATTAACGAGTTTTTAAATGCATTTGTTGACCCTGAAGGGGAGCCACTTCAAGAAGTTGCGTTTATCACACTTCCCATCAGCGGTGTACTTGCACTCAATGGTGTGGCTATAGCGCCAGGACAGACTTTCGATGTAAATGCGCTACAAGCTGGTGTATTAACTTATCTGGGTGATCAAGATTTTAATGGGCTGGATAGCTTTACTTGGGCGGGCAGTGATGGGGCAAACTTTGCTGAGCCCGCTACAACGAATATTACTGTATTACCTGTAAATGACGCACCAGGGATGAGCGTAGGTGCCGACGATACGGGAACTGAGTCGTATGGAATTGGTTTTAGTCACACAATAAACTTCACCGATCCTGATGGTGATACGCTTCTGGTAAACGTAGACTGGGGAGACGGTGGATCCTCTCAATATACAACCAATTCAGGCACGCTTAATACGGGCCATCGTTATCTTGACGATGGAGTTTACACCGTTACGGTTACAGTAGACGACCAATCAGGTACAGCCGAAGCAATAGAGACACAAACCTATCAAGCAACTATTAGCAATGTTGCCCCATCAATAGGTTTGTTTGGAAATAATGATGTCGAACAAGACCAGGTATATACCCTAAGATTAGGTAACCCGAGCGACCCTGGCGATGACACAGTGACAGATTTCATTGTCGATTGGGGAGACGGCACCGTTGAAACCTTTAACAGTCCTGGTGATGTTACCCATGTTTATGCCACTCCAGGCGATTACGAAATATCTATAGACCTTGTCGACGAAGATGGCACATACGAAGGTGTTTCAACAAAAGACGTGCAAGTCAGTGTTCCTGCCGAAGTTTTGGATGTTCAGGCAATCTCTGATGCAACTGCGAATGAGGGCGCTACTTTCGTTCAGGGTATTTCGTTTACTGACCCTACAGATCAGAATAGTAATGGCTGGACCTACTCCATTGATTGGGGAGACGGGACTGTTCAGAATAACGTTTCCATATTCAGTCGAGACTTTAACATTGCTCATAATTTTGCCGATGACGGTGTTTATGATGTCACTGTTACCGTATCTGACGATGTGAACGGACAAACAGATACAGAAACGTTTACTGTGACTGTGGGCGATGTAGCACCTACCGTTAATCTTCATGGTGGAGGTTCGGTTAACGAAGGGGCTGTATATAGCCTTACCGCTAGTGTGTTTGAACCAGGTGATGATCCCATTCAGGAGTTCGTTATTGATTGGGGTGACGGGACAGTTGAAACCATCAGTGGTGATGAATTTGGCACGCAGACCCATGTCTACAGTGACGGCCCGTTCGGCTTTAATATTTCGGTCGATGTCGTCAATGATGACGGTACTTTTGAAAATGCGGGTACACAATTTGTTAATGTTCTTAACGTAGCGCCGTCTTCTATTATCACGGGCCCCACGTCCGTTAATGAAGGCAGCGAGGTGACCTACACCTTCGGTGATATCGTCGACCCAGGTGATGATACTATTGCCAATACCGTGATCGATTGGGGCGACGGCACAACCACAGCCTATACCGGGGCTGGAGATTACGATCATACATTTGCAGATGGAAATGCCACACGTAGTATTAGACTCTTAGTCACAGACGAAGATGCTGATCCTCATGTTGCGGCCACTCTTATCGTAGATATTGAAGATGTAGCCCCATCCATCACCGTAAGCGGCGCTAGTGAGACAGACGAAGGCAGTGTGTACACCCTCACGTTAGCAGACTTGGTAGAGCCCGGTGATGATCCTGTGTCCGAATACCTCATAGATTGGGGGGATGGTTCTACGGTGCAGTCGATTACTGAGCTAGGGGATGTAACCCACACCTTCGCAGATGGTAATGGCAGTGCCGCTATCAGTGTGCAGATCGTGAATGATGAAGGCACGTTTGACGCAGGTACCGTCGATGTCACCATCAACAATGTAGCGCCGACATTAGAACTCTCTGGTGCGTTGACCAGTATCCAAAACACCGCGTATACCCTGAACCTAGGGGCAATAATCGACCCGGGCGATGACACCATTGTTGCGAATGGCATTACCGTGAACTGGGGTGATGGCACAACAGCAACCTACAGCAGTGTGGGCGATGTATCGCATACCTATACCACAGTGGGTGACTTTACTATCAGCGTCAGTTTGGAAGATGAAGACGGTACGTTTAGCGATGTCGCAACACAGGCGGTCAGCGTAAGTGCGCCAGCGGATACGATTGATGTAG
>NZ_JAKREY010000026.1:0-41702 GCF_022348265.1 Alteromonas sp. Cnat3-28
TTAAGATTTACAACGAAATGAGGCCGCACCTTAGTTTGGATATGAAAACTCCTAATCAGGTGCACAAACAAAAAGGCCAGCTACTGGAGCTGGCCTAAAAACTGTCAACCTATCTTAGGACGGGTCAGACTGCCATCCGCCTCCGAGTGCCTGATACAAATCGACCAGTGCGGCCATTTGCTGCTGACGAGTTTCTATAAACTCGCTACGCGCTTCCAGTGCTTCTCGTTGCGCAAGCAGCACCTCTAAATATTCACCATGAGCTGACGAAAAAAGCCTATTGGCAATATCAATCGACTGTTCGAGTGAAGCAATTTGATGACGCCGTGCTTCAGCACTTTTCTCCAAATTATCAAGCTTCGATAAACTGTTTGTTACTTCAGCTACCGCCGTTAAAACGGTCAGTTCATATTCGTAAGCCGCTTCAATTTGTTCGGCGCTGGCATTTTGATAAACCGCCTCAATCGCCCTGCGGTTTATTAATGGCGCAAAAACATCACCAGATAAGGAATATGCCAATGACTCAGGCACATTAAACAAGTAACGACTATCAAACGCCGATAAACCTACCCCTGCTTTTAGCTCAAAAGAAGGGTAGAAGTTGGCTTTAGCCACATCGATATTTAACTCTGCTGCTTGGAGCGTGAGTGCAGCTTGTTTTATATCAGGGCGATTGTCTAATAGCGTAGAGGGTACACCCACCTGCGGGCTTTTTAGCTCGGCGCTGAGCAACACGTTACTGTCCCTTTGAATGGGCTGTGGAGTGCGTCCTAATAACAGATTGAGCGTGTTCTCTTTCTCTAGGATTTCCTGCTCAATCAAGTAACGCTCGCTCTCGTTTTTCTTCACTTCCGCGTTAAAGCGCGCAACGGGTAGCGATGACGCCCGCCCGTATTCTTTCAACGCATTAATAGTGTGAATAACATTGCGCTGTAGCGAAATGGTCGAGTCAAGATTCTCTAGCTTGTTATCTAGCGCCAGCAGTTCATAGTAAGTACGCGCAACTTCAGATACTAACTGGGTAACGAAAAAGTTCTTACTTTCAACCGACGCCAAGTATTCAAGCGAGGCCACTTTAGACGCATCTCTCAGCTTATGCCAAACGTCAATTTCCCACGATGCATTAAGGCCTAGCTTTAAGTTTGCCAGCGGGTCGGGAAATTCTTTATCCTCCTTGATATTTAACTGTTCTTCTACTGCGCCTTCCCGGGTATATTCGCCTACCTTTTCGGTTTCAGCGGCTACCCCCGCAGAGAGTCGAGGCAAATATTCCCCTTCCCGTGCATACACTTCATTCGACGCCATATTAATGCGTTGAATTAATATAGACACCTCTTGGTTGTTCTTAACCGCCGTATCCACCAGCGCAGAAAGCGTAGGGTCGTTAAACCACTCACTCCATCGAATATTTGCTTGTGTACTCTGGTTAATCCCTTGACCAGCCTGAGTATCCATTTGCGAAACTCTCGCGTTAAACTGCTCTGGCAAATCTAGTTTAGGGTTTCGCGTTTCAATGGTAGGAATGGCACATGCCTGTACTAACAACGCACTACTAAGCGCTAACCACAGCGGCTTATAGGTAAATCGCTTTTTATTTGTCATCGCTTAGCACCTCATCGTTATAGTGGTAAGTTTCAGTAAGAGGGACATGATCTTCGTTTTTGATTAATGACTTACCTTCTTCAAGTTTGGCGAACAAGTAGTAAAGCCCAGGAATAACCAGCACACCAAAAATAGTGCCGAACAAAGTACCGCCTAAGGCAGAAGCACCAATAGTTCTATTTCCCACTGCGCCTGCCCCCGTTGCAATAACAAGCGGAATTAGCCCTGCTACAAACGAGAACGATGTCATTAAGATTGGACGGAAGCGCTGTTTGGCCGCTTCAACTGCCGCGTCAGCAATCGATAAGCCCTGCTGATTTTTTTGCACTGCGTATTCCACAATAAGCACGGCATTTTTGCCGAGTAACCCAACCAGCATAACTAAGCCAAGCTGCGCATAAACGTCGTTGGCCAGCCCCATTCCTTTGAGAAACAGGAATGAGCCGAGAATACCGGTAGGTAGTGAAAGAATGACTGCAAAAGGTAGAAGCAGACTTTCATATTGTGATGCCAGCACGATATATACAAACAACAATACTACGGCAAAGATAACGATGGCTTCATTGCCTCGTTTAGCCTCGTCAAATGACAGGCCTTCCCAACCTATGTCATATCCTTTTGGCAGGGTTGCAGCCGCTACTTCCTCAACTGCTTTTATCGCTTGCGCCGAGGTATACCCTGCTGCAGGCTCTGCACGAATTGCTGCCGAGGTATAAAGGTTGTAGCGTGTAATTTCATTAGGGCCTTGGGTTTTAATCAGCTTCATAAAGGCCGAGTAAGGCACCATTTCACCTTCTTCGTTTTTCACGTAGTAATCCAATAAGTCACTGGGATAACGACGATATTCCGGTGCACTTTGTGTGTACACTTTGAAGAAGTTATTAAAGCGCGTGAAGCCTTGCTCATAAGTACTACCAATAAGAATATTCAAATTCTCCATGGCCGCGCCAATAGATACCCCTTTCTGCATTGCAGCTTGGTTATCTATCTCAATTTTGTATTGAGGATAATCGGCCGCGTAAAACGTGAATAAACCTTTTAGCTCATCACGTTTACCGAGTTCTTCCATGAAGGCTTTGTTGATTTGGTCGAACTCTTGATAGTCGGTAGTGTTGGTTTTATCAAGTAAACGAAATGATAACCCTGACGACGCGCCATAACCCGGCACAACAGGCGGTTCGAAATACTCAATCACTGCACCTAAGTGGTGTGTTTTGGCTTCTAGTTCTTCAATAATGTCACGTACCGACTGTTCGCGATTAGCCCAATCTTCAAGGTTAATCAAGCAGGTACCCGCGTTTGAACCTCGACCTTCCGTAAGGATTTCATAGCCAGCAAGCGAGGACACCGAGGAGACGCCTTCAACGTCCAGCGCCAAGCTTTGCAACTCTCGGGCTACTGTATTCGTCGCTTCAAGGGTACTGCCTGGCGGTGTTTGAATAATGGCATAGATTTGCCCCTGGTCTTCACCGGGAATAAAGCCTGTAGGTAATGCCTGATTAACGCCAAAGGTACTTACCACAAAGCCCGCAAGCAGCACTACAGTAACACTGCGGCGCGTAACGATAGCTTTGATAATGCCTGTATAACGACCGGTTAACTTATTGAAATAATGGTTGAATCCATCAATAAACTTGCTTAATGGCGTTGCTTTCCTTGTGTGTGAATGAGGGTTTTTAAGCAACATTGCACACAGCACTGGCGTTAATGAAAGCGCAACAATACACGAGATGATAATTGACGATGACATGGTAATAGAGAACTGGCGATAGAAGACACCTACCGGGCCCGTCATAAAAATAAGGGGCACAAAAACCGCCGTCATCACCAGTGTAATCGCGATAATAGCTCCCCCCATTTCGCCCAGTACTTGTTGGGTCGCCATATAAGGGGTTAGGCTGCTGCTCTCTTCCATTTTCGCATGTACGGCCTCTACGATAACGATAGCGTTATCCACCACAATCCCTATAGCTAGTACCAATGCGAACAGAGTAATAAGGTTTATGTTCACCCCTGTGGCCTGCATGCAGAAAAACGTCCCTACCAGTGAAACCGGCACAGCAAGAAGCGGGATCAATGTGGAGCGCCAGTCACCCAGAAAGATGAACACCACCAAGGAAACCAAAATAAAGGCTTCAAACAAGGTATGCAGCACTTGTTCAATAGAGGCATCTAGAAACTTGGAAACATCGTAGTTGATTTCGTACTTCATGCCTTCTGGAAACGTTTTTTCTAGTTCAGCCATAGTGGCTTTCACCTGAGAAATAACCTCGTTGGCACTGCTTCCGTAGTTCTGCTTAAGTACTATGGCAGCGGAAGGATATCCGTCTTTGTTTGAATAAATATCGAAAAATTCACTACTTAACTCAACATCGGCAATATCACCTAATTTGAGCAAGCGACCGTCGGAATCGGCGCGAATAATGATATTTTTATATTCTTCAGGCTCGTCGTAACGTCCTTCGTAAATAAGCACGTATTCTTTGGACTGAGCAGTAATGCCTGAGCTTCTGCCAAGTCGTCCAGGGCGTCCAATCAAGCTTTGCTCGTCTATCGATTCCATGATCTCATCTACAGAAACATTGTAAGCACGCATGCGATCAGGCTTTAACCAAATTCGCATGGCGTACTGGCGACTTCCCAATATTTTTGCACTGGCAATACCGTTTACCCGCTGTATCTCTGGGATAAGGTTGATATTGGAATAGTTGTACAGAAACTTTTCATCAGCCGTTTCGTCCGTGCTATAAACGTTTATGTACATCAACATGCTAGGCTGAACCCGCTCTAGTACCACCCCTTCTAACTGCACGAGCTGGGGCAGCCGGTTCATGATCTGGTCAAGCCGCGTTTTCACATTAATGAGCGCCTGATTCGGATCTACATCTAAATCGAAGATAACTTGAATGGTGGCTTCACCCGCGCTGGTCGCATCAGACACGATGTACTTCATGCCCGGCACACCGTTGATTGAACGCTCAATGGTAACCAGCGATGACTTCACCAATACATCAGCGCTCGAACCGGGATATGCCAGAGAAATAAGCACTCGCGGCGGAGCAATATCTGGAAACTGTGACGTGGGTAGGCTAAACACCGACAACACGCCCAAAAATATAATCATCAGCGATAGCATGATGGCCATCACTGGACGTTTAATAAAAACTCCAAACATAGCGCCCCCTTATTCTGCGTGCAGTGACAGTTCAGCTAATGTGTCGCTGGCTGAAATAAGTTCAGGCTCTATCTCATCGCCGTTCGAAACTCTTCGCAGTCCTTCAATCAAAATAGTGTCGTCCGGCGCTAGTCCGTCTGAAACCAGATAGATGTTAGGGAGTTCTGCAGCGATGTTAATGTGGCGGGTTGCTAACTTGTTCTCGCTATCCAGCACATATACAAAGCTTTGATCGAGAATTTCGAATGTGGCTTTCTGAGGAATAACTAAAGCATCCGGATAGGCAATATCCACCATGACATTACCGGTTTGCCCATGTCTTAGCAGTTGGTCTGGGTTAGGGAAAGACGCACGCATTTCAATGGTACCGGTATGATTATCAAAATCAGCTTCAATGGCATCTATCACGCCTTGATGCGCGTAAATACTGCCATCGGCAAGCTTTAATCGCACTGACGTTTGATCATTTGATGCGCTGTTCTGCGCGTACTTTAAATACTCTGATTCAGGCACATTGAAATACACCCACATTGTGCTGATATCAGACAATGTGGTGAGCAGTTCGCCCTCATCAAGCAAACTTCCCGTTCGAGCTTCCAGTCGGTCCATTTTGCCTGTGAACGGCGCTTTGATATCTGTGAATGCTAAGTGAGTCTTTGCCAGTTCAACTTCAGCCTGAGCTTTTTGAAGCTGTGCTTCTATGACGGCAAGTTCGTTAGGAGAAACAATGTTTTGTTCAACAAGCGACTTTGTATTTTTGTACTCCATCTCTACCGATTTAGCCTCGGCTTCAGCGCGGTGTAGTTCAGCTTCATATACGTTCGGCATTATTTTGAACATGGGCTGGCCACGTTCTACCGTTTGTCCCTCATCAACAAAGGTCGATTGAAGATAGCCTTTTTCCATAGCTCTAACTTCAATATGTTGAATGGCACGTATCTGACTGACGTACTCTTTTACCAGCGTTGTGTCTTGTACGATAGGATGAGTAACGTTGAATTGAAGTTTTTCGTGATGCGCAGCATGTTCTTCATGTCCACAACCACCTAAAAGTGCGGAAACAATGCTTACTGCAAGAAGTGCTTTTTTGCTCATAATGTAAATTCGTAATAAAAAGGCTAATCGTGACATGCCTTATAAAAAGACAGCATGCCACTAGCGCGCTTTCAGCAAATAGGTTCACCGCTGATAATTAAGCACGCAAAAACATCCAGCAAAGCGCTGGCGCGTTGTTAGGAATATCGAATTAACGTGTTTTTTAGGTAGCCAATAACCGCTAAACCTAAAAAACTAAGCAATAGGCGGCGCTCGGGTTAACGGCGTTGCGTAGTTAAGGGATGTTTTGAAAAGCCCACGCGGACGTGGTTTTGCGGTATCCGTGAAGGAGTCCGTAATGTAATCCAGCACAACATTTTGTGGCGGGACGGGCTCTTCCGGCGCACTTTCCTCAGTATCAAATTCAAATGAATATTCTGAGATAGAAGCATCAAAATGATGCTTGAACGTGATCGGCTTGTAATCCTGTTTAAGTCCAGATAAGCAAGTAAACAACAACGCAATTAATGCGTATATGGTGTACTGCTTCATGTACTGATGATTATTCACCGATGATTATTCCAGAAATTCAATTATATAAGGAAAATTGAGGCGTTATGCTACACAGGCGATTACGCTTTTACAAGAAACATTCTTGCTAGTAAACGCAGGCAATAAGCGATTGCACGTTTTCAGAATCGACAAAAGCGAAATGGAATAAGAAGTGATAAAACCGCACAACGAAAAAGAGCGCCATTAGGCGCTCTTTACAATCAATTTAAAAGGAGAGAATTAAGCTTTAGACGCTTGGTAGATACCTTCAATTGCAGTATCAAGCGTTGCTTCAAACTCTTCTTGAGTTTGCTGTGCAGATACGCCTTCTGTCAGTGCGCGAGAGAAACTCGCGATCATACCTTGGTTTTCTGCCAGCTTCGCGTTTGCTTCCTCGCGACTATAGCCACCAGATAGCGCCACTACTTTGAGTACGCGAGGATGGTCAACAAGCTCTTTATAGAAGTTTGCTTCTGTCGGAAGCGTAAGCTTAAGCATGACTTCCTGACCTTCGTTTAGCAGATTAAGCTGGGTCAAAATCTCTAGCTTAAGTAATGCTTCTGCTTCCGCTTTTTGTGGACTGTGAATATCCACTTCTGGCTCAATGATTGGAACAAGGCCCGCAGCTAAAATTTGCTTACCCACTTCAAATTGCTGAGCAACAACGTCTTTAATACCTTGGTGATTCGCAAGCTTAACAACACTGCGCATTTTAGTGCCGAATACATCTTGCGCCACCGCTTTAGCTAGCAGTGCATCAAGACCTGGCATTGGCTTCATTACCTGCACGCCATTGCTTTCTTCAGCTAATCCTTTATCTACCTTTAGGAACGGAATTACGCGCTTCTTCTGCCACAGGTAGTGTGCAGAAGACATGCCTTCAATTTCTCTATCAAGGGTGTTTTCAAACAAGATTGCGCCAAGAACGCGCTCGCCGCTAAAAGGGGTGCTGGTGATAATGCGTGTACGCATTTCGTGAACAAGATTAAACATCTCTTCGTCTGAGCTATACTCTGACTCTTCGATGCCGTATAAGCGCAACGCTTTAGGGGTACTACCGCCGCTTTGATCTAACGCTGCAATAAAACCGGTTTGCGTCTTCAGTTTATCCAGCATTGCCTGCTGAGCTTGTGATGCCATTGCAACACTCCTTTTGTATATTACTGCCTTAATAGACAGGTGTAGGGTTTATTGTTATACCAATTCTATTAAAGATCTGTTTGTCTCAGACGCAGCATGCCAGCACCTTAAGTAAACACATCTGTAATAAAGTTGGTATTTATGCCTGCGTACTTCACTGTTTCGCAGGTGTAATCGTTTCCGATTAAAAGGTCACGCTCAAAAATGCTGTTACTGAGCGTGACACTTATGGGGTAACGTTTGTACTAGGCCTCAGCTATCTAGAGCTTTAAAACGCTGCGTTTACATGCAGCGCCCAGGCTTATTTATTTTTTTCTTCTAGTACTGCTACCGCTGGTAGTGTTTTGCCTTCCAAGAATTCTAGGAACGCGCCACCACCTGTTGAAATATAAGAGACCTTATCGGCAATCCCGTATTTATCAACTGCTGCTAGTGTATCACCACCACCTGCGATTGAGAATGCGTCGCTTGCCGCAATCGCTTCAGACAGCGCTTTTGTTCCAGCACTGAACTGTTCAAATTCAAATACGCCTACAGGGCCATTCCATACAATGGTTCCCGCGTTCTTGATAATGTCCTCTAACGCCTTTGAAGAATCTGGACCAATATCAAAAATCATATCGTCGTCGGCAACGTCACTGACTACTTTTAGCGTCGCTTCGGTATTCTCATCAAACGCTTTGCCCACGACCACATCTGTAGGTACTGGAATATTACCGCCATTCGCCTGCGCTTCATTCATAAGCTGCGTGGCTTGCTCGGTAAGGTCCATCTCTACTAGTGACTTACCCACATTATGGCCTTGAGCAGCAATGAAAGTGTTGGCAATACCGCCACCAACAATCAGCTGATCAACTTTTTCAGCCAATGTTTTTAACACGGTCAACTTGGTAGATACTTTAGAGCCACCCACAATAGCAACCATTGGACGTTTAGGGTTGTCTAGCGCTTTGCCAAGTGCGTCTAATTCTGCAGCAAGTAATGGGCCAGCACAGGCTTTTGGTGCAAACTTAGCAACGCCATGAGTAGACGCTTGTGCGCGGTGAGCAGTACCGAACGCATCCATAACAAAGATATCGCAAAGTGCTGCGTACTGTTTTGCCAGTGTCTCGTCGTCTTTCTTTTCGCCATTATTGAAGCGAACGTTTTCAAGAATGACGAGCTCACCTTCGCTAAGCTCAACACCGTCTAGGTAATCTTTTACTAGCTTTACCGGCACATCTAGGGCGTCGTTAAGGTAATCAACAACAGGTTGAAGGGAGAACTCATCAGCAGGCTCGCCTTCAGTAGGGCGACCAAGGTGAGACATCACCATAACTGCCGCACCTGCGTCTAGGGCTGCTTTAATCGTAGGGATTGATGCTTTGATACGCGCATCAGAAGTTACTTTGCCGTCTTTTACCGGCACGTTTAAATCTTGTCTAATTAATACGCGCTGACCTTTTAGGGCCATATCGCTCATGCTTGGAATTGCCATCGTCTTTCCTATGTTAATTTAAATTCAGTAGAGCGTGTTTTGAAGGTAAGACACGCTCAAATTAACTGTGAAAGCTGCGCGGGCTGGTGCTACCAACCCTTGGCAGCATCAATGCTTTATTTTGCGTCGAACATCACTTTTGCGGTATCGAGCATACGGTTTGCAAAACCCCATTCGTTGTCACACCATACTAGTGTTTTAACCAGTTGTTTGTGACTGACTCTTGTTTGTGTGCCATCTACAATACACGAGTGAGGGTCGTGATTGAAATCTACCGACACCAAAGGCTCTTCGGTGTAGTCCAAAATGCCCTGTAAACGCCCCGCTTTTGCATTGCGAAGGGCTTGGTTCACTTGCTCAATCGTTACCTTAGATTGAAGCGTTACACTCAAATCCATGGCAGTAACATTGATAGTTGGCACTCGAACCGCAATGGCTTCGAATTTTCCCGCAAACTTAGGCAGAATGCGCTCTATACCGGCAGCAAGTCGGGTATCAACGGGAATAATCGACTGACTTGCAGCACGGGTTCTGCGCAAATCTTCGTGATAGGCGTCGATAACTTGCTGGTCGTGCATAGACGCGTGAATGGTTGTGATCGTACCACTTTCAACACCGAACGCAGCGTCTAGCGCTTGGATAACAGGAACAATGCAGTTTGTGGTGCAAGAGCCGTTGGAGACTAATTTTTGTTCACTGGTCAACGTGTCTTCGTTGGTTCCGAAAATGACCGTATTGTCTAAATCTGGTGACCCGGGTGACGAGAAAAGCACTTTGCCAGCGCCTGCATCTAAATGTGCTTGCCCCGATGCTCTGTCATCAAACTTGCCCGTACACTCAAGCACAATATCAACGCCTAAGTCTTTCCAGGGTAGGTCTTTAATATCGTTTACCGCAAGCAGCGTAATATCGTCACCTGCGACATTAAGCGTGTTATTTTCTAAGGCCACATCAAAACGGAACCGCCCGTGGGCGGTGTCGTATTTAAGTAAATGTGCTATGCCTTCGGGTTTAGCAATGTCGTTAATGGCCACCACGTTAAATTCGTTGTTGCGCCCACTTTCATACAGCGCGCGCAACACGTTACGACCAATACGACCAAACCCATTTATGGCAATATTTACCATAGGCTTATCTATTACCTCTTACAGAGACAGTGCAGCCTCTACTACAGCGTCAGTGGTAATGTTGAAGTGCTTGAACAGGTCGCCCGCAGGTGCAGATTCACCAAAGGTGTCCATGCCTACGATAGCACCATTAAAGCCAACGTACTTGTACCAGCTATCTTTAGACAAGGCTTCAACCGCTACGCGTTTAACTACGCTAGAAGGTAGTACACTTTCACGGTAGTCAGCAGACTGTCGGTCAAATACGTCAGTTGATGGCATAGACACTACGCGAACGGCTTTGCCTTGCTCGGTCAGTTTCGCTGCTGCTTCAACGGCTAGCTGAACCTCAGAACCGGTACCAATAAGAATAAGCTCTGGCGTACCTTCACAGTCTTTAAGTACGTAACCGCCTTTAGCGATATCTGCAACTTGTTGAGCCGTTCTTTCTTGCTGTGCTAAGCCTTGGCGTGTGAAGATTAGTGTTGTTGGGCCGTCAGTGCGCTCAATAGCAGACTTCCACGACACAGCAGACTCAACCTGATCACAAGGACGCCAGTTATCAAGATTAGGCGTTGCACGTAGCGCAACCACCTGCTCTACTGGCTGGTGTGTTGGGCCGTCTTCACCTAGACCAATTGAATCGTGGGTGTAAACGAAAATTGCAGGCTGCTTCATTAGCGCTGCCATACGTACCGCATTGCGTGCATATTCCATGAACATTAGGAAGGTTGCACCGTATGCCTTAAAGCCACCGTGAAGGGCAATACCATTCATCATGGCAGACATACCAAACTCACGTACACCGTAATAAATGTAGTTACCTGACGCATCGTTCGCTTCAACGCCTTTGCTGCCTTCCCAAATAGTAAGGTTAGAACCAGCAAGGTCAGCAGAGCCGCCTAATAGCTCAGGAAGTAGTGGACCAAATGCGTTTAGTGCATTTTGCGACGCTTTACGTGAAGCAATATTTTGTGGGTTAGCTTGAAGCTCAGCAATAATTGCATCTGCTTTTTCGCTGAAATCTGCTGGCAACTCGCCATTTACGCGGCGTTTGAACTCTGCCGCAAGCTCTGGGTAAGCGGCTTCGTATGCCGCGAAAGCGTCATTCCACGCGCTCTCCGCGTTTGAACCTTTCTCTTTAGCATCCCAACCCGCGTAAATATCGTCTGGAATTTCGAACGCGCCATGGCTCCAGCCAAGCTTTTCGCGAGTGGCTACAATTTCATCTTCACCTAGTGGTGCACCGTGACAAGACTCGGTACCTTCTTTATTAGGCGAGCCGAAGCCAATAGTGGTTTTACAACAAATAAGCGTAGGCTGCGCGGTGTTCGCTTGCGCCTTTTCAATAGCGGCTTTTACTTGCTCTGCATCGTGACCGTCAACGCCATCGATCACTTCCCAACCGTAGCTCTTAAAGCGTGCTGGTGTATCGTCAGTGAACCAGCCTTCTACTTCGCCATCAATTGAAATGCCGTTGTCATCCCAAAACGCGATAAGCTTACCAAGGCCTAGTGTGCCGGCTAGTGAACATGTCTCGTGTGAGATACCTTCCATCAAGCAGCCATCGCCTAAGAATGCGTAGGTGTGGTGGTCAACAATATTGTGACCATCTTTGTTGAATTGTGCCGCTAGCACTTTCTCGGCAAGCGCCATACCCACAGCATTACTGATACCTTGGCCTAGTGGGCCAGTGGTCGTTTCAACACCTGGCGCATAACCGTACTCAGGATGGCCTGGCGTTTTTGAATGCAATTGGCGGAAGTTCTTTAATTCTTCTATTGGCAGTTCGTAGCCCGAAAGGTGAAGAAGAGAGTACAACAGCATCGAGCCGTGACCATTTGAAAGCACAAAGCGATCGCGGTTAGCCCAAGATGGGTTTGCAGGGTTGTGTGATAAGAAATCACCCCATAGTACCTGTGCGATATCAGCCATCCCCATTGGGGCACCTGGGTGACCAGATTTAGCTTGTTGAACGGCATCCATGCTTAATGCACGGATTGCATTGGCGAGTTCACGACGAGAGGGCATGTTGTCTCCTGATTTATTTTGTATCTTTTGTTTCGTATCTTAGCGGGCTAGGCAAGCTAGACGAGCGTAGAGGTAAGGCGTTCGCTCTACTTCTTTATACGAATGAATGTGGCGTTATTCTTACCTATGCCACCTTACAGTTCAATGGGTTTTGATTGCCAATAGTGAAAGTCTTAGTAAAAAATGGTCTATACCTTATCCATCACGTATTCCCAATACATCAAAAACGGTTATATCTAACGTCTGGTTTTACTAGTACATCATTCGCTTTACCAATTTCGTCCTGGATAACCCCATTAGTGATCGGGTTGTGTCAACTATTCGTAACGAAGAGACTTTTAGACGTCTAGAAGTAAAGACTGGTATTTATAACTTGTTTTAGTACAATATACGACTATTTTGATAATTTAACGCTTACGGAGCATTTATGGCCACGCATTTATTCACATCCGAGTCAGTGTCTGAAGGACATCCGGACAAAATTGCTGATCAGATCTCAGATGCGGTTCTTGACGCTATTTTAGAACAAGATCCTCGCGCTCGGGTGGCCTGCGAAACGTATGTAAAAACCGGTATGGTTTTGGTGGGTGGTGAAGTAACTACCTCTGCATGGGTAGATATTGAAGAGCTTACCCGAAAAACAGTTAAAGAAATTGGCTACACGCACTCAGATATGGGCTTCGACGCTGATTCATGTGCGGTATTAAATGCTATTGGCAAACAGTCACCTGACATCAATCAAGGTGTTGATCGCGCAAGCCTTGAAGAACAAGGTGCTGGTGACCAAGGTCTAATGTTTGGCTACGCTAGCGACGAAACTGACGTACTAATGCCTGCGCCAATCACGTACTCTCACCGCCTTGTTCAAAAACAAGCCGAAGTGCGTAAATCTGGTAAGCTAGACTGGTTACGCCCAGATGCTAAAAGCCAAATTACTTTCAAATATGAAAACGACAAGCCTGTTGGCATCGACGCGGTTGTGCTTTCAACCCAGCACTGTGATTCAGTAAGCACTGAAACAGTTCGCGAAGCGGTAATGGAAGAAATTATTAAGCCAGTGCTGCCTAGTGAATGGATTGATGGAAATACACGCTTTCACATTAACCCAACGGGACGATTCGTTATCGGTGGTCCAATGGGCGACTGTGGCTTAACAGGTCGTAAAATCATTGTTGATACTTACGGTGGTATGGCCCGTCACGGTGGTGGCGCGTTCTCTGGTAAAGATCCATCAAAAGTAGACCGCAGTGCAGCATACGCGGGTCGTTACGTTGCTAAGAACATTGTTGCAGCAGGTCTTGCTAAGCGCTGTGAAATCCAAGTGTCTTATGCAATTGGTGTGGCAGAGCCAACGTCTATCAGCATCGATACCTTCGGTACAGGTGTGGTAGATGAGAAAACGTTAGTAGCACTGGTCCGTGAACACTTCGACCTACGCCCGTATGGACTTATTCAAATGCTAGACCTTGAGCGCCCTATTTATCGCCCAACGGCTGCGTACGGTCACTTTGGTCGTGACGAATTCCCATGGGAAGCAACAGATAAAGCAGAAGCGTTAAAAGCATCGATTTAATTCGATAACCCAATAACGCTTTTAAATACGCCGCTCAGTTTTTATAACGCTTTGCAAAAAAGTGTTTGTATAAACTAGCGGCGTTTTTATTTGGCTCGCAAAATCAACGAAACAAATAAAAAACAGCAAAGAATATTTTCATCATCTATTTTTTGCAGCTATGCTTAAATAACGAACACACTATCGCTTGTAGTTTCTGGTTGTTTACAAGCCATGATAACAACAACTTGGGCTCTTCCATGAATGTGGTTACTGGTATTCTTCTGGCACTTACTTTGGCTGCGTCTATGGCGGCTTCCCCCGTGCTCGCGGAAATGAATGCTCCCCACTACAGCCCTATCCAATTCAAAAGCAAAAAAATAGCCCGGTGGCAGCTAAATAGTATGTACCGCATTCAATCTACAACCGAAACTTATCTATACGACAACAGTTATACCTACCCAGCGGGGTCACAAGGTATGTTTAGCGCCAGCCGGCGGTTTAACACTTGGGTTCCGCAAAAGGTCTATGCAACGTACAAAACCAACAATACCGCCTTTCAGCATTACGCAGAGTGGCTTTATTTACCTCATGATGTAGGTACTTTTACTCGGTTGGGCTGGCTGCTTGGCAAAAGCGAGGGTTTAAACATGGCGGTAGAACTTGAACATAGGCAAGTTGGGGAAGAAGAGAATATGGCTCTCTCATTGGGCGTCAATTACTTGTTTTAAGTCATCCTTGTTTTAGGTCACCGCTACATTGCATTCACAGTGTGCTTTTAGTATTAAACCCCATCATAAAGACGAAACGTAGTTGCCGTTATGCCAATGATAAGGTTTTTGCGTAAGTCTGTTGAATTACCATCGCGTCGGAACTCGCTCTATGACGCTTAACATCAAGTTGGCTCGCAAGACGGCTTTTCACCTCATGCCATTGATTCATTTGTGCTTCAGACAAAATATATTCCAATGCTCTACACGTAAAAGACATTTCTACCTGCGCTGCGGCGTAGAGCTTAATTAGCCACGGGTTATCAACGACCCAACCGTCACTGTAAACCACCGTATTGCCAAGGAAGTTATTTAACTCAAAACAGACTTTTCGAGGCTCTTCTCCTCGAGTTTGCAGCATCTGCTGCGTTATGCCGTGCAGTGACTCCGCTTTTCGATCCCAGTGAACCCACGAGTCAAAGGGCCGAAGTAGCTTACACCACTTTGCACCATCATAGCGCACGATACCTATTTCAATAGGGTAACTCGCTGCGCCAAATCCACTTGCTTCAATGTCTATTATTGTTGGCAGGGTATTCTTTCGCACTCACGCTCCAAACCGCTGTTTATCCTTGCTTGCAACATACGCAAACCATTTTTATCAGGCGGTTTTACTGCTACCTCGTCACCAGAGGAACAACTAAACAACGTCGAGCACTGTTTAGCAAATGTACAACCACTCTTCTCGAAATATAAGCTAATAGTAGAATCGTGCCACAATTAATGCGCACTCGTTTAGTACACCAACCCGTCGCCAGCGCTCAAAAATCTCGTAAAAGCTCTCAAAAAAGCATCAAACTTATACTAAAGGATAAGACGTTTACGCTAAAAGACTGAGCGCATTGCTATACACTTTTAAGGTTAACATTTAGGTAGCCTATTCATGCGTGCACTTTCTATCTTTCTCTCGCTGGCTTGCGTCTTTTCAATTTTTACTGCAAGTAAAGCATTAAGTTCAACGGAACCTCTGGTGATTGGTATTGATGCCGATCTTTCAGCGGTAGCTGTTGAAGGTGGCATCGCTATTACAAGAGGGGTCGAGCTTGCCGTCGACGAAATAAATGCCGCTGGTGGGATTCTAGGTCGTCAAATAAAAGTTATTGCGAAAGACCATCGCGGCAACCCAGCTCGAGGTGTATATAACATTGAGCAATTTTCCCAAACTCCCAATTTACTTGCGGTAGTAGGCGGCGTTCATACACCTGTAGTTCTCGCTGAAGTCGACCCAATACACGAAAAAAACATTTTGATGTTGGTTCCTTGGGCAGCGGGGACGCCTATTATCGACAACGGGCACTCACCGAATAACATATTTCGCGTGTCGGTACGCGACGCTGAAGCAGCGTCAGTCCTAATTAATCACGTCAAATATATGGGGCTTTCAAATATCGCGTTGGTATTGGAAAGAACAGGATGGGGACGCTCAAACCTTGAATCATTAACACAAGCTGCAAGTAATAATGATATTGATATAACAGCAACCCAATGGATAAATTGGCAGCAGAAAGACTTTTCTGAGGATATCGCGGCAATAAAAAGCGCGAAAGCGGAAGCGATTATTCTTGTCACTAACGTTCCTGAAGGTGTTGTGGTACTCGATGAGATGGCAAAACAAGGCATCGCCTCTCTCCCTGTTGTGTCGCATTGGGGAGTCGCGTCGGGTCAGTTCGCCTCTTTACTTGCAAAGCCCATCGCTAACTACAATGTTTCAGTACTTCAAACCTTCCACTTCAACCACCAGAAAAATACCAAGGCGAAAAGCTTGTTAGAAGCCTATTATAGTAAGTATGGCTTGGTGGATGCGACTGCGATTGGTGGTGTGACAGGTTTGGCTCATGCTTATGATTTAACTCATTTAATCGCGGCAGCTGCCGCGAAAGCTGGTAGTATAGAAGTAGACGCATTACGCGGTGCGCTAGAGTCTCTTCAAAATGTGCAAGGTGCAGTGAAGCACTACACAGCTCCATTTTCAGAGGACAGACACGATGCACTCTGGGCAAAGGATTATTTTATGACTACGTTTAACGAAAAAGGTCACTTGGTAACAACGGGCGTGCAATGATGCAGCAGCCCCCAAGGTTACGCTCTCTTCTGCTTTCAAGCATGTTACCGCGACTGGTTTTACTCGTCGCGGTTTTGTCTATCATTCTGTTTGCTCTCTCTTTCCACTTCATTGTTAAACAAACCGACCAGCTTCAACAACAATCCGTTGATGGTTTAGAACAAGATATCAATTACATTGTTAGCGACACCACTAGACAGCTAGCAGACTTGGCAGCTAACGATATCATCATCAATTCTTTGGTTGATTTCGAGCAAAGGGATAATTACCTTCCCATGTTTTTCCGCTCGTTAAATTTAACTCAGGCGAAAAGTGTCGAGTTTGCGCTATTTGATTTTGCCGGGAACCGGGTGATTGATAAAAACTGGAATGCTGTTGTCCCCGAGTCGCTCAGTAGTGCATGGCGCCAGCAAACCCTTGGTTCATCTAATGCATACTCCTCGGTATCAAAGTACGGCGTCTTAATAAGCGTTCCAGTGTTACTTAGAGGCGTAGCGGAAGGCGCACTTGTCATGTATGTGGATAGCTTGCAGTCTTTGCTCGCGCCCTATCCCAGACTGACTAACCAGCTTGTTACCGACTCTAGTGGGCATGTCCTGTTTAGCAGTGAGCCCTCACTCATTGCTCCCAACTCAAGCTTTTCCGATTTTGATGACAGCGGCTACGCTATAAAAAAGGCTGATTGGCAAAATCTAACCTTATACAGCGTGAAACCCACCATCACCGCATACAGAGAAGCCGCATGGACTGGGATTGTATTGCTGGCAATGATTGTAGGCTTCGTATTTATCATTTTGCATATGGTGAGTATGACGGGAACGCTTGCCGAGCGAACACTTTCGACTTTGTACAATGACATTAAGAATCGACTAAACAGTGATGATAAGACCTCACTACGCCTTGATAGTGACGTTGAGGCCCAAGAACTTGCGGATATTCGCGAAGCGTTTGACAAACTGATTTGGGATCTAACAGAGGTTTCACTGTCTAACGAACAGTTTTCCAACGTGTTGGAGTCAATGGGCGATATGCTTGTTGTGGTTGATCAAGACAAGCAAATTTTACTTTCTAACAAGCGCTTCGACGACTTTTGTCATGACCAGTACGGTGAAAAGAACGGTATTTTGAAGTTCATTATGCAAAAGCTCGCTTCTTCACAGAGCAATGAACTTACACACTTTTCGGTATCAACCGGCCAAGAGCGGTATGTTCATTGGACTAAAACATCACTGGCCGATGCTAATGGCAATATTCGTGGTGATATCTATGTTGGTAGCGACGAAACTGAACAACGCTCTCTTGAAAGTCACGTTAAAGTGCTCACTCACGCTATGGATGAAGCAACCGTGTCGATCATCATTTCGGACATTAAGCGCGTCGGCCAACCAATAATATACGTAAACAGTGCCTTTGAAGAGCTTACAGGCTACAATCGTGAAGAAATAATCGGTCATAATTGCAGGTCGATGCAGGGCGATGAAACCAGCAAGCAGACAGTTGACCAAATCCGCAAGGCTATTGCAGTGCGCGAGCCTATTGAAACGACGCTGCTCAACTATAAAAAAGACGGCAGCGCCTTTTATAATCGTTTGAATTTAACGCCGGTAAAAATAAATGGTGAAGTCACTCACTATATCGGGTTTCAACAGGACGTTACTCAACAACGACAAACCGAACAGTATCTTCAGGATGCGCGAGAAAAAGCGGAAGAGTCTGCCCGTCTTAAATCGAGCTTCCTCGCTAGTATGAGCCATGAAATACGCACGCCAATACACGGTATTTCTGGTGTTTTGCAGTTAATGGCTAGCTCTGAACTCACTGAGGAGCAAAAGCACTACCTGTCTCTTGCTAAGTTTAGTATCCAAGGCCTTTTACATATCGTAAATGATATTTTGGACTTCTCTAAAATTGAAGCTGGCCAATTGCAAATTGAAGAACACCCATTCGACATTTTAGAATCGCTTGAAAACCTTCAAAGTCAGTACGCGATTATGTGCCAAGAAAAAGGGTTAGCGCTACATTTTCACTTTGATTTACAAGGCTTTCACGTTGTACAAGGCGATGATGTACGCTTTAGACAAATACTCTCGAACTTGTTAGGTAATGCCGTGAAGTTCACCGACAGTGGATGCATTGAAGTCACCACCAGCATTCAGCAAAACGCAGATAACAGCCTTAAGCTTTTATGTAGCGTAAAAGACACCGGCATTGGTATCGCACAAGATAAGCAAAGTACAATCTTTGATGTCTTTACCCAAGAAGACCTTTCTACAACTCGCAAATTCGGCGGAACAGGCCTTGGACTTTCTATTAGCAAACAATTATGCGAACTCATGGGCGGCGATATAAAACTTGAGAGCGTTAAAGGTCACGGAAGCACGTTTTCTTTTACTATTATGCTTGAACAAGCCGACGAAGCCCTGCTTAAGCCAGTTCACCACTCCTCAGGAGTGAAACGGGAAAAAGGGAAAAAACGCAAAGTATTAATTGTCGAAGACAACGACATTAATCAGGTTATTGTTAAACAGCACCTAAATAACCACACTACATTGAGTGCCAAATCAGGCCTAGAGGCACTTGAAGCGTTGAACAAAATGAAAGTGACCTTTGATGTTGTCTTGATGGACTGTCAAATGCCGGAAATGGACGGCTTTGAAGCAACTAAACGCATAAGAAATGGTGAGGCCGGAGAACGCTATTTAAACGTGCCGATCATCGCACTAACCGCCAATGCCATGAAAGGTGACAAAGAGCGCTGCGTTAACGCCGGAATGGACGATTACCTAAGTAAACCTTTTGATGCTATTGACCTCATCGACAAAGTTGAGCATTGGGCAAGTATTGAAAGAAATAGCGAAGAAAGCGCCGTTCATTAAGTTCTGTTTACGGAGAAACCGTAGGGATGGTCTTCGGCTATGTGTATTTTGATTCTGATAAGTTTGTCAGAATGGACTTCAAGCCGAGAGCAATCTTTTCTTAGCGCTGGGCCCCATCCATACCGCAGGCAATATGGCGTTGCGTATTCACAATCGACATAAAGATAAGCTCCCCGCCATTAACCGCGCCATTGCTGAATTAAAACAAACGGGTCAAATTGATAGAATACTTAACAAGTATTCTGACTTTTCATTATAAGCCACACGCAGTTTCAACATTACGCCGTTGCTTTTTTGCCATAGCGCTTTAAAGCAAAGGGAAATTTTATCGATTGGATTAAAAGGCAAAGACACACCAGCGTCATGCCAACCCACCCCACCGGCTTGAATACTTCACCAATCAGAAAAATAGCGAAAAGTGTCGCAACCAGTGGCTCAATTAACGTAATAAGCGTAGCTTTACTCGCTTCGGTAGTGCGAAGACCATAGCCAAATAGCAAATAACCAAGAAACATCGGCACAACAGCCATATAGAGTGAAACGCTAATGTGGATAGTGTTAGCAAACAAGTTTTGACCGGTAAACCAGAGGGAAGGCAACAGAGCAACGGCAGCGCAACCGAAAAGTCCGGCCATGGCAGATTTTGAATTTGCGCCAGCGTCAATGTGTTGCTTCGCGGCCCATGAGTATCCAGCGTAAGTTAAACCTGCAATTAAACCCAATATAACGCCGAACACCTGATCATCTTTAGATGCTGACAACGCCATTGCGTCGTGTGCCTTACCCATGGCTAACATGCCAATCCCAAACGCACCAAATACAAAACTAATGAACCATTTTAAAGGCACGGGCTTTTTACTTAAAAAGTACTCTAAAAGCGCAGCGAATAGTGGTGCACTGGCGATAGAAACCACGGTGCCAATGGCAACGCCTGACAAACGCATTGAGCTGTAAAAGGCCAGCGGATAAATTGCAACACATGCACTGCCAAACAGAAAGGTCAGTGGTGTAGAAAAAAGAATAGGTGCATCCTTTACTAGTGATTTTCGGGCACTAACATAAAGCAATACACCGCCTATACCCATTGCAAAGGCACCGATTGCCAGAGGACTGATTTCTGGAGCGAACTGAGCGGCAGTGCCTGTTGTCCCCCACAGAAAGCTTGCGATAACAATTGCTAAGACCCCTTTTACTACACCGCTTGTATTCACTGCCTTCTCCACTCTATTACTCGCCTTCTTAGCTTTAACTGTTGAACAATGCTTTCATGTTGTACTTTCTAATTAACCCATCAGCTTTTACTGTGACGCTGATATAAACCGATTGCTGCCGCTTGCTTTTATCACTCAGTCATTTTTGCTCTTAGGGTCAACACCTCTCTCATAAAGATGATACTTAGATTATTGCTTTTGTAATTAGCCAGATAGACGCTTCTTTTGACCTTTTAGACGCACATTCCCCACACACTTCCAATTAACACAAATTTAACAAGCAAAACGTACCGCATTAGATACAACAAAAAATGAAATATTTGTTTCGCAAGTTATGGAAATAGCCCAACTTTTTTGCCACATTACGCCCTTGCCTGATAACAAAATAGAAACAACCAACCTGGATGGACTTATGTTTAAAATAGAAAAATCGTCGTTTAGACGAAGCACACTTAGCGTTGCGGTAATGGGGCTGCTTAGCTCCGGTGCAATGGCGCAGGACACACAACAAAAGGATGACGATGACTTTGAGCAGATCATAGTAACTGCAACAAAGCGTGCAGAATCCATTGAAGACATTCCTTTTTCAATCAACGCACAAACGCAGCGAGACTTTGAACGCAGCGGTGCAGGAAACTTAGAAGACGTCGCTAGAAACGTGGCGAGCGTCTCAATTCAAAACTTAGGACCAGGCCAAAGCCAAGTATCTATGCGTGGCGTTTCAGCGGGTCAAATTGTACGAGACCAACCAGGCGTTAAGGAGCAGGTCGGCGTATACCTCGATGAAAGCGTGATCTCGCTGTCTTTATTTACTCCAGATCTCGACCTTTTCGACCTTAACCGCATTGAAACCCTGCGCGGTCCGCAAGGTACGCTTTTTGGATCTGGCTCTATCGGCGGAACCCTTCGCTACATCACCAATCAGCCCGAGTTAGATACCTTTGAAGGTAAGTTTGAAGCTAATCTTAATAGTGTGACAGACGGTGGTGTGGGCGGTCACGTTAAGGGCATGGTAAACATACCTATTTCCGACACCATCGCCATGCGCGCGGTGGTATACCGCACTGATTACGCAGGCTTTATAGATGCGTTAGGTGAAAACGGCGCGTTTAGCGAAGACGTTAACGACGGCGATAGAACTGGCGGACGCGTAGCTTTCATTATCGCACCCAACGATAAGCTCACGATTACACCACGACTTATCTTCCAAGAATTGGAAATGAACGGGTTTAATAGACAGGAAGTGTATAATGTGTTTGCTAACCCTTACACAACGACCCGCCCAGCTATTCAATTGGGTGAACGAGAACAGTACCTGCTGCTTGAAGAAGGCTTCTCTGACGATACCTTGATTGCTGACGTAACTGCTGAATATCAAGCCGACGTTGCTGATTTTACCTTTGTTTATAGCTATACCGACCGCGATATTCTTGTAAGTCGTGATGCCAGCGCGCTTTCGGGCTCAGTAAGTATCGACTTAGGTTTTCCTGATGAAGCCGTACTATTACCGTCGAACTTATTAGACAGAACGGAAGTAGAGCAAGATACCTTTGAGCTTCGCGCCGCATCCAATGGCGATGGCGCGCTAGACTGGCTAGTTGGCGCTTTCTACTCTTCTACAGAGCGTGTTTACGACCAATCACTCCCTACCCCTGGGTACGACGCATTTACCGACGCCACCTTAGGTGAAGGCACGTCAGCAGCGGTTGCCAATGGTTTTGAAGCTGATTCTCCCTACAACGCCTATTTACCGTACGACTTGAAGCAGCTTGCTGTGTTTGGTGAAGTGAACTATCAAGTGAACGATGACTTTAAAATGACCGTGGGCTCTCGTTTTTACGATTATGAAGAAGAGCGTCAGTTTATCTCTGGGGGCTTATTTGCCAACGGCGACAACCAGACCGATTCTACAGAATCAGATGGCTTTACTTCTCGCGTTATCGGCCAGTATAGCGTAAACGAAAACGTGAACTTAAATGCTCAGGTGTCTCAAGGATTTAGACTTGGCGGTGTAAATGACCCGCTAAATAGAAGCCTGTGTACCGACCAAGATGAAGCAATCTTTGGTTCGTTCCAAGACTATGACGATGAAAAGCTCACCAACTATGAGATCGGTATGAAATCATCAGGTCGTGGATGGTCAGCTAACATCTCAGCTTTCTATAACGATATTGAAGATCTTCAGGTTACATTGGATGCTGGTTCTTGCTCGTCACGTGTATCATTTAACGTGCCGGACGCCCACACCCAAGGTATTGAATTTGAGCTTACGCGTCAGTTTACTGACCAGCTCTTTTTCTCATTAACGGGTAGCATCATTGAAGCCGAGTTCGATTCAACCGTTGTTGATGGTGATGGTGCGGTACTAGGTGGCGTAGAAGACGGTAACCGCTTAGCTTCAGTACCTGAAGAGAGCTTTGCCATCGCATTTACCTACGATTTAGCGCAGCCTTTATTCTCTTCAAACAGCACCTATTTCCAAGGCTCTTACCAGTACGTGGGAGACCGTATAACCCAGCCTAGTGACCAAGTTGCAGGCGCAGGTATATTCACTTCAGGCCTTGCCTTTGGCGGTGCCACTGGCGCAGAAACAACGGAATTAGACTTGTTGTTAGACGACTACGGCACGCTTAATATGAGCTTCGGTCTTACCTACGATGACTATGAAATATTACTGTATGCAAACAACCTGTTCGACGAAAACGCGCAGCTATCCTTTGATAGAGAACGTGGTGGACGAGCTCGACTTGGATTTACGGTGAACCAGCCACGCACCATTGGTGCGACGTTCCGCTATTTCTTTCAGTAAAGAGTGATAAATGTCTCTGCCTGAGGAAATATCCCTTCAGGTAGAGGCTTCACTTTCTTTTGGGAAAAGAGTGGAGTTGGCCGTAAGCCGGGTTCTGTCGTGGGCAACCATTCCTCTAGATCAGCAATCGCTCACTGATTCAAGCAACCTACCCGATCCCCATGCGGGCCACACGTTGAGGGATCCTATTTGGTCTTGCTCCGGGTGGAGTTTACCTTGCCACACTCTGTTACCAGAGGTGCGGTGCGCTCTTACCGCACCCTTTCACCCTTACCGGCATGTAAACATGCTTAGGCGGTCTTCTCTCTGCTGCACTTGTCGTCGGCTCACGCCGCCCAGACGTTATCTGGCACCCTGCCCTTTGGAGCCCGGACTTTCCTCCCCTTTCTTACGAAAGCGGCGATTGCCTGGCCAACTCCGCGGCGCATTCTACATGAAGTCCCCTACAATAGCACCCTATTCCTGCTCGCTGTAAAAGCAGTGCTCAACGGCGCTTTTATCGAGCAGCTTGGTGATAATGAAAATTTGATCGCCCATTTCTATTTTGGTACTTCCTTTGGGTATAAGGGTTTCTTCACCACGGGCAATCATCGCCACTACCGTATTATCGGGAAGAGCTAATTCGCTAATGGTTTTATGTAGTGCCGGTGATAACTTCGATACCTCTATTTCTATAAGCTCGCGCTTGCTCTTAGCAACTTTTACAATCTCCAGCGTGCTCGATTCCTTTACTTCATCGTCCAATACTAAGCCTAACTTACGCGCCGCATAAGGTAAGGTGGAACCTTGCAACAAGGCAGAAATAAGCACGATAAAGAACACCACATTAAAAATGAGCTCGGCGTATGGCATGCCGAATATTAGCGGAAATATAGCGAGTATAATTGGCACCGAACCACGTAAGCCTACCCATGAGATTAGCATTGATGCTTTGAACGAAAATTTCGAAAGCAACAAAATAGGCATAACCACCAGCGGACGTGCAATAAAAATAAGCACAAACGCAATTAAAAGGCCTTCTTTCCAATTAACAAACAGCTCGGTGGGCGTTACCAACAAACCTAAGATAACGAACATGGCAATTTGCCCAAGCCACGCCAGCCCATCCAGGAACACGAACGTATTACGCTGATAAGCAAAGCGGCTGTTACCCACGATAACACCCGTAATAAAGGTAGCGAGAAAGCCGCTGCCATTTAAGTTCGCAGCAAGGCCAAAAGACAATACACCAAACAACATCACAAATACCGGGTACAAACCGATGGCCATTAAGGTGACGCGTCTGAAAAGCCATACTGCAATACCACCGATGGCAAGGCCCACTATCGCTCCCACTCCCATTTGACTGGCAAACAGCGAAAGTAAGTCAACTGGCTTAGTGGTGCTGTCTTGAATAAGCGTTATAAGGCCAATTGTGAGGAATATGGCCATTGGATCATTCGACGCACTTTCAAGCTCTAGTGTGGATTTTATTTTTGAAGGAATGCGTATACCAGCGTTGCGCAAAACAGAAAACACTGCTGCGGCGTCTGTCGACCCGACAATAGCACCAAGCAATAAGCCCTTATAGAGCGGTAAATCGAGAATAACCATAGCAGCAATACCGGTGACTACTGCCGTACCAATTACGCCAAAGGTGGCGAGTAACGCGGCGGGTTTCCACGCCTGCGCTATGGATTTTTTTGACGTTTGCAGACCGCCATCAAATAGGATGAGAATAAGAGCAAATGTACCAATAGCATGTGCAGCATCAGCATTATCGAAGAAGATTCGGCCTATACCATCTTCTCCAGCCAACATACCTACACCAAGGAATAAAACTAAAACAGGTACGCCAAAGCGCGGGGACAATTTACTCGCCAGCACGCCCAAAATGGCAAGCACTGCACTGAGCAAAATAATGTGATCAACTGCAAACATTATACGTTCCTTATTGCCCTTGATGCTCTCACGCAAGTTATTCATGTATGCGTGAATGCATCAAGGGTTCCTGTTAATACTGCTACCTTACCGCGTTTTTGCATCAATGTATTGAGGTACAAAAGCCCACTGAGCTATTGGGGTTAAGGAACTTGTGCCGCCTAAGGGATGTGCGACAACGACGCCTTAATCTCTTCTGAAGTGGGCTTTAACTGTGCTTTACCTTGTTTCTCTCTTCTGCTGCCCAATAAATATAACAGCGTAGAGGTGATAAACAAGGTTGATGACGTGCCAATCACGACAGCAAAAACCATAGGAACAGCAAAACTTTCTACCGCGTCCCCTCCAAAGATAGCCATTGGAAGCAGCGCTAGCAGCGTGGTAACGGAAGTAAATACCGTGCGGCTTAGCGTACTGTTTACTGCTTCATTAATGGTATCTGCCAATGGCTTGTTTGGGTCTAAACGCAATAACTCACGGATGCGATCAAGCACCACCACTTTATCGTTTATAGAGTAACCAATGAGCGCCAACAGTGCTGCAACAGCCGTTAAGTTAAATTCGATACCCGTAAGCGCGAAAAAGCCTATGGTCTTGGTTAAATCGAGTATCACGGTTAGCAGCGCTGCGCTCGCAAAATGCGCTTCAAAGCGTGCCCACAGATACACCAACATGCCGCCACCTGCGATAAGCAATGCTAGAATGGATAGCTCGGCAAAGCCTCCGCTGACTTTGGGTCCAACCATATCAATTTTATCAAAACTTACCTCACTGTCGGCTTGCGAAATCGCACGCTTTAGTGCGTCAGTCTGCTTTGCGTTGCTATTTTCAAGCTCGCCACTGCTATCTAGAACAGGGGCTCGCAATAAATAGTGATGTTCACTGCCATATTCTTGAATTGCTATCTGATCAAAGCCATTGCTTTCAATCACATTCCTTAACTCATCGGTAGTAAGGGTTGGTGCGGTCAACTCAATCATGGTGCCACCGGTAAAGTCGACGCCATAATGTAAGCCTGGTTTGGCAAACAAGCCAATTGAAAGCACTGTTAGCACTACCGAAACAGCGAGTGCAATTTTACGCTTTGCCAGAAAATTAATACCGCTAAGCTTATCGCTTAACCGCAAAAGCGGTGATGAAAAGCGCAAAGGAACGCGCTGCTGCGCGCGATCTTGCGTATTCTTTTGCTTCGACTTAACCACTCTTAGCATTAACATTTTAGTTAGGGCTACAGCAGTAAATACCGAAGACACCAGACCAAGGGCAATTGTAATTGCAAACCCTTTAATAGGGCCGCTTCCAAACATAAACAACAAACTTACCGCTATTAGTGTGGTGAAGTTTGAATCCACAATAGTCGCGAACGCTTTATCAAAACCCACCTCTATTGCACTGGCTGCCGGACGACCTTTTTTACTTTCTTCACGAATACGTTCATTAATCAAAATGTTCGCATCGACCGCCATGCCCATGGTTAGGATCAAACCTGCAATGCCCGGTAACGTCAGTGTTGCGCCAAACAGGGTTAATGCGCCAAACACCAACGCCATATTGATACAAAGAGCAAAACTTGCGATAGCGCCCCACCTGCCGTAAATCGCTACCATAAATGCCAATACCAGTAACGCGCCTGCCACGCCGCTTTCCACTCCGGTTTGAATTGCATCGCTGCCTAAATCTGGCCCCACCGTGCGTTCTTCTATAATGGTAAGTGGCACAGGTAACGCACCAGTGCGAAGCATTAATGCGGTGTTGCCCGCCTCGGGCAATGTAAAGTTACCGGTTATTTCGCCACGACCACCTGGGATCACGCTATTAATAACGGGGGCTGTAACCACTTTGTCGTCAAGGACGATAGCAAGCACACGGCCGATGTTGTCACGTGTCATAGTGGCAAACTGCTTGGCACCTGCACTGTCTAATCGGAACGTCACTACTGGCTGGCCATTTTCACTACTTAAGACACCTGCCGCATCAGTAATATGTTCACCTTCTAGCGCCACTTTTTGCTCTAAGCGATAGGTATTACCCGCCGCATCTTGCTTATTCATAACCTGCTCAGACTGGCTATTCGCGGCCCAGTGAAAAGTCATTTGTGCGGTAGTGCCCAATAATTTTTTAACTTGAGTGGGGTCAGACATACCCGGCATCTGAACTAAAATGGCGTCTTTACCTTGTAGCGTAACGCTAGGCTCAGTAAGCCCCGTTTCGTTCAAACGCTTTCGAACTACTTCAACACTTCGGCTTAACGTGTCTTTAACCAGTTGTTCGGTGTATAGCTCGTTAAGCGTAAGGGTAACGGTGCTTTGCTTTATCTCTACATCAAGTGCACTTGAACCATTTGGCTGAGCGGAAATTTGATATGCGGTGTCTTTTACCTTTCTCGCATCATCTGCACTACGCAATGTAAAGACGACACTTCCAGAACGACTATCTTTATGAGTGAGTGAATGAGACGTTTTTGTATAGCGCACGTTTTGACTGCGCAATTCGCTAAGTAAGTCGCTCGAAAAGCTGTTGAGTTGCTTTTCAAACAAGGCGTTGGTGTCTGCGGCTAATAGCAGATGCGAACCACCTTGCAAATCTAAGCCTAAAGATAGTGTGGAAGTGGTGTACCACGTAGGTAACTGCTGTTTAATTGATTGTGGCAATATGTTGGGCGCAGCGCTCAGTAAACCGAGCATAACGATGAGCACATACACAAAGCCTCGAAATGAAAATCGTGCCATTTTAAAATCCTGAATAATTTAATTTTTTGAAGCACCTTAATTTGCAGCTAAGCGAACGTGCTAGCGCATTAAGGCAAAAAGAGAATTAGCTCAGGGATAAAGGTGGGCCGCGAGAAGGTTGGCGGTAGTATTGGCGAGCACGGGGTACAACATTTGCCATACCCAAACACAGCACAATAGCCAGAGCAATAAACCCCAAGGTCAATTCAACAATTGCCTCAGGTCCATCGCCTTGATCGTCACTGTTTTCTAGCTTAGTGCCGGTAAACCGTAACGAATAGCTCTTGCCCGCATAGTTAAATTGGGCAAGTGGTGACTGCTGACTTACTTCAACTTCATTATTAATTTGACCACTTTGGAAGCTTGCACTAAGGATGAGACACGAGAGTACCCATGCCATGAAAAGCGGCATGTAGGACGAAAACCCGTGGCGAAAGTTTAGTGCTCTCAAAGTAGTGAATTGTCTATATGTGAAGGAAAAGTCGCGCTTAAAACACGCGCTGTTTTATAGCGCATATATTGGGGTGAGTATACATTATTCAATATCGTGAGTAACGAGATTACCGTTGAAGCACATAATTTTTGGGTTTTACATTTCTGCCCATCGCTTCTTCTTGTAAGTTTACTCACTTGGATATAAGGTGATTTTTTGTGCTGTTTGTATATCAATTGGCAATGGAGCCATAGCATGACAATCACTGTAGGGATCACACATCATACTGAATACCACTACGATAGAAGTATCAGTATGTCACCGCACACTTTCCGCCTTCGCCCTGCTCCGCATAGTCGAACACCAATAAAAAGTTACTCTCTGAAAGTTTATCCTGAGAATCATTTTATCAATTGGCAGCAAGACCCGTTTGGTAACTACCTTGCACGCGTAGTATTTCCTGAGAAGACTAAAAAGTTCTGGTTCACCGTAGACCTTGTTGCCGAACTGACGGTTATTAACCCCTTTGACTTCTTTTTAGAGTCTTACGCTGAAACCTTTCCGTTTTCGTACGAAAAACGGCTGGCGAGAGACTTAACACCCTACCTTGAGACAGAAGATGCATCGTCTTTGTTTCAGCAATTAATTGACAATCAGCAGCCTAAAGAGCCTGTTGCTACCGTAGATTTCTTAGTGGGTGTAAACCGCGCGGTATACGACCTAATTGAATACGGTGTGCGCATGGAGCCCGGAGTCCAGAGTATCGACGAAACTCTGCAGAAAAAAGGCGGCTCGTGTCGTGACTCGACTTGGCTATTGGTTCAGCTATTTCGGCATTTAGGGCTAGCATCGCGCTTTGTTTCCGGCTATCTGGTTCAATTGGCAAGTGATGAAAAGTCTCTTGATGGGCCAAGTGGCCCGGAAAAAGACTTTACCGACCTGCACGCATGGTGTGAGGTATACGTTCCCGGTGCGGGATGGATTGGCCTCGACCCTACGTCTGGACTTTTCGCGGGTGAAGGGCACATTCCATTGGCCTGTACCCCTGAACCACTGTCGGCCGCGCCAGTCACCGGTGCCATCGATCAGTGTGAATCGTCGTTTAGCTTCTACAACAACGTACAACGTTTGCACGAACCGCCCCGTGTAACCAAGCCTTACAGCGATGCCCAGTGGGCCGCTATCGATAGGCTTGGAGGTCAAATAGACAAGGACTTAGTTAATGCAGGGATAACCCTCACCATGGGCGGCGAACCCACGTTTATTTCCATTGATGATATGGAAAGCGAACAGTGGAATACCGCCGCCGACGGCAAGGAGAAACGCATTTTAGCGCACACGCTTTTCATGAAAATGGTGGAAAGCTTTAGTAATAGTGGCTTTCGCCATTATGGACAGGGTAAGTGGTATCCCGGAGAGCCATTACCTCGCTGGCAATATGCCTGTTACTGGCGTAAAGACGGAGCGCCTATCTGGCATAATCAAGCGCTACTTGCTGACAACAACGCCACCTATTCTTTCTCGCAAAGCGAAGCGCAAACATTTGCTACTCAACTAGCCACGGCGTTGGGTTTAAGTGAAAAGGTTGTCGTCACCGCTTATGAAGACGTGCTGTATCATTTATGGCAAGAGGGTAACCTGCCGCAAGACCCGTCACCCGACGCCCCAGAACTGCTTCACGCAATGACCCGCAAAGGCTTTTTAGCCAAGTTGGAACAGGGTTTAGATACACCCGTGGGCTTTATTATTCCCCTCGCCTACGACACGGTTTTTGACGGATGGCAAAGTAGCGTATGGTCATTTAAACGAGGGCACTGCTTCTTATTACCGGGCGACTCTCCATTAGGTTATCGCCTGCCGTTGAGCAGCTTAGGCAGTCCAGATGCGCTAGCAGAACGGGATCCTGCTGACATGACCGGCACGCTCTCATCCCCAACGTCTCACAAAGGGTATATTAGTGAAAAGTCTGTATTAACCGCCCTTTGTTTAGAAGTGCGCGACGGAAAGTTATGCGTATTTATGCCGCCTGTAAGCCACTTTGAACATTATGCGCTGCTGCTGAACGCTATTGAGTCCATCGCTGATAAACTTGATATTCCCGTGATATTAGAAGGCTATACTCCGCCCTACGACAGTCGCGTTGAAAAGTTTGCGGTTACCCCCGACCCAGGTGTTATCGAGGTTAACGTTCACCCTGCATCCGATTGGCATACTCTGGTAAAAAACACCCATGCCCTTTATGCCATGGCAAAGTCATGTCGACTCGGTACAGAAAAATTCATGCTTGATGGACGGCACGCCGGCACTGGAGGTGGAAATCACGTGACAATGGGTGGGCCGACACCGTTAGAGAGCCCGTTTTTAAAGCGTCCAGACATTCTGCGAAGCTTTATTACCTATTGGCAGCATCACCCTGGGCTTTCCTATTTGTTTTCGAGCCTGTTCATTGGCCCGACTAGCCAAGCGCCTCGGGTCGATGAAGCTCGGGATGAAAGGCTGTACGAACTAGAAATTGCATTCTCTCAAATTCCCGATGGCGAAGTTCCCTCACCTTGGTTAGTTGACCGCCTCCTTCGGCACTTGCTGACTGACCTGACAGGGAATACCCATCGTGCAGAGTTTTGTATCGATAAACTATTCAACCCCGACTCGCCCACGGGGCGATTGGGCATTGTAGAGTTTCGCGGTTTTGAAATGCCTCCTCACGCCAGAATGAGTTTGATGCAAATGCTTCTTCTGCGCACGCTGCTAGCGTGGTTTTGGAAACAACCATACAAGAAGAAGCTGGTGCGATGGGGCACTGAGCTTCACGACCGCTTTATGCTGCCCCATTACGTTCGGCAAGACATCGCTGAGGTATGTAGCGACCTAAACGCAGCGGGCTTTCCCATTAAGCTTGAATGGTTCGATCCGTTTTTTGAGTTTCGATTCCCTCGCTGCGGTAGCCGTGAAGTCGGTCAAATTAAGCTAGACCTCTTTAGCGCTATAGAGCCATGGCATGTATTGGGTGAAGAAGCGACAGGCAGCGGAACTGCGCGTTATGTTGACAGCTCCCTTGAACGCGTCCAGCTCACTGTTTCAAACATGCATACAGACCGTTACATAGTGTCGTGTAACGGCCGCAGATTACCGTTAAAACCCACCAATATTCGCGGAGAACATGTAGCCGGAATTCGCTTTAGAGCGTGGCACCCTGCATCAGCGCTTCACCCGACCATTGGCGTACATGCGCCGTTGGTCTTTGATGTTTACGACAGCTGGGCGGGTCGCTCATTAGGCGGATTTACCTATCATGTTAGTCACCCAGGCGGGCGCAATTTCTCTACTATGCCTGTGAACGCTTTTGAGGCAGAAGGAAGGCGTATTGCCAGATTCTGGGATCACGGTCATACCCCGTCGGTGGCATCGCCTTCCATGCCTGAGTGGTCGCCTCACTTTGCTACACAGTATGTGGTTGACCATGAAGGTCACAGTGATTTTGATTTACCTTTAGAGGAAGCCGAGAATGAAGAATATCCAAATACGCTGGATTTGCGCCGGCCTCCTACACTATAGTTTAAGTGACAATCGATTTTATGAGTGAAGATTTCACCATGCCAGAATGGCTTAGCAGCTATATCAATTCGAGCACTGCTGCGGATGAGAGCAAACGTCTGCTCAATACGTTATTTTCTCGTTTGTCAGGCCTTAACAGTGACGAGCTGTCCTTTAGAGCAAATGAAATTCGCCGACTAATGCGAAACAGTGGTTTTGCGGATATCGATGAACGCCAGAATTGGCAGCTAGATCCCTTGCCTATGCTCATTTCAAGCCAAGACTGGGAAATGCTCAGCCGCGGCATTGAACAGCGAGTCTTACTGCTCAATAAAGTGCTATTAGACCTTAACTCAGACCGGCAAACGCTAACCAACGGCGTTTTCTCTACAGACCACTTGATGCGTCATCCTTACTATCTTGCCGAGAGCCACACGCTTTCCTCGTTAAACAACGGTGTATTTCTAAGCGCGTTTGACATAGCCCAAGATGTAAACGGCGAGTATTTCATGCTGAACGATCACTGCCAGTTCCCTCGCGGTCTTGGACTGCTGCTGGAAAACAGGATTGTGGCAAGAAGGGTAATGAGTGAGGAGTTTGCTGAATGTGGTGTGCAGCGAATAGCAGGCTTTTTTGAGCAACTTCAACATGCTATTGACCAAGAAACCGCTGCGATTAATGACCCGCGCATTGTTATTTTGTGCAGAGGTCCAGACGATCAGTATTATTCTGAGCAAGCCTATCTTGCCACTTACATGGGGTACACCCTGGTAAGAAGCGCTGATTTAACGGTGAGGAAAGGACAAGTCTGGCTTAAAGCTTTAGACGGATTACGAAAAGTTGATGTCATTTTGCGCTGGATTGAGGACAGATTCTTAGATTCACTGGAACAAGTTGACTACTCAGCGTTCGGAATCCCGGGTCTAATTCACGCAGTCCGAACTCAGAACGTGGTATTGCTCAACCCCTTGGGCAATGGCGCTATTCAAATTCCTGCCATCAAAAACAATTTGCATAGGGCCGCTGAGTTTTTTGATGGTGAATCTTTACTGCTTCGCCAACAAGAAACCTTTCCCGCAGAAAACCTTACGCAAAGTGATTGGTCGGGATATGAGTTATTAAGCTATGTTGACCCTGAATTAAAATACGACGGTGAAAAAGACGCTGACGCTATTGCAAATACACTACAAACGGTAGCGTTAACCGACCTATTCTGGCGAAAAAAGGTGAATCTTTCGCATACGCCATTTTGGCACGATAAAGGGCTGGTAAGTAAGCCAGTCATTATGCGTTGCTATGCGTTGTACTCACAAGGGCAGGTTTTTATTCTCCCCTCAGCCATGTGTTTTACGCCCAAGGCAGCGCGCACCGATGGCAAAACAGAAATAAAGGACACGTGGGTAGAAACCATAGGTCCGCCACAAGAGCGTGCGCCTTCTATTCCCAAATCACTGCAATCAGATGCAGACTTAGCGCTAGTCGAGGGGCTACTGCCTAGCAGAACGGCGGAAAACCTATTTTGGTTGGGCTGTGCGGTAGAGCGAAGTGAAAACGTGATTCGGTTGGTCAGGGTATTTATAGACAAATTCACTGAGCTTGCCATTTATCCCGATGAGGCGCACAGAAATGCCCTGCTACGATTTAAATCTGGGTTAGAACAGCAGGCATTAATTTACCCTTACCTTACACCAGACGCAGCGAAAATAACCGTGAACGAAGGAGGATTCAAAGAATTAGTGATATCGCTAATTAACGATAATTCCTTCGCCGGCGGCCTTTACAGTAGCATTAATATGGTGGTGCAAAGCGCGCTGCAAGTGAGAGAACTACTTTCTTATGACAGCTTGCGCATTATCGAAAGCCTAGAAGAGGAACATCACGAATTTAGTACCATTACCGAGCAGACGCCGACGCACAGATTACAAAGTACGCTGGATAAATTAATTGGGCTTACCATGGCGTTTAACGGCTCTATTCAAGACAGCCTATCTAAAAGTAACGGCGCCTTTATGATAGAAATTGGACGACGGTTAGAGCGCAGTAAACAGCTTGTGTCTATGGTGCAAAATCTGCTGCAATTCCCCCTGCCCGAGGCTGAGCAACAAAACGTGCTGGAAATCGTGTTGGTGGCGCAAGTGAGCGCTATTACCCACAGACGCCGATACCGAGCGTTTCAAAGTATTGAAACGGGATTAGAGCTATTGCTTTTAGATGCCGAGTACCCACGCTCATTAGCCCATCAAATCCAAAAAATTACCGAGCTTTGCGAAAGCTTGCCGGTAAGCGCCAAGCCCGGCTTTTTAAGTACCACAGAGAAAATTCTGTTGCAGTTAAAAGCAAGCTTCGCGCTGGCTGACAGACAGACCTTAAATATCAACACTAATCAAGCACCTTCGGGCTTGGTGTCTTTACTAAAAAGCGTGACATCACAACTGCAGAAATTTAGCGAAATGATGCAAACTCAATACTTCAGCCACACTAAGCCTGCGTCACAACTGCACTGGTCTGGCATTGGCACCGCGTCTGTACAGATCGTCGAAAAACCAATAGATGAGGAAGCGACAGTTCCATTAGTCAGTGCACCTGATGCCAGTAGTCCGAATGAAAGTGAGGTGAAAAAATGAAGTACACCATTCGTCACGTCACTACCTACAAGTATTCCGACAAGGTGAGCCTGACACAAAACCATGCCCGCCTAATACCGCTAAACACCTTTAATCAAAAGAGAATTAGCGCCAGTGTCACCATTGTGCCTGAACCTGACTATCAGGCAGAGTTTAAAGACTACTTCGACAACACGGTAACGGTGTTTGAAATACCCACTTTGCATGAAGAAATGCAGGTCATCGCAACCAGTGAAGTTGAAATTCAAGGAGCACCATTACAAGGTCTGTTTGCGCACAATACGCAATGGGAAAGCGTGAGAGATCAAATCCGCTACCCAGTAGATCAGAGCATGTTGGCAGCGCAGTTTTTCAGTATTCCTACTCGCTTAACACAGGCCAATAAAGCGATATTAGACTATACCTTGATGTCGTTTACGCCTGGCCGCTCTATCGTGGAGTCGTGCGACGACTTAATGAACCGCATTTTTAACGATTTTACCTTTGACCCATCCTTTTCGACGATTAACACCCCAGTAAGCCACGTGTTTGAGCACAAGCGGGGCGTATGTCAGGACTATGCCCACCTAACGCTTACTTGCTTACGCAGTATTGGTTTGGCGGCGCGCTATGTAAGTGGATATATCGAAACGATTCCACCACCGGGTCAGGAAAAGCTTACTGGTGCAGACGCCACCCACGCTTGGGTTGCGCTTTTTGTACCGGGCTCTGGTTGGATTGATTACGACCCGACCAACAATTTGAAACCCTACGACCAGCACGTTACGTTAGCTGTCGGACGAGATTTTGCAGATATCACACCGCTTAAGGGCATTATGTTTGGTGGTGGAAATCAGGTTTTAGACGTTTCAGTGGATATGAATCGCGGACAATAAGGAGCGTAGTTTGAGTAGTCAAAAACAAAGTCAGACGTTATCGAAAGCTGTGAGTCTGGAACACTGCAATTTTTCCGAGTTTTACGATGAACTGATAGATAAAAATGGAAAACCCCGCCCTCACGGTGCGCCGTTAATGGATTATTTGTCGCAATTAAGTGAAGAAGAACTCAAAAACGCGCAAGACGCCGCCGAGTTGGTGGTGAAAGAAATGGGTATTACCTTCACGGTTTATGGTGAAGGAAGTTCAATTGACCGAGCGTGGCCCATCGATATCATTCCTCGTATTATCCCAAATAAAGAATGGCAACGCGTAGAAGAAGGACTTAAACAGCGCGTAAAAGCCCTTAATATGTTCATCGACGATCTGTATCACGATCAGAAGATTATTAAAGATGGCGTTTTTCCTAAAGCGCTTCTCGATAAGTCCGTGAACTTTAGAAAGCAGTGCGTAGGTGTTTCTCCCCCAAACGGTATCTGGGCACATATCTGCGGCTCTGATTTAGTGCGAGATAGCGACGGCACGATTTACGTACTGGAAGACAACCTGCGCGTACCTTCTGGCGTATCTTACATGTTAGAAAACCGCTCGGTGCTGAAGCGTGTCTTTCCAGACATGTTCGAGAAAATGGATATTCTTCCCGTAAACGACTATCCCTCACAGCTGTTCGACATGTTGTCGAGTCTATCACCGCGTCCTCAGGATAAGCCTGAAGTTGTGGTACTTACACCCGGTATCTACAACTCTGCCTACTTTGAACACTGCTATCTTGCTCAGGAAATGGGGTGTGAGCTAGTAGAAGGTCGAGATCTAACCGTAGAAAAAGACGACTGCGTATATATGAAGACGATTAAAGGCCTACGCAGAGTGGACGTTATCTACCGCCGTATTGACGATATGTTTTTAGACCCAGAAGCGTTTAACCCTGATTCGATGCTGGGCGTTCCCGGGCTAATGCGAGCGTGGAGTAAAGGCAAGGTAACGCTGATCAACGCGCCGGGGGCTGGCGTGGCAGACGATAAAGTGGTGTACACCTATGTACCTGACATGATTCGCTATTATTTGGATGAAGAGATTAAGCTGCCTAACGTAGAAACCTACCGTTGTTACGAGCCAGAAGACTTCAAATACGTTGAAGCCAATATCGACAAACTTGTAATAAAGCCTGCCAATGAATCGGGAGGCTACGGCTTGCTGATTGGACCGAAATCAACCAAAAAGCAGCAGCAAGAAACCCTTGCTCAAATAAAGGCTGACCCCAGAAACTGGATAGCACAGCCTACATTGAATTTGTCTACCGTCCCTACTATTGACGGTTCTACAATTGAAGGGCGACATGTGGATCTTCGCCCTTTCATCCTTTCGTCAGGTACTCACACCTATGTTACAACGGGAGGCCTCACTAGGGTTGCCCTTGTTAAAGGTTCCCTCGTGGTCAATTCATCACAAGGCGGTGGTAGTAAAGATACTTGGATTGTGGATTAGGAGGGACTGACATGTTATCACGAGTTGCTGAAACGCTTTATTGGACGGCGCGCTACGTTGAAAGGGCTGAAAATCTCGCCCGCTTGATCAATGTTAACAACCTCCTGCTGATGGACTTACCCAAAGGGTTTTCGCCAGGCTGGGAGCCATTGCTAGACATAACAGGAAATCGCGAGCCATTTGAAGCCATTTATAATGAATACAGCGAGAAGAATGTCGTTAAGTTCCTGACGGTAGACACACGCAATCCGTCTTCCATATTGAATTCCCTTCAATACGCAAGAGATAATGCGCGCACAATCAGAGACGTTATTCCAAGAGAAGTGTGGGAAACGCTGAACGCACTTCACTTATCGGTAAAAGAGAACAGTACAAGCTTTCTAAGTAAACGCGGGCGCTTTGCAAGTTTAAAACAGGTAATCAATCAGTGTTTACTAATGTTTGGAACCATGGATGCCAGCATGAGCCACGACGAAGGCTATTTCTTCTGGCGCTTTGGTGCGGCATTGGAACGGGCTGATATGACATCAAGGATAATTGACGTTCGCTCATCGACCCTTACCGAAGACATGAGTGACCTGCCATTCGAAAACATCTTATGGATGAGTGTACTTAGAAGCCTGAGCGGCTACCAAATGTATCGCCAGAAAATGGGCGTTCGCATACGTCCGGGCGATGTGTTGTTATTTATGCTACATAGCAAGGAGTTTCCGCGAAGTGTGTTGTTCTGCTTGAACAAACTAAAGAGTTTGTTCCTCAACTTGCCCGACAATGAAGCGATGATAGAGCGAATTGACCACAGTATTAGTGATTTAGAAAAGCAGCCTGTTGCGACACTTCGAGGACGAGCGCTGCACAACTATATCGACGAGCTTCAAATTGATTTTGCCGACATTCATCAACAACTCGCAGAGCAATACTTCTTACATTAGTGCGCGTTTTTCCGCGTCTGTCGGTGCGCAAAGTAAAAGAAGTTATAAGTGAACACAGGAAATGGAAGCCAGAACACAAAAGTAAGAAAGCAAAACAAAGCCCGCACTAAGCGGGCTTTGTTATATTCATAGCAAGCTTGTGTTGTCAGGTATTACACAACCGCGATCACATCTTCTTTTGCAAGGCGCGCTTTCGGTAAACCATGGTTCCAATCTTGTTCTGTATCTGGGTAGCCCATGGCAAGTGCCACTTCGCAAACGTGGCCCTCTAGCTCATCTTTAAACTGTTCGCCAAGCAATTCGGCGTCAACACCTTCCATCGGCGTAGACGCTATGCCTAAACGCGCCAGCGTGTGAAGAACATTGCCTAATGCTAGATAAACTTGCGCTTTGGTCCAAGCCGCGTTGTTACCGTTTTCATCGGTGTTCGCTTCCGCAAATGCGTAAGCGCCCATGAAGTTTTCACGCATATCTTCGGGTAGATGACCAGACGCTACTTCTGCATCGACACGCTTTACAAATTTCTCTTTTGTAAATGTAGGATCATAGGCAAACAGAATGGTATGCGATGCTTCTTTTGCGTGATGCTGATTGAACTGATGCTTGTTGGCAAAGCTATCGTGTAAACGCTGCTTGGCTTCATCACTTTCAACAACCATAAATTTCCATGGCTGAGAGTTGATTGAAGACGCAGATAGTCTCAACGCCTCAAGAATTGTCGCCAGATCATCAGCTGAAATGCGTTTACTCGCATCGTACTGTTTAACCGTGTAACGCTTATTTAAATCTTCAATAATTGGATGAGACACAACTAACTCCTCAATACGTCTGCTATTTGTTGTTCACGCATGAATGCTGCGAACAGAAAATTAAAGTACTCAATGAATATGGCGTGTATGGTATAGATTCAGCTTTTCAATGATAAGCCCCATAAAAAACGAATCAGTTTCAAATATTTTTTGATAATAAAAATTCGATAATAGTTAATACCGCCAGCAGCGTGCATTTCACAATTCATGGGTTAAGCGCTATGCTGATAAATAGAATTACAAAAAACCATTTAAAAACATTAGGTTTACCTTATGATTAGGCATTTGCTCCTCCCTCTTTTTCTCGCATCTTCTCCCGTACTCGCAGACAGTGGATCTCGCTTAATTGCATCTGGTGGTATTACAGGTTTCGAGGGCACTGCGGGTGGCGGCATTACGCCTTGGGCATTTATTGGCGGATACGCGAGTAAAGAAGAGGTCAGTTATTCGGCAAATATTCAGTACTTAAGCCTAAGCGATTATTCCCTTACAACAGCAGGGGCAAGTGTTAGTTTGTTTGACCGTATAGAGCTTAGCGTGCAGCGACAGCGCCTCGATATTGCTTCAGGGTTAACAAGCAACGTTTTCGCGTTACTCACAGAAGGTGCTATTACAAACGCCAACAGCACCACCATTGAGCAAGATATAATCGGTGCAAAAGTTAAGGTTCTTGGCGATGGCGTCTTTACTCAAAACTCATGGATACCCCAAGTATCCATCGGCGCACAATACAAGAAAAACAGAGACTACGACAGCTCTCTTTCGCTACCCGACGGTACGACCCCCTTGCCCGGCGTAGGCGTACCAATGCTGCTAGGTGCGAAAGACGACAGTGGTACCGACGTTTACCTTTCAGCCACGAAACTGTGGTTAGGCACTCCATCAGGTTATAATTTACTCACCAATCTTACCGCGCGATATACAAAGGCGAATGTGTTTGGCTTACTTGGGTTTGGTTCTGAAAACAACGATAGCGCTAAGCTCGAATGGGAGGGCTCTTTAGCGGTATTAATTAGCCCTACCACAGCAATTGGCACAGAGTTTAGAACGCAAACCAATCGATTAGGAGGCTTAGCTGAAGAAGACACCGTTGTTGATGCATTTATTGCCTACTTCCCAAATAAATCTATTTCGATTACCGCTGCCTATGTGGATTTGGGTAATTTACCTTTGCAAGAAAGTTCTTCAGGATTTTATCTAACGGTAAACAGCACTTTTTGATAGGGGAACGAAATGATCAGACACTGCTTCCGGTTGATGGTAATTGCTGCGTTAAGCGTATTGATAACCGCATGCGCCAGCGCTCCTGAACAAAGCCTTTATGAAGAAATTGGAGGCCATAAAACGCTCAATACCATATACGGCGTAGCGATTACGCGAATTTACACTGACCCCGTAATTGGTCATTACTTCAAAGGTGTTCCCAAAAAACATTTAAGAGATCAACTTGTATTGCAAACATGCGAGCTTATTGGTGGGCCTTGCGAATATGATGGAAAAACAATGTTGGAGTCTCACACGGGCCTCAATATTAAGGAGCGTGAATTTTACATATTGGTGGAGTATGTCCAAGGCGCGATGCGCGATGTGGGGCTAACCTATCAACAAGAAAATCGTATTCTCAAGCTGCTAGCGCCAATCAAGTACGAAACGGTATACCTGTAGGGAAGCGTGTATTTATCTGTCCTGTACACGTTGAATAAAGCAGGTACGTTAACGTTCTAGTTCTTTTTATAGATACAACAATAAAAAACCCTCGTCTTAGCGAGGGTTTTTATATCAATCTAAATTAGCTGAAGCTTAGTTAGGCGTAATCGCGTTGTGGTAAACGTCTTGCACGTCATCACAGTCGTTAAGCATGTCCATGAATTTTTCAAACATCGGCATGTCTTCTTCGCTTATCTCAGTTTCGGTCTGAGGCATCCAGCTCATTTCTTCTGCAATAAAGCTAATGTCTGGGTAGGCTTCCGTTAGCGCTGTTTTTACTTGATAGAATTCAGTGTGTGGCGCGTAAACTGTAACTTTACCGTCTTCAACTTCAACATCAGTTACGTCTACGTCGGCTTCCATTAGCACTTCTAGGATAGCGTCTTCGTCATCACCTTCAAACTGGAATACCGCTTGGTGGTCGAACATATGCGATACCGCACCCTGTGCACCAAGTTTCGCGTTGGTTTTAGTAAAGCAGTTACGTACTTCAGTGATGGTGCGGTTTGCATTGTCAGACAAACAGTCAACAATGACCATGCAGTTACCTGGGCCAAAACCTTCATAACGCATAGGCTGGAAATCTTCGCCAGCGCCACCAGCGGCTTTATCAATCGCTTTTTCAATAACGTGGCTTGGTACTTGGTCTTTCTTCGCCTTTTCCATTAGGCGGCGAAGTGAAAGGTTGGTGTCTGGATCGGCACCACCATTTTTCGCACATACGTAAATTTCTTTACCGTATTTAGAATAAACTTTAGTTTTTTGGCCGGCAGTTTTTGCCATGGCGTTTTTACGAACTTCGAATGCTCTTCCCATCTTAAAATTCTCTTTCTCGCAATTTGAAATGCTGCGTTGGGTTTTATCGGGCTACCTGTTGCCTGACCGTTCATCAGGCGCATCGCTCTGCCTTACTTGGTAGCATTGCCGAACTCGACGTTTCAATAAATGGTCGAACGCGACGGTGCTAAAAATTGCCAAGCGAAACACTGCCCAAAATAACGGTAGGCTAAGCGACACAAAAAATTTGGGCGAAATTCTACCTTAATTTTCGTGTAATACCAATGTGAACGCCCCTAGAAAGGGGGTAGGTTGGTAGCTTTCACATTTTTAATGAGGTCAAAATGTACTCTGACCCTGAGGTATCCCCACAAATAAAATAACGATATCAGTGAGATAAAAAAAGATAGGAACATTCATGACGTTTGGTGATCAGATCAATCGCCAAACTTCACTGAGGCCAAACAGCCATGAATGC
>NZ_JAKREY010000027.1:0-38391 GCF_022348265.1 Alteromonas sp. Cnat3-28
CATGGCTGTTTGGCCTCAGTGATTTTTGGCGATTGATCTGATCACCAAACGTCATGAATGTTCCTATCTTTTTTATCTCGCTGATATCGTTATATTATTTGTGGGGATACCTCAGACTCTGACCCCAATATTTTAAAGCATGCTTCTTCCCCGCCGGGTGTGCGTAAGCTTGAGGCTTAATGGCAGGGGTTGAATTGGTGCGGATTCTATTTTGGATTTTGGGATTTGGGAAGTTTTTTTGTGAGGAGGATTGCGAAAAGACTGATGCTTTTCGCAATCTCAATTATTTTATTAGTCCGCGTTGAACAGGTCGCGGCTGTATACTTTATCTAGTACGTCTTCGATATCGCCCGTTACACGGTTTGCTACGATTACGTCAGAGATTTTCTTAAACTCCTCCAAGTCATTTACCACACGAGAGCGGAAAAACTCGTCTTCCTTAAGCACTGGTTCGTAGACTACAACTTCAATACCTTTCGCTTTAATACGTTTCATAATGCCTTGAATAGCACTTGCACGGAAGTTATCAGAACCAGACTTCATGATAAGGCGATAGATACCAACAATCTTGGGGCCACGGCTTACAATTGAATCGGCGATAAAATCTTTACGCGTACGGTTAGCATCTACAATGGCCTGAATCATATTATTAGGCACTTCGCTGTAGTTAGCTAGTAACTGTTTGGTATCTTTTGGTAAGCAATAACCACCGTAACCGAAGCTTGGATTGTTGTAGTGATTACCAATACGCGGGTCTAAGCCCACACCTTCAATGATCTGCTTGGTGTCTAGGCCATTACGCTCTGCATAGCTATCTAGTTCGTTAAAGTACGCAACGCGCATTGCCAAGTACGTGTTAGCGAAAAGTTTGATGGCTTCTGCCTCAGTACTGTCGGTGAATAAAACATCGATGTTCTCTTTTATTGCACCTTGCTGAAGCAGCTTTGCGAAAACCTCCGCGCGCTCACTACGCTCACCTACGATAATACGGCTTGGGTAAAGGTTGTCGTAAAGTGCTTTCCCTTCACGCAAAAATTCAGGCGAAAAGATAATATTGTCAGAACCAAAACGAGCTTTTGCATCTTTTGTAAAGCCTACCGGTACAGTCGATTTTACAATCATTACAGCATCAGGATTAATTTCCATCACAGTTTTGATAACTGCCTCTACACTACCGGTGTTAAAGTAGTTAGTTTGAGGGTCGTAATCGGTTGGCGTTGCAATGACAACGTAGTCAGCATCTTTATAAGCAACTTGCGCATCTAACGTGGCTACAAGGTTAAGCTCTTTTGTTGTTAGGTATTCTGAAATTTCTTTGTCTTCAATTGGAGACGTTTTGTTATTCAGCATCTCGACTTTTTCAGGAACCAAGTCGACTGCTTTCACTTCATTGTGCTGCGCAAGTAGCACCGCATTAGACAAACCTACGTACCCCGTACCTGCTACAGCTATTTTGTAATTGCTCATTGACGATTCCATTTTAATAATAAATTCCAATTCTAAAACTAGTTGTATTTAATTTTACTTAGAAAACTCTTCTTTTGTTTTGACTGAAAAGTTTTCGCGCATAAGTGTAAGGTTAGGGCTGTATGCAGGGTCATGGTCAATATAATTGCCCCATCTCGTTTTTAAATATTGAAGCTCTCGATTAAACCTTGCAGCTTTTTCTGGCGCGTGATCTGTCCCTCTGCTCACCGACTCGTGATGATATAACTCTGCCTCTGCACAATAAACATTTCTTACGCCCGTTTCTTGAACTTTTAAACAAAAATCAACGTCATTGAATGCAACAGTTAAATCCTTTTCATTCAAGCCGCCTACCTTCGTAAATAAAGACCTTTTGACTAGCAAGCAAGCTGCTGTTACAGCAGAGTAATTCTGTGTGGCAATTAATCGCTTAATGTATCCTGGATGATAACGAGGGAAGTATTTGTGTGCATGACCTGCACCACCACCGTACCCCATCACTACACCAGCATGTTGAATTCTTCCATCTGAATATAACAATTTGGCGCCAACACAACCGATATCTTTACGGCTAGCGTGCCCTACCATAGCTGTGAGCCAGTTGGGATCAATTACTTCAATATCATTATTGATAAGCCCTATTATCGTGCTTTCACTAGAAGCATGTTGCACGCCAAAATTATTAATAGCAGAATAATTAAATTCACCTGGGTAACTCAATACGTTAATTTTAGGGTGTTTGTTAAGCTCGTTGAAGTAATCGATACTCTCCTTTTCATCCGAGCCATTATCAATCAATAATATTTCAAAATTTTGATATGTAGTTTTATCCAGAATCGACTCAATGCAAGCTTTAACTAAGTTCTTCGCATTTTTAGTAGGGATAATGAGAGAGACTAAGGGTTCAGAATCTATTGGCCATTGTAAATGGTTTACGCCAAGTTCAGCGTTAAATGACGCTACTGCTGAAGTAGAATCTGACAACCTCTCTCTTATATCTTGAAGGCCTTTATCTACTACAGCTTTATTTGTAGTCCTATTTAACAGCGTAAATGGCAAGTGTTTAATTAACAATTCAGGATGCTTAAGCCACAACTCAGTCACTAATCCTGCTATTGTCTTTGATTTAATGGTATTTAGCGCAACCAATTTGGCTTTGCATTTAACACCTGTAAAAACATATCCAGTGGAATATTGCAGTTCAGGATTCCAATCTGGTAGAAAATAGGGAGAAACTCTACGCTTTTTTAGATCAACTCTGTCTGTGTCGCAGTAAGTTATGTCAGCTTCGCTGTCACTTATTGAAAACACCTTCAGCGCCTCATCAGTAATAATGTCACCACTATTTAAGAAAAACAGTTCCTTGTTATTATCTACATCACTTAAAGCATCTGTAAGAGTTAAAAATTGAGAAACTTCTGCTCCCAGTGTCTTCTCGGTAACAACTCTAATATCAAGTTCACCACCTCCAGCTTCTCTCAAACTTTCGAGGGAAATAGATAAATTCTGATGACCGAGGATAATGAATGTAAATTTTAAATTGGCTTTATGGTTTGCTGTTTTACCAACTAATGTTTTGCTTTGATGCTGCAAGTAGTCTTTATATAGCGCCATGCGCTTTTTTTCAGAAGGGAAACCATAAAATAGACCCGAACGCTGTAAAGAACGGCTATAAAACTCGGTAAGTTTATGATTATTTTTAAGCTTGTTTCTTACCGATTTAGGCACTAAACCAACAGCACCTTTCACGGTCAACATTGCGAACTTCTTCATACAACTAATTCAATCCCTAACAGCATTACCCAACGCCAACTAAAAAAGCCGCAGTTGTATGCGGCTTATATATAATATCACGTTTTAAAGTGACGAGTATTAGCTTCCGGTACCTAAGCGCTCACCTTGATAACTTCCATCAAGAACTGCTTTCCACCAGCTCTCGTTTGCTAAATACCATTCTACGGTTTTACGAATGCCGCTTTCAAAGGTTTCTTGCGGCTTCCAGCCAAGTTCACGTTCAATTTTGCTTGCATCAATAGCGTAGCGCATGTCGTGTCCTGGGCGGTCTTGAACGTAAGTAATTTGCTCAGCGTATTTGCTATCTTTTGGCTTAACTTCATCTAGAATTGAACAGATAGTTTGCACCACTTCAATGTTCTGCTTTTCGTTGTGGCCGCCAATATTGTAGGTTTCACCGATTCTGCCATTAAGCGCAACCACTACCAATGCTCGCGCGTGGTCTTCTACATACAACCAATCACGAATTTGGTTACCCTTACCATATACTGGCAATGGCTTACCAGCTAACGCATTTAAAATTACCAACGGAATAAGCTTTTCCGGGAAGTGGTAAGGGCCGTAATTATTTGAGCAGTTAGTTACAAGGGTTGGTAGCTTGTATGTACGAAGCCACGAACGCACTAGCTGATCAGAGCTCGCTTTACTTGCTGAATAAGGTGAACTTGGTGAATACGGAGTAGTTTCCGTAAATAACGGAAGCTCTGTGCTTGGCTCAACTTCATCTGGGTGAGGAAGGTCGCCGTATACTTCATCGGTAGAAATATGATGGAACTTAAACCCTGCTTTTTTATCGCCCTCAAGTGCTGACCAATACGCTCTTGCTTGTTCAAGCAAAGTGTACGTACCTACAACGTTAGTTTGAATAAACTCGCCCGGGCCATCGATAGAACGGTCTACGTGAGATTCTGCAGCTAAGTGCATGATGATATCTGGCTGATGCGTATTGAACACGCGATTTACTTCTTCGGCATCACAGATATCAACTTGTTCAAAGCTATAGCGTTCGCTGTCTGCTATGGGTGTTAATGACTCTAAATTACCCGCGTAGGTCAGCTTATCCAAATTAACCACTGAGTGGTTAGTATCGTTTATGAGATGGCGAACTACAGCAGATCCAATGAAACCCGCGCCACCTGTTACTAAAATCGTTTTACTCATGTTTTATTTACCAAACTTGGATTGTGTTGCGGTTTATTGTGCCGCTTTAAGCTCGTCCATCATAGACGACAACTGCTTGCGCCAATGGGTTGGATTACATGTTGCAAACGCTTCCCGCGCGCTTTGCTTGTCCAACACGCTATAGTGGGGGCGTTTAGCTGGCGTAGGGTATTGGCTACTTGGTATAGGAAATACAGGAATTGCATTTTCTAAAAATCCTTTTTCAAGCCCCAGCTCTTGAATTGCTAGTGCAAAGTCATACCAACTAGCCACGCCTTCGTCAGTCCAGTGATACACACCTACTGTTTTGTTTTTAGCAGCACTAACGCAAGCATCCGCTAACCCTTTAGCCCATGTAGGCGTGCCTATTTGGTCGTCTATCACCGTAAGCTGCGGCTTATCTGCCATTAACTTAAGCATGGTTTTTACAAAATTATTGCCATGGGCGGAATACACCCATGCTGTGCGGATCAAGCAACTTGCTTCAGGCAATATATCAAGTAACGCCTTTTCCCCATCTGCTTTTGTTTTGCCATAAGCCCCTTGAGGTTCTATAGGGTCGTTAGGCAGATACGGCGAGCCTTTATGCCCATTAAATACGTAGTCGGTAGATACATGCACTAAAAATGCACCGGCTTGTTCGCAGTACTTAGCTAAGTTTGCTACTGCTGTAGCGTTAATTGCATGGCACAACTCTTGTTCTTCTTCTGCTTTATCCACGGCAGTGTAGGCGGCTGCATTGATGATGACATCAGGCGCTAATTGAGACAGCGTTTCTGACAGAACATCAAATTTAGTGATATCTGTATCTTCCGGCCCAAGACAAATAGTATCTTCCCCTAAAATACGTACCAATTCGTAAGACAACTGCCCAGCATTTCCAATAACTACAATTTTCATTGTTATTCCTTTAAGCCACAATAGTTAAAACGTAGGTGCGTCAACAAATGCCAAACCTGCTTCATCTTTACCTGATAAAGACGGCTTCTCGCCATTTACTAAAGGCCAGTCGATATTCAACGTAGGGTCGTCGTACTTAACTGATATTTCAGATTCCGGGTGATAATAATCTGTGCACTTATACACGAACTCAGCAGAATCACTGGTTACGTAAAAGCCGTGAGCAAAACCCGCAGGCACCCATAACTGACGTTTGTTCTCTGCTGATAACGTTACCCCAACCCACTTACCGTATGTAGGTGAGTCTTTACGCATATCTACCGCTACATCGTATACTTCACCGCTAACTACACGTACTAATTTGCCTTGGGTTTGCTCCATTTGATAATGAAGGCCGCGAAGGATACCTTGACTAGATTTAGAATGGTTATCCTGAACAAAATCTACATCTGCGCACTCTTTCTTGAACCAGTCGGTGCGAAAGGTTTCTAGAAAAAAACCTCGCTCATCGCCAAATACTTTTGGTTCGATGATTTTAACGTCAGGTATGTCTGTTTTAATTACTTGCATTTACTTTCCGTACAAATGTGCAAATGAATAGAAGAAGAAAGGTGGCAATGCCACCTTCTTTAACTTGAATATAGGTTAAACTTTCACTCTGTCTTTGAGAACTTTTAAGAGGTAATCACCATAGCCACTTTTCTTGAGTGGTGCCGCTAACTTTTCAAGTTGCTCAGCGTTGATATAGCCCATTCTATAAGCCACCTCTTCTGGGCAGCATACTTTCAACCCTTGGCGTTTTTCGATAGCAGCCACAAAGTTTGCAGCATCAAGAAGTGAGTCTAGTGTACCAGTATCAAGCCACGCAGAGCCTCGGCCCATTAGTTCTACTTTCAAACTGCCATCTTGAAGATATAAGTTGTTCAAATCGGTAATTTCAAGTTCACCACGGGGTGATGGCTTCACTTCTTTAGCAAAATCCACTACGCGGTTGTCGTAGTAGTAAAGACCGGTTACGGCATAGTTTGATTTGGGAACAGCGGGCTTTTCTTCTATTGAAAGTGCATTCCAGTCATCATCAAACTCTACCACGCCGTAGCGCTCAGGGTCGTTAACGTGATAGCCAAAAACCGTAGCCCCCTGTTCTTGTTTAAATGCGTTTTGCAAAGACAGCTTTAAATCATGGCCGTAATAGATGTTGTCGCCAAGAACAAGTGAGCAGCTACCATTTCCAATAAACTTTTCGCCGATAAGAAAGGCTTGTGCCAAACCATCGGGTGAAGGCTGAACCGCGTATTGAATATTCATTCCTAAAGCAGAACCATCACCGATAAGGTCGATGAACCGCTGCTGCTCATCAGGCGTGGTGATAATGAGTACATCACGAATACCTGACATCATTAACGTTGTTAGCGGATAAAAAATCATCGGCTTGTCGTAGACAGGCATAAGCTGCTTACTCACCACTTTAGTTAATGGGTGTAGCCGTGTGCCAGAACCACCAGCAAGTATTATTCCTTTTCTCATACATTCCATCCATCAAGAGGTCTATCTTTACTTTGCAGCATAAAGTTTTGTTGGACATGTTCTGCCCCGCTTTCTCGCCATATCGTTACCTCTTCTGTATCAAAGTGCTCAAAGACATAACGCATGTTTGCAGATGCTGAGCAAGTAATGGGTTCTGCCCACACCGCATCTGTAGAACTGGGGTATTCGCCCTTATTTATTTTTACTAAATCAAACTTTACAAGAAAAGGATAATCATCAGCAAATAGATCATTACTTCCAGAGTATGCTGTCGCAACTACAGGTAGTTTTCTCACCAAAGCCTCTGCTATGGTTCGACCAAACCCCTCGCTTCTATGTAAAGATACATAACAATTGGCAGAGTTCCACAATAGGTCTAGCTCGGACGAAGTCATTAGCTTATCTATAATTTTAATCCGGGAATCAGATAGTGCTTTTAATTTAACGTTCTGCCAATGCTCAGAATTATTGCTATTAGAAACCTTTAATACTAATTCAACATTTTCACCCATTGCGAACGCAAGCTGAAATGCATGAACAACGGCGAGTGGATTTTTTCTTTCAATATATGAACCCGCATCAAAAATAAAAAGGAAGCGAAATGGTGATTCTGGGCTCCTTATTCCTGTCTTTTGTTTATGCAAAGGAAGTACAACGGGCGCACTGTATTTAACAGATGAGTGAACTCTAGATAATGCTTTGGTCGTGAAATTAGAAATACCCCACACTTCGTCAAAGCTGCTCAACGTTGCAGCCCATTCTTCAGGGGCAGATTCAAGCTCCCAAGGAGGAATGATTGTCGTATATCCGAAAGCTGCGGACAAATCGTCAACAATATTTAATAGCTTCGCCGCTTCGATAGCGTTAATGAAAAAAATGGATCTGTCAAAAAACACACCATTTTCAAGAGGACTTGAATAAGTCGAGGGGTCTTCCGTTGGATGGCCGATATGGACTATCGAAAAGGCAATTCCTTTATGCTTTAATAATTCGGCGTAGGCACGTAGATCTTCTCCTAAACCGAGACGTCCCCTGCTATAACCAATCAGGTTAATTCCTTTACTTTTCAACGGTTCAATCGACTTTTCGGTATGGTGGTCTAGCTTGGCCTCTAATTCCTGTATGTTGAAGATGCTCTTTCCATAAACTTCATACCAAAGAACAAGATTTGCTCTTTTCTTAAAAGTAGATAGATCTTTCTCGCCAGTAATTTTTTGATAAAGCAAAACCATTAAGTTAGTTATTAGGACTGTTTGATCCTGAATAACATTCTCACTCGGTGAAAATAGCTGCTGCCAAACAGTTTCAGACAAAGCAGATATGCGTTTGCGGGTCCAAGGGAGGTAATGATTGAATACGTCCATATTCTCAAGAACTCGTTAGCGAAAACTATTGGCAAACATTCGTAACTTATATGCCATTCTTTCTTTTAAAGGTAAGTTCTGTTTGACAATCTCCATTCTTTCTGGAGATTTTGGTATCGACTGATAGCGCCATTGGCTCTCGTAAGCAGCCACCACCTTTTTTAAAACACCTGGCTGGCAAATAAACTCTTTGAAAATTCTTTCAAACTCAGCGCTATCAATATACTGCTTGTATTTGCTCTTCTGTTTAAGTTCTTTGCAAAGCTCTACAAATACATCTCTTTGCTCAACTTTATGCTCGTTACAAAACGTTTCAATCTGTTCTACAAAAGCAAGCTTAAATTTTTCATATATCGCTGGCGGAATAAATGAATAAACTGAAGTACCCTCACTAGCTCTTTGTAAATAAAGATCCATATCATATTGTAAGGAGTCAAGGTTAAGTTGGTTAAACCACCGTTTAAATTCTAGCCCTTCGAGGGTATATGAAGTATTAACTAATGGGCTATCTAAATTAATAGGCTCTATACCGACTTTTGATAAAAAATCTTCAACTAGATTTCCGTTTTTAAAACACTGTTTGCTATAAGGGCGCAAGATAAATCTTTCTCGCCCTATTTTCTTTATGAGCCGATCGAGTATTTCCAGCTGATAAGCCCGTGGCGTAGCGGGCAATCCAAAAGCATGTACTTGCCCATGCCTCTTAACCCCTTGATTATAAGAAGATTCGGCAACTTCTAGAGGAAAACGAAGATAGCCTATAAACATTGCTTCAGGAATAGCCTGTGCTAACTGCTCCATTCTCTTGAAGAAGAATTCAGAAGAAAGTATCAACACATCATTTTTCGAAGATTCAAACTCTTCCAAAAGCGACGATACTTTCGCATCGTCAAGTATAAAATCTTCGCCATCTTGTGAAAACAAAGAGAGAAGATTACCTGAACTAACACCATTCTCGTCTAACTCATGCTCCGGGTAAAAAACACCTTTGCTCGCTAAATAATCCCTGTTGTCACTCAACCACTTTTGAATAGCTGATGTTCCGGACTTAGGCGGCCCAATATGTATAAATACTTTATTCATGCATGACTTCTATGAATTCAAATCCATTGAGGAATGTCGCAGACTAACTTAATTAAATTGGTTATTCTTTGAATATTTTATGAAATTGAAGTGACTTGCGGCAAGATTTGAACCACTCGCCGCGATCGATTACTACTTACGTGCACCTACAGAAGATGCAAGGTGAAGCACAATATCAAGCGTAGAATGCAAAGACTCTTCTAGTTCTTTTATTTTCTCTACGCTTAAACCAGATAAAGACTGCTTAACTTCTGTAGTAGAAATATCTTTAGTTCTATCAAGGTACACGACTTCGCAAAGCTCTTTCAGCTCGTCAAATTTGCCTTCCCAATCGTTACCCATACCAAATATATCAATATTGTATTTCTTCACGTCTTCCGCTTTCTGCTCCCAAGTATTTTCGGGAATAACTTCATCAACATATTGTGATGCAAGAAGGATGTTTCTTCTTTCTTCATACGAATAGAAAGACTTTTTACCCTTCATTGCGTTGAACTCATCGGTAGACAGCCCTACAACAAGCCTGTCACCTAATGCTCTTAATCTACGAAGCAAGTTAACATGGCCAACATGGAACAGGTCAAAAGTGCCGTATGTAAGAACGGTTTTACCCACTTTTGGCGATGGGGTCGCCAAATCTTCCATTTTAATTTCATGACGATAGCGTAAATACTTTTCGTCTCGAATAGGGTATACGCCTTGCTGCTTGAGCTGCTCTATTTCAGGAAGAAAATGCTCGAAGTTCATGTGACGCATAACGATGGCTTCATCTGTTCGGAAACCGCTTCGGGAGAAGTACCCCGAATAATCTCTTATGCCCTTCGCTGTAAATGGACCAAATTCATAGTCTTTGAGAGGATATAGACCATCTAACTCGATATAACGTTTGGGAAAGCAATCTCTGAAATACTTAGTTTTATAGTGAAGTACTGTTTTACCTTCTACCGTCTCACGTTTACCTACAAACACATCGATTTGCAGATAAATATCTTGCTGGCATATTTCTGACGATGTTTGGTTGGTGCAGTAAAATTGGAACAAGCCCGGCATGTCACGTTCTTTCAAGTGCACACCTAAACTCTCAAGCTCAGGCGCTACATGCGCTAGTTTTTCTTCGAAAAACTCTTCGATCATGACATCTATATCGTCATCCCAAGGTATAAGACCTCTATGACGAACAGCCCCAAGCATAGTGCCCGAATGCATAAAGAATTCTATACCATGTCTATCAAGTACCTCTTTAAACACTTTAAACATACGGTAGTAGCTTGAAACATATCCATTGCCAAGTATCACACGGCTGAAAAAGTCATCTAGCGTAACCGACTGACCGTTAACTGCTTCCATCACATCCTCAAAATAGTATTCCTGCGAACAGGTATTTCACATATTACTGTAATGGAAGTGTAACACTTCGGGCTTCAAGTGACTACAAAGTCGTACTCGACCGAACTTAAACAATCAACTTGAGAAAAACCTTGTTCTGAACAATCTCCTCGTACGAAGGGTCTGGTCTCACAAGACCGTCAACTATGCGCGCGACTTGCTTGTCATCAATCTGTTCGTCGGTATATTGCTCGGCAATTACTGGTATATTCTCAGGGTCTAAACTTGAACCTCTCAAACGCCAATGATATTCGTCAAAATCCAAGTAACCTCCAGCTTTTACCATTTTGTCGCATAAAAAAAACGTTAAAGCGTCTACTGCAAACGTATGTGCACCGTCAAGAAAGCAATAGTCAAAAAGACGTTGATGATTATTTTCTGTCATCGACTTCATCAATGACCAGTTGTATGAATCATTGAATTTTTGAGTGTTACCAAAAAAATGGATACGATTGGGAAAAGCCTTTAGTTTTTCTTTAGCTGCAGTACACTTTTCATCAAAATCGAAAAGGAACAATGTAGCATTAGGAAACCGTTCACATATATTTCGCGCAGTATCGGCATTATGGAATCCAAACTCTGCATAGTTAAAATGTTGATTACTTGAAAAAGTTTCACTCATGAAGTTATATGTACTAGGCGTACCTTCTTCAGACACTCTTATTTTCTTTGGGTACCGGTCCTGGCTCACTACTATTTACTCCAATAATTAAGCTATTTTCTACTTCTCATGTACTCGTTTAAACTTGTCATAAGCTTCTCTCAAGAAGTTAGGCTCAAGAGCTCGTAATACCCTTGCATGCCCTACATAATAGTCTTCGAGTTCTAATTCTTGTCTGCTCACCGATAGTTGCCAATCAATCTTATCACTCAAAACAGCTCTTACACTTTCATAGACAGGAAGCCTTGTGTTATCAAGGTGTTCATAATTACCTTTCAAGTCGACTGACTGCTGACCTATGTGCTTTAATATATTAGAGGCTACGTGACTCAATACCGCGCGTTTAGGGTGGTTCATCGAGTAGAACAGAATGTCGTTACGCCAGTTTTTTTCGATATAGTCACTAACGATTACATCGCATTCTTCTTCTCGCCTTCTTAACTCATCAATGCTCGCTTTGGCATTTGCAAGCACAAACTCTTCCGTATATTGCGACTTATTGGTTGCCGCATCCACGGCTCTTTGCACAGCATTGACAGGATCTTCCATGAAAAAGGCTAAGAAATTTGCATCGTGGTAGTCACAAAATTTAGTAACATGGGGCTCTCCAGCGCGAAAATAAACGACTTCAGGCATGTAACCAGAGAAATATGCGTTGGGTATCCTTACAACAGTACCACCTGCTTTTAAGTGATTAGCTAAATTAGAGGATGAAAAAATACCATGGCTGTCGCCGACATTTTGCGTAATAAGCAAATCTAATTCACCAAGTAAGTTTTCAATATCACTCCAATCTCCCTGTCGCAACTCAAAAGAGGGCTTAGGAAAAGGCACAAACTCCCAATTATCTGCAAATTCAGCGTTAGTTTGCAAAATATTGCCCAGAGGATTCGCTTGGCAATTGCCATAAACGCTGTACTTCTTCTTAATTATAGATTTACTGCTTTGAGTATCTGCTTTGGATGTTGATAGGTTCTCTTTAAGCTTGGGAGAAACAACGTCGTTTTCGTTACTTTCCGTTTTAACGTTTATAGAGGAAAGCCCCAGTACTTTTTTTAGATAAGACAGCATTTACACTTCCATTTAATCAACACCAAGTATCATGCAGATACTCTTTAAGCTTTTTTACACGTATTACCTCATCTTCATTGAGGTATGCAGATATATCGATTTTGTTGGGTTGCGGGGGTTTATTTAACAAAGGGTCCCACAGTTGTTTAGGTCTTGCTTCAGCCTCGCGTGGCTGTGTATCAAGATTAACACTGCTTTCGACACCGATAAACTCAAATATGCTCTGCATTGTGTCCAACGCATGCTCAGTTAGTTCCGAGTAGGGAACTACTAAAATTTTTCTACCCTGAACTATATGATGACGTACGATGTCATCAATCTCACGGAAGTATGCAAGATAATCTTCAAGTGGTTTATTCAACCACTGTATTTGGGGTGACTCTCGATCAACACCGAGCGAAATTTCTTTTTCGAAACGCTTTCGGTGCGAAGCGATAATCTCAGATGGCTCCCTTGTACAAACAAGCACCTTTGCATTAGGGAATACATTATAAATCTCTGGCAGACTTCTGATATGTGCAGGCGTTTTTTCTACTAAGCACTTTTTCCCTAAATTTTGCCATGCAAAATAAAAAAAAGTTCTGAGCAGTGTCCCATACTGCCTGGCATCCCAGATTTTAGGGCGTTCTTCCTGATAAAGGTATTCTTTTGGGAAGCCTCTGGCATCAGCTTTTTGATTTGCTTCAATAATGGGTTGAATTTTACTCTGAAACGCTTCCCAATTTTTTTGCCCCACATACAAACGCATTTCATAGTTATCTGGGCACGAGTCTTCTAGCAAAAGCCACGGCTTGTTGAAACAAAATGTTTCAACAGTAGCTTCAGAGAAATCACAAAACGCACTGTGATTGCTGACTTGTTGAAACAGTAGACTTGTACCACTTCTTTCTGGGCCAACTACAAATACAGGTGCATTGTCGTTGGCCCAGTCTTCTAATAGCTTTGAGTAGAGAGAGTCTTGCATGGCAACTCCGAAAATAACGTTTTAAATTCATTAATGAATCTTTCGTTATACTTTCGAAATGTTTCAATTGAATTACGGTGCAGGTCTGCTGTACGCTCAAGTGTTAGTTCGTTAAGTGCTTCAACCATGTCGGTAACCGACGCAAAGTTGTGGAAGGTATCTGAGCCGTCTATTCCAACCATCGCATCTTCTGTGGCTAGTAATGCTTTTCCATATGATAGTGCTTCAAGGGATTTGATTTTCAGTCCTGTTCCACCAACCATAGGATTGATCGCAATATCAATTAGACGGTAAAACTCATCCAAGTCATCAACTAATCCAACAATATCAAATATTTCATTCATACCAGCGAATGCTTTACAAACGGTTCCACCCAACAAAAAACTAAATTTCTGCATTAGTTCTGGGTTAGCCATCACCGCATCTTGGAATACTCGCAAACTTTCCACATTAAACGGGTTACCTGAACCTATATAGCCTATAACTATTTTATCTCGTGTTTGCCCAACTAGTGGTTGAAATGGTACACAGTAGCCCATAACCGCTACCGGGATGTGGGTAATGCTTTCAAAATACTGCTGCTCTTCATCCTGAATGGCCAACACAAGGTCGGCGCGTTCCAATGCATAAGCCTCCAGCTCTTTAGTAGTGTAGAACCACACTGGTTCTAAGCCAGCCTCTTTAGCGACAATATGCCTATCACCAAATACATCATGCGTGTCGATAACTTTATAGGTTTGCTCTGGAATCGCGTCTAACACTTTAGAGAACCAAACATAGTTCACCACGCAAACGTCGAATGACCATGTCTCGCAAAGTTTATCTACGTAGTCAGACACTCTATCGTCGTACCAATCGTCGATATCGAAGTAGTCGCCAAACGAGGGCTCAGCCGCCGGTCCTTGTGGTTGTACGAAGTGAAAATAGTCCCATTGATTTTCCATATCCCTTCGTTGCTTATCACCTAAACCTTCCATACCGAAATATAAAAAGTGAACTTGATAGCCACAAAGTTGAAACATTCTACTCAGTCTATAAATCCGAGCACTATTTCCTTGAAACTGAGGATGTGAAGGAATGGGTGACACAATTAAAACGGTTTTGCTCACAGCGTTTCCCCTTCCCAGTAAACCGCAAGATCTGAAATAGAAACACTTAATGCGCGGTCGAAAACTTGCACTGAATCTTGAGGTACAATAGAAAGCTCAACCAACTCACCTTCGCTTTTGGTGTGGTGTTCAATAGCAATTTCACTTCCCGCACTTGCATCAACATCTTTTTTAAGTACACCGTTTAAAAAACACTTAAGCCCTATTCGCTCCATACCTTCCACAACAGAAAATATTTTAAATTTCACGGTATAAAACCCAATTGCTCTTAACGGTATAAACAATCTAACCCCTTTATTGCCAATCCAGCGCCAATAACTCGTTCCATCAGTTTCAATTGGGTACATGCCAATATTGACTAACCTGTCTAGGTAATACCAACGCCTAGAATGGGTTACATAATCCTTAGTTTGCTTGGCAAGTTGGTCACTACTTTCTATTAAATCTGGCCAAAATTGTTGTGCTAGTTTTGATAATGATTTCGGAAGGCTTGTTACCGTATAATCAGCCCCCAACAAGTTGCGTACATTCTCTAAAAGTGCATCGTTTGGCACAAGCCAACAATAACCAGAAGCATTGCTACTTCTCAACGGTTCAAGTAGGTTAGTTAGCGGAAAATAACTGTGCTCTTCGCACCATGAGACGATACTCACCGCACTACTGTTTGACACTTTTCCACTAATTAAGGGGCGATGCTTTTGAACTGCTTTTTTCATTCCTCCAAGCAAAGGAGATGTTAGTTCGCTTAATGAAACCCAACTGACATTTGCTTTGCCATCAAAATAGTTATCTGGCGTTCTAAGTTTTATCTTTTCTGCATTTGCTGCCAAACGCTCGAAACCAGCCTCTACGCGAGGCGTAACGAACACGTCTCTTTCAGATGCGCTAAAAGATAAAGGTTGAACACCAGCAGCCTTGCTAGCTTCTACATATCCTAAACCGTGTTTTTGACAAAGTGCGTAATTCACCAAATGCGTTATTCTTGCGCCCGCAGCCATTGCAAGCACTGAAATGATACTTTGCGGCATGCTATCTAATATGACTTCACCTATACTAGGTAAGCTGCGTAGAAACGCAGAAGTAGTAAGAATATCTACATTAATTTTATGGTGTGCAGCCGCTACTTCAAGAGGGGAAAGAACGCCGTTTAATTCGTTATGCATCCGTTTCTCCTAATTGCTTAACTTTATCTTTCCCACTATAGAGCCATGCTAATTCGCTTACACCGTTCTGATAAACTTCGGGGTTAGTGTTAATCATCCAAGAACGCTTTGTAGCAGAAAAAACCCAATACTCAGAAGTAGGGGAAACATTAGTAATCATATCAATATCTAGTGGACCAGCTACGCTTTGATCAACAGAAAAACCTGCTGCAATTAAGAACTGTTTTATGCTCTTTCTATCCAAATCGTATTCACTAGATAGTGTCTGCGGCACGTGTAGCGAAAGCACAAGCTTGGCGCCAATAGCTAAAATCTTATTTAATTTAGCCAACCACCTCATCGGAGCATTAGCAAGGTCAGATAGGCAAGCATCAACTACTGCAGTGGAATACACGCTTTCATTAAATTTTTCTTCAAAATCAGTGACACCCGCAGAGTGAATTTGGCCTTGGGTATATCCTAACAGCGACATTAAAATCTCTTTTTGATGGGCTTCATCGTTTGAGATGTTGGCAACAAATGCTGCATTTGTGGGAAGCAAATTAGCCTGCCACCAAAGATTATTAGCGTCGTTATTTATCGTATTATTGCTTTGCCAATTTAATATTTGCGGCTCTGTTAAGTACTCAAAAATTTGGTTATTCAATGCACTAGTACTAAGTTGAGTATTGTCTTGAAGCTTTGCAGCCTCTTCTAAATATGCTTGTGCCGTGACGTTAATACTATGGGTTCTTTCCACCCACTTTTGCGCATTTTTGCCAATTTGAACGCGGTAATGTCTGTCGGATATAAGCTTTTGAAGCTCTTGTGATAGGTTATAGTTAAAGTTCTCATCCCACTCTAACTTTACCGCACAATCGTCTGGTAGCTCACTGAAAGGGCCAATGTTTACCACAACACAACACAATCCCATACCCATTGCGCGCGTTAATGTGCCGGACGACTCTCCACCAGTTGGGTAACGCAAATTGACAATAAAGTCAGAGGCGAGCATATATTTAAAGAACTCATCTTCATTCAGAAAGCCAGTTACAATAACGTTGTCAGATAAGCCACTATCGGCAATATCTTGGTAAACATCATATTCATGGGGTTTGCATTGCCCAGCTAGCACGTAAGTGAAGTCTAGGCCTTGCTTTTTTAACTCAGATAACGATGCCAACACCGCTTTAATCTGCTTTGCTTTTGCAATAAAACCCATTGAGGTGATTACCGGTTTATTGCCAGGCAAGCCCAATTCACCGCGATACTGCATTTTTAGTTTTGCTTGATACTGACGAGCTGCAGGTGAAAAATGATGAGGTACGATTTTTACATGCTTGTGGCCTAGCGCCGCTATCTTGTCAGCTGAGTATTTCGAGTGCACCAAAATACGCTCAGCAGCACTAATAATGCTAGCGTTCATCATTAACTCATGGGGCATAAACTTACCTTTCCAGCCATACTGTGAAAGCTGTTGCCCAATTATAGCGCCCGCTTCACCGTAGTTATTCTGAAGCGCTAATGCGTACCCTTGTTTATCGCCTTGCGATAAATTAGTTAGGTCGATGAGATAATGAAGATTTAGGTCATGTACCACCACAAGGCCTGGCTTTGAAAGCAGCACAGGAAGCATATATTGCGTGTCAGGGTTATTACCTACGTGATATATGTGCGGAACGCTCGCATATTTGTGCTGCCGCCACATATATTCTTCTAGATGTAATACCGTTACATTGGCTGCTATTCCTGTTGGCGTTGGGTGCGTATTTTCTATAACAACTGTAACTTTTGTTGTTCTAGAAAAATATGGGAGCTGCTCGGCAAAATAGTCTGCGATGCCATTAGGCTTAGGAGGCAGCGGGCAAAACACCACTACCTGTGATGGTACGTCCGTCATTACTTTCCTGACTCTAGCTGCTTTTTAATATAATCGAACTCTCTTTGCATACGTTCGTTTTGAATAGCAAGTAGCGCATCCATTCTTCGTTCAACTTCAACGGAGAATTCACCCAATACGTCTGTAAAGCTACTTTTAAGTGAAATAGGCTGCGCGGTAACTCGCTTTCCGTCGATATAAACATGTGCCTCGCGCGCTTCTGCGGAAAAAGGCAACATATCAAGTTGCAATGTAAAACCATGGCAGCCATTGCCAATACCTGCAGCCACTAGATCTTCACGTAATGTTGCCGCTTTAGTCTTCGCAAGTACCTTATCACCTGTTTTAAGTACCACTTCACACGGCGCCGAAGGGTTAGCAGAATTCAAAGCCCAACCTGCCACTACATCGCTTGATACTGTATCGATATGAAAATTCAGTTCACCTTTACCGAGTAAACGTTTTACTAAGTTTTTTAATTTGCGTTTCATGTATTTTTACGTCCATTCCATGTATGTCGTAATGTTACATCAAAAGAAAAAACGGTTCATTAATATGTTATTCAATGTACCATTTGCTGTGCTTGTGAACGGTGTCGCTGCTTAACATTTCTTGCTTGGTAAACCATTTATATTTTCCATGCTGAGCATTAGGAAGCGTATTTATATCGATGTCACAAATTATCTTGTAACCCAGTACAACGTAGTGTGTAGATATTCCCTCGCCAAACACAAAGTCTTCGTAAAAATGCTCATACGGGCCCAAGAACTCAGCTTGGCCACGAGAAAATTCTGTTCCGAGCTCAGCTAAGGTTAAACGCTTGAAAGCATTATCCATGCACTCATTTTTTAAAATCCGGCCACCAGGTACAAACCAATAGCCTTGAGCAGGTCGGTTATTTCTGTAACCAAGTAAAATTTGGCCATGTTTATCTTCTATCAAGAGGTCGATAGATATCAGTGGGGTGCAGTCGATAACTTGAGTAAAAGTAACTTGTTCTAGAAAAGCCATTCTATGTTCCATATATAAAAACACCGGGCATGCCCGGTGCTGTCTTGATGGGGATATTACTATCCACGGAAATTATCTTGGTTTGCCAAAAACCAGTCGAATGCGTGTTTAAGGCCTTGTTCAAGACTATAGGTATGCTTCCAACCTAAGGCATGTAAGCGCGACACTTCCATAAGTTTACGCGGGGCTCCATCTGGTTTAGACGTATCCCATTTAATACTGCCTTTAAAGCCTGTTACCTTGGCTACCGTTTCTACTAGCTCGCGAATAGTACAGTCTTCACCGGTACCCACATTAATGTGACTAAGCATAGGCTGAGTATTGGCCTGGTACGTTTCATTATCAAGCTCCATCACATGTACGCTTGCAGCTGCCATATCATCTACATGCAAAAACTCGCGCATAGGTGTTCCGCTTCCCCAGGCGACTACTTCGCTATCGCCGCGCTGTGCTGCTTCGTAAAAACGGCGTAACAATGCTGGTATAACGTGCGAGTTTTCTGGGTGAAAGTTATCGTTAGGGCCATACAAGTTTGTAGGCATTACCGAGCGATAATCACGACCATACTGACGGTTGTAGCTCTCACAAAGCTTAATACCTGCAATTTTTGCTATGGCATAGGGCTCGTTAGTTTCCTCAAGTGTACCCGTTAGTAAGGCCTTTTCAGTCATAGGCTGTTCTGCCAATTTGGGATAAATACAACTAGATCCCAAGAACAACAGCTTTTGCACATCATTCGCATGAGCGGCATTGATGATATTCGCTTCAATCATCAAATTTTCATAGATGAACTCAGCGGGGTAGGTATTATTAGCATGAATCCCACCTACTTTTGCCGCAGCTAAATATACTTCATCAATATTGTTTGCTGCGAAAAAATCACTCACCGCTTGTTGATTAATTAGGTTCAATTCGGTGCGTGTTTGCGTTATAAGCTTTACGTCACTTCGCTTTTCTAGTTTTCTTACTATAGCAGCACCAACCATACCTCGATGGCCGGCAACAAAAACAGTCTTCATATTGCTTCTCATTAGTTCCCTGAAAGTCGGGCAATTATTAATAATTAAACTCGATTAATCAAACCTTCGGCAAAATCTCAATGGACCTCGGTGGGTAAGTAAAAAATCAATCCTATATTTGCAGCCGAGAGAAATTGAGCAATCGCTGTATCGCATCTCAACCCCAATTTATTAGCCCTTAACAATTTGCCCTTTAAAAATCACAGGTGGTTCACCCTGTTCGCCTTTTATTGTTTGCAACGAACTTTCAAATTTAGCAAAAACATTTTCCGCTACGCTGCTGCCATAAAAAGTGCGAACAAAGGATTTTAAAATGTTATTCACCATAAATCGCGAAACATGTCTCACGCACCCGTCGTCGGTACCGTAAACTGGGTATGGCAGATGGCACCCAACCCATTTGATAATTTCAAATGAAGGCCAGTACCAAATATTTTGATTATCGTCCAACGTACTCATGTACTCGTTTATCGCGACACGAAGTGTAGACTTGGAAACACAATCGGCGGTAATACATGATTTACCGCTAAAAGTAGCCTTAAGAGGAACGGGAGACAACGTGAATACAATGGGAGCATTCTTGTTCACTTCACGGATAATTTGCACAATTGATGCAAGGTTCTCGCTATTTTCAGCGACAGTCGACATCCTGAACTGGTGGCGGCCCGACTCAAATATATGTTCGGGTACCCCACGCCAAAATACACGACTTGTATCTTTATCCTCCCAGACTTCTGCTAACCCCAGTGTAAAAACAAAACAACTTGCCTCGCTAATTGCCTTCTTTATGTTTTTTTGCTCAAGCTCAGGTTGCCAATCTACGAGAGAGCCATTGTCATCACGAGTGTAAGCAAACCCTTTCGCGGTTTCTTTCCCATAAACTGCCCAATGAAAAAAATCCCTTAGCGCAAAGGTGTTATTGAGGCCCGATGGGATCCAAAATGAATCTGATGACAGACCAGCATCGCCCAAAAAGTGCCTAAGCTCGGCGGCAAAACAGGAACCTATAGCGACGACGTTACCATTGTCGTCTAAAACAGGCTTCTCCGGCATGCTATCTAAACAATACTCTGTAATTAGCTTTTCGATATTCACAAAGTCGCTCTTTGCAACTGGGTACTTCTTTATATCGCCCGTATGCCAGACTGACTCCCCCCAAGATGCTGGGCCGCTTCCGTCTCTTATTGGGGCCAGACTTCCTATCTCACTGTTTATTTTTTTCATTTACTTTTGACTCCTTTCCGTTGAACTTTGCTTATTCAACAACAATTGTGTGAACCGTGAAAAAGCAAAAACGCGTGGCTTTATCGAATCTCACTATCCGCTTTTTCAATTTCATTTATGAGAAAGAGGCTTAACCTTTCTACAAATGGCTTTTCTAACATTTGAAAATGATCAATTCCTAGACGATGAACGTCAAATTTCCCGTCGATTAAAGTAGACCAACAGACCTCAGGGTTATGTTGGAACCCCAATGGCCCTTGAGTTTTATCGGCCCAAAAGAAAGAAGCATTCCCTTTAAACACTTTAGGTTCATATATTTCTCTCTGCTTTTAAGCACGCGAGAAAAACAACAATAAATTCTATCCCTTGAGGATATACCAGAATGGCCGTTGAGCCAGAATAACCGTTACGTTTAAGCTGAACCGCTGCACTTGATACTCTCATATAGAGTTCACGATATGAGATTTTTTCCTTCTCTACGCCGTTTTCGTCTAGATAGATATACGCAGTTTTTTGAGGCTCTTCTAATGATAACCGACTGAGAGAACTGATGAGGGATTTGGGCGACATAAATTTGGACGTACCCCGGTGATACTTGCCAGCATACATCGAGTAGGGTGAGGCGTCACCGCCTCATCCCTCTCACAGAACCGTACATACGGACCTCGTATACGGCTCATGTACACAGTTATTTAGCGTAATTGCTAAACACATATCCCGTTTCAACATTCTCCAAGTTCATTAGCCCAAGTTCATCGAACCAACTATTTGGCATTGCGTAGCTTGCTAAGGGACTGCGTGCACTGCACCAACTCGTCATGTTGATGTGAGCGAACTTGCCTTTATAACCATGCTGTCGTAGCCAGCGATGGAGGCGGCTCGCCTTCTTCCATAACTTAAGTTGGATGCTGCGCAAGCGCCGTCTTAGCCAGCTCGCGAGTTGCTTAAATACCCTGCTCGCATTGGCTATTTTGAAGTAATAACTGAACCCTCTTAGCAGTGGGTTTAGTGCATTGATAACTGATTGCAGCGGCATTCCGCCATTGCGTTTCGTCATCTGCTTGAGCTTCGCCTTAAACGCGGTGAGTTTCTTGGGCTGGATGCGGGTATGTTTTGTCCCGATTTCAACACCAAGGAACTTCACACCATCATCACTGTGAGTGATGTGTGTTTTATCCGTGTTTACACTTAACTTTAGCTTTTCTTCTAAGATGTGTGTGGCTTGCGCTTTGGCATTCTCTGCCGCTGCACGACTGCAACACAAGATAAGGATGTCATCAGCATAGCGCACTATGCGGTGCCCTCGCTGTTTCATTTCCTTATCAAACGCATCCAGATAGATGTTCGCAATCAATGGACTTATTACCCCACCTTGCGGACTGCCTGTCTCTGTCTGCTGCCAATGCCCATCAACCATTACCCCACTTTCTAAGAACTGAGTAATTAACTTCAGCACGCTGCCATCACGCACCCGTCTTTTGATGCTCTTAATGATAAGCGTATGGTCCAGCTTATCGAAGCACTTCGACAGGTCCCATATCCACCACATGACGTCGTTTATATCGACGGATGAACATGGTGGCTTTATTAATGGCATCGTGACAGCTCCGCTTCGGTCTATAACCAAAGCTTGATGGATGGAACTGCTCTTCGAAGATGGGGGTTAGGAGGTCTTTCAAGCATTGTTGAACGACTCTATCCCTGACTGTTGGGATACCCAACAGACGCTCACCACCACCGTCTTGGGGGATAACAACCCGCTTTACCGGTTGTGGTTGATAACGCTTGGTTTTGAGCTCGAGAAGAAGCTGTGTGAGTTCATTATCCAGATTTGAGGCAAACGCACTCAGGCTCTGCCCATCTATTCCGGCCGCGCCTTTCGCTTTGAATACCTTTTTAAATCCCTTGAACAGTCTGGCTTTATTAAGCAAGTGACCGTACAAACTATAATAAACCCGCACGCTTCTCCTCGAAGATGGTGTGCTGTGTGGGGGCCGATGACTTCTTTTCGTGTTGGTCTATTTCACATGGTGTGTAGAGCGTGCTAGCCCAATGGCAATCTACTCAACGTTCCCACATTACTCCCATGTACCGTTTCGTAGCCAGTCCGTCGCTTCCGCGAAAAACCAAGTACGAAGACGTCGATAGCTAATCGATTCGTGTACCACTAAAAAAAACACCTGCTCATCACAGACTTACTATGTACTTCCGCCCTTCGCCATCCTTATCCGCTTTTGGCTGATAACGATGCCACCAAACACTGCTGATGGTCAGCTCGGTTTTACCCTCCACACCATTACTGGCTTTCACAGGCCGAACTTTACTCACTACTACGGCATCATCTGCCACCTCGCACCAACACCTACCTTGAGTCTTCTCTCGCATAGATGCTTCTGGCTTATCACCAGAGACGGTGTCAGGCTTCCCCAGTTACTGTGCTGGCTCCCTGTTAGAAATTCCACCCTCAAGCACAAAACAGGACTGACCGAGTATCGGGCTTCACGCTATTTTGCACGCTTACCCCCCTGTCTTGCCGAATCAGGTTCACTTGCGTTGTGTACCTCTAACTTCCTATGGCTTCCTTCAGACCCTGCTGTTGGCCAACAACGCCCTTGCCATTCGGATTATCTTCCCCTCAGTCAGGGTGATTCAGGTTTCTTTCAACCTGACGGGTTTGCCAGCTTCGCTGGGCAAACAAAAAGGGCGACTGAAAAGTCGCCTTCTACAGGGCTGAATTTACTCTTTCGCTACAGCAACCGAATAACCATGTTTCTTCAATAAAGCGTGCTGCTTCGCTTTACCAAGGTCGTGGGCTACCATTTCAGCACACATTTCTTCTACGGTAATTTCTGGTACCCAACCTAGCTTTTCTTTCGCCTTTGTTGGGTCGCCTAGTAGCGTTTCTACTTCTGCAGGACGGAAGTAACGCGGGTCAACTTCGACAATAACATCGCCAACTTTAACACCTGGTGCAATTTCATTATCTACTGCCGTTACCGTAGCTACTTCTTTCACGCCTTCGCCACTAAATTCAACAGTAATGCCTGCATTTTCTGCTGACATACGTACAAATTCGCGAACCGAGATTTGCTTGCCTGTAGCAATAACAAAATCTTCAGGCTCATCTTGTTGCAACATCATCCATTGCATACGTACATAATCTTTTGCATGCCCCCAGTCACGAAGTGCATCCATGTTGCCAAGGTAAAGCTTAGACTCTAAACCTTGAGCAATATTAGCGATACCACGGGTAATTTTGCGGGTAACAAACGTTTCGCCACGGCGTGGAGATTCATGGTTAAACAAAATACCGTTACACGCATAAATACCGTAAGACTCACGGTAGTTAACCGCAATCCAATACGCGTACATTTTTGCTACTGCGTAAGGCGAACGCGGGTGAAACGGTGTTGTCTCTTTCTGTGGAATTTCTTGGACTTCACCGTAAAGCTCTGACGTTGACGCTTGATAGAACTTAGTTTTCTTTTCAAGGCCTAAAAAGCGAATAGCTTCTAGCAAACGTAGTGTACCCATAGCATCTACATCGGCAGTGTACTCAGGTGCTTCAAAAGATACCGCAACGTGTGACTGTGCACCGAGGTTATATACCTCGTCAGGCTGCACTTCTTGCATAATACGGATAAGATTCGAAGAATCGGTTAAATCGCCGTAATGCAATTTAAAATGAGCATTTTCTACATGCGGGTCTTCATAAATATGGTCCACACGCTCCGTATTGAACAAAGATGCACGACGCTTAATACCGTGAACTTCATATCCCTTTTCTAACAAAAACTCGGCTAAATATGAGCCGTCCTGGCCGGTTACACCGGTAATAAGTGCTTTTTTCATTTTTAACTCTTTCTCTATATAAACTTTTATAGAACCTAACATTGATATGTATTTTATTGCCGTGAGCTCTAGATACATCTCCTAAGATAAAGACCTCAACGCATTGTATGTTTTTCAATAACCTATCAATGTTTTCCTATGGTCAGCATAAACTAATAAATTCTTCAATAGTAGAGTACTGCTTTAATTGTTCACTACAATACTCTTAAATATCATAGGTCTTAAAATCGTTTAATCCTTTTACGCGGTACAGTCTATCAGTTTATTGAGATAATTTGATTGAGCTTAGTAAAGATGAGTCGATCGCGGCCTGATAAGAATTTAGATAGTCGCCAAAATTTCGAAGCAGCTCACATTGCTCGTTAGAAAACGAAATTCCAAGGCAGCCAAGAACTTGCGTAGCAATTTCTATCAATAAATCGTTGATAGATTGGTTAAACACATAAAAAAGCCTCTTTTGGAACATGTGTTCCTCTATATACCTATCTATACTCACGTCTAAAACCCGTTCTTTTATGCTTAACTTTCTAAAGACTGGGCTATTCTTCCCGCCGTAACCTCACTGTCGATTGGCTCATACAATTTATCTAACGTGTCTTGAACCGACAATTTTAAAATAGCAGACTCAACAATTCTCCTGTCGTGATAATCACCTATAACACCCTTCAGTGTGCCACCTTTCGGAAGCCTTAATAGATAAAGGCCCAAAGCTATCCCCTATTAGCTGATGAACTATTATATCAACCTCTTTTAACAATTCGTTCAACAGTCCAGGATTATTTCTATCTAATGTGTGTATCGCAGGGACCGGCATATATTCAGCCCCATTGCCAATGTGTTGAATGATACTCCCCAGTGGTTTGGCTTGACAATTGGCAATTGGCAATTGGCAATAACCGTAAATTTAGTTACTTTATTCACAATATGAAAACTTACCTTGCAACGTTTAAGACAATATCTCGCTTGACTGAAACCGGACTCGGAAAGTCAGTTCAAATCTATTTTTTATCGTCATTTTTTTGAAAAAAAGAACATACTTCTAATAAGATACGCCCAACTATTTGATTCGTTATAATCCATAAATGCTGATTTGGCATTCGACGCAAAAAAATCATAGTTGTTTTTAATTGTGTTAATTGCTGAAACCATTGAAAATGGCGATAGGTACTTTATGGAAAGACCAAATTTATGTTTTTTCACAATATCACTAAGCCATGTATCCTGGATCGTTACGACGGGCTTTCCTGCTAACATCGCATCGACAATTATACCCGAAGTACGGTAGGCGAACTGCGGGGCTAGATATGGAATTACAATAAGGTCCGAATTAGCTAAGAGCATACGATATTCATCGTCAGTAACATTTTCTGGAATAAAAGAGAGTGATTCATATTTACTCGCATCTACATGCTCTAGCTTACGCGAAACAATTTTTAACTGCGAGGGATTTAATAATGTATGAGCTATAAAAGACTGAGTGATCGCACTACCTTTTTCAGGTCGTAGCGCGCATGGAAACAGAACAGTAAACTCTGCATTCGTTTCTCTCTCAATGTGAGAATTAGCTGGCGCTGGCAAAGGGTTAGCCATATGTTGTGTTGACACTTCTATTTTGTCATACAAAAAGTGAGATAACCTCTCTGTAACTGCTCTGACATTGTACGAATCCCTCTGCGCTTGTGCCTCTAATAAAATAGTTCGTGACTGAGGTGGTAGCACTGGAGCCAATTGCTTGTCGTCCAAAATAACAGACTCGTGAAACAAACAAATAGCAACTTTCAAGTCAAAACCGAAATCCCTAGCTCGTCTTTTAATCGAATTTAAGATATTTAAAATTTGAATAGAACCATAGTAGCAAAAAATTGAGATAACCTTACCTTGCAAACGTTCTTTATTATCTGCTAAATAAAGCTCCAATTCTGTTGCAAACTTTTGATAAGAAGCATGTTCTTCAAAATTTTTCTTCTTAGCCCAATCTGAACGACTTATAGCCCAACTATGCGAAGTAAAAGTGTTTACAGCTTCAGCGGTATATAAACTGACATCCTGCTTTTTATTACATAACACTGTGATATTTGAAGTAACCTGTTTCAATTCATTAATAAGTTGGTTATGCCAAGGAACGTAATGCCCATTGAGTCCTATACCATCTGGTTCTAATATAATAGCAGCATCAAACGTATAACCCTTTGAGTTGATTTCGTAGGTATCTCGCAATGCTGGAATATGGGACGGCGCTAAATGGCGAACTTTTATACCAGAGGCGACAGCCTTATCAATCATAACGTCTAATATATGACAATGCTCGAAGTAGTATTCGTTATAATCTATCTTAAAGAAACCGGGATGAACCTCTTGAATATTGTCCATTTCACTATTAATTTGAACAGACTTGCCATGTCCCCAAAAATAGTCATCATTCTCAAACGGCCTGCCGTCACAACCAAGTACATTCACTTTTTTCGAGAACGTAGTGGCGAGTGGAAATAAAAGAAGAGTTAGTATATTGGACGTTGTTTTAACTTTAAAAGTAGATTTCAGGTCCAGGTTAAAATCAATCTTATTGTCAAATTCCAATCCAATGATGCGATCAGTATATTTTGAAAAAATACTAGTCAATAATGAATAATATTTTAAGGGTATTACTATCGATATATCAGATGTTTCAAGTCTTTTAAGTACTATCTTTCTGAATTCTGCGGCATATCTAGATGCTCCAAAATGAAAAATCGGATCTGCAAAAACTAAAATTTTAGGAGACGTTTTTTTAAATAAATCATCATCGAGCACTGTGCTGTTGCACGCAATAACCAACGAATCTTCGAAAGAGTGTTTTGAATACTCTTCGACTGAGGGACCCGTGGCAAGGATCCAAGATGATTCATACTTCCCTAATTTGTCACATAAATTTGAAAATTTAGCCTGTGATTCTTTAGATTGTATAGTTAACTTTGTTGATGTATCAAACACACATTGAATGTAAAAAGAACCTTCTTGTCTCACTCTTCCTGGGTCAACGCGATAAACTCGCTTGTTTTTAAATTTAGACAAAAAAGAATTTACTTCTTCGGTTTCTTGCCATTTCATGATTACATCAGAATCTTCTAATGATTTTAAAAACTTATTTGGCTCATTATTAAAAGTAGCTTTTTTAAAAAAACTTTCTTCTTGCTTTAGGATATTGCTATCAAAGCTTTTTGGAATGTGGCGTTTTGCTAGATCGACCACAGGGTTAATCATAAACTCAACATTTAGTTCTATTGCGTGGGTAAAGTGCCAAACCGCTCTGTAATAGATATCGTTGAACTGCTCTAATGTTTCAAACTCTGGATAAAAAACAACTTTCAATTACTTATTCCTTTTAGCAACTTTTTAATCTGGATCGCTTAAACAACCATGAATGCCGCCCGTTGCATTTATACATGCACCATGAATAAAAGAAGCTCGTTCAGAACATAAAAATACCGCTAATTGCGCAACTTCTTCTGGTGTAGCGATTCTCGCAATCGGATGAAACGCCTCTAGCATTTTGTATTGTTCTTCCTTACCCTCGAAACCCGCTTTCAGCATATCGGTACTTACCGCCGCAGGCTCGATTGCATTAACTCGAACTGCATTACCAAGGTCAACTGCAAGATTCCTTGTCAAGGAACTAAGTGCGCCCTTTGATGTTGCATAAGATACGAAGTTACGTTTGGTCTGCAATGCATGTATGCTGCTAATATTTACAATAGCGCCTTGATTCAATTTTAGTGAGTCCAGAAATAACTGAGTCATAAAAAAAGGCGCTGATAAATTAACATTCAAGCTTGTTTGCCATGCCTGCCTCGTTATTTCCTTCGTATTACCGAGTATTTGTACAGCAGCGTTATTAACCAAACAATGCAAACCGCAATTGGAAGTAATTTCTGCCACTTTCGCTGCTAATATTTCTGCATATTCAACATCTAGTACTATTCTTTCTAAATCTATCCGCAAGTTTACAACTTCATTCGCGGTAATTTCAGATTCGGTGATGTCAGTAGCAATTACGGAATACCCTTCCTCGCTGAAAGCTTTTACAATAGCTTTCCCGATACCGCCATTAGCCCCCGTTACAAGTGCCCACCTTTTTTTATTACTTTCCACTAAGAAAACCCGCCATTTTTTCGAGCGCTTTCATTGTAGCTCGCTCTACACCTTCAACGGTATTCGAACCATTGTGCGAACCAAATATGCATTGCGGCATGTCTCGTAGAGGTGAATTCATTGGAAGCGGTTCTACTTCAAACACATCTAGCGCCGCTGCCGCTATATGGCCTGTTGTTAAAGCGTTAATGAGCGCTGTCTCATCAATTAGCGGCCCTCTCGCCACATTCACAACACGGCTTCCAGGCTTCATTAGGCTGAGGGTCTCTTCATTCAACATATGATGATTGTGCTGATTGAGTGCACAAGTAAAAATCAAAAAATCACACTCATTCAGCCCGTCTGGAAAGTTTGTTCTTTTTACGAAATCAAAACCTTGATTCCCCTCTATTCCTGGATCGTATGCAGTAACCGTTACATCAAATCCGCTAAGGCGTTTGATAAGATTTCGCCCAATATCCCCAAAACCAACAACGCCAATGTGCTTACCAGAAATACTCATACCCGCAGGCTTTGGCCAACCGCCCTCGCGTACGCCTCGATCTATAAAATAAGTTTGGCGTGCTAGGCCTAGCATAAGAGCAATGCCTACGTCTGCGACTTCACCACCAAACATATTTGGCGTATTCATTATTGGAATTCCGAGATCTTTACACGCCTCAAAGTCGACATTATCAACACCAATCCCCCATTTAACGGCAGCTTTTAACTTTCCCTCTACGCCAGCCTGAAAAACTTGTCTGGAAGCAGGGTCATCTCCGATAATCCAACCATCATAATCAGGTAATAGTTCGATAAGCTCTTCCTCTGACAGAACCTGGGTTGTTTTAGCGGGAACCAGTTCTAGCCCTAGTAGTCTTGCGGGTTCAACGAATTTGTGAAATTGGCCCAGCATTGGAGGGCAAGTTACTAAAACTTTATGCATCTTTTTTCCTATATTCAGCCAACGCTGCGACCATTTCCCAATCATGAGGCTCATCTATATCTAACGATTCCAATGGTGGTGTAACCATCATTAAAGGCGTTTCACCGATTCTTGCATTTGTTTTTAAAAACGAGTCTTTCGTAAAATAGAACAAACAAGAATTTTCTTCGAACCATGGCTCTAGGTCTTGAGTGCGTATTAAGTTATCCGGGTCATGATTCACCGCACTACAATCTTCTTTGTAAAAACGCGTTTGCACTTTATTTACCGTAAACAGCGAGTCATGCAATGGCGCATCATGAAATTTTTCTAGCCCCTGCTCTATGGTTTTTGCGGTAATCAAGGGGTTCGTAGTGTGTGTCATTATGTAAGTATCAGCCGTCACAGCCTCTATATCATCTGCAAGAATCAAATTCATGGACACTAAGTCCCCACAAAGCTCTTCTTTACGGTCTCTTATAATCACTCTATCAGTTTCGAATAAACCGTTTTCTTCTAAGATGTGGCGCGCATCGGTGTTAATCACTACTTTGTCTATCGCAGCTACTGCTAATAGCTCGTCTAAAATCCATTTAAATAGAGGTTTGCCCGCTAGTTCACGAAAATTTTTGCCTTTAACACGTTCGCTATTTGCCTTCATCGGCAGTAATGCGACAACTTTATTAGTCATATTGTGAATCCCTTTCTGTATCCAGAGGATAGAAATATTGTTTTTTCATTTTTGTAGAAAGTTTGCGATGTTCATGATTACCACGATAGGTGCCCCAGTAATGATAAAAGCGAAACAATAAAATCTCACCAAACTTTTTGAGTAGTAATTTGTCGCGAATTGCTGATGCACTATCTGCCATAACGCCAGAAATAAAGTAGCGAATAAAATCTGAAAATGAGAAGTGAACTTCCGGCATTATGCGCTGAAGTGCATAGGCCTCGCGTTCGTAACGCACTTTTACCTGCTTCCACGTTTCATCATGAATATGGTAAACAGGCGCCGTTGCAACATAACCAACTTTTTTACCTGCGTCGACAAGAAGCTTAGCGAGATACATGTCTTCTAAACCCGTCAACTCTTCGTTAAATTTGAATAACTCCCACGCTTTTCGAGTTACTGCCGCGTTAGCGTTATTACAAAAAAAACCCTCTTGGGGAATTTTAGAATATTCGGGAAACCACTTTTCAAAGTGACGATCCTCAGAATACTTTGTTGTGTCACGTCCCATTTGCCGACCATAAGAATAATCGACTATGCCATCTACCATGGGCTTGCAAAGCTCATCTAACCAAGAATCACTCGCGGGAATACAGTGCCCACTAACGAAAACTAAGAAGTCACCATTTGCAAACTCACACCCCATATTAAGTGAACGCCCAAATGTGAATTCAGACTTTTTAATGTGCGTGATTCTACAGTTGTGCGACTTTGCGATTTCTAGTGTTGAATCAGTAGACCCAGAGTCTATTATAACGACTTCGCAATCTACAATATTATTTCTTTGTGTAGAAATAGCTTGTAATAGCTCATTGAGGTAACGTTCTTCGTTGTACGTTCTTATAACTACGCTTGCTAACATTTTACTTCTTCATACTTAAAAACAGGTAATTTTCTACCCTTAACATCCATATCAAGCCTAATGAGCATGCCTGATTCGGGGTATAATTTCAATTGATTTGCGCTCATACCTTCATTGGCTGTAGTAATGAAAAGCTCATTCATGTTTACCCCACCGAACGCACAAGAAGTAGGTTGTAACGCTTTCAATTTAATCGACTTCAGCAACACTCCCTCATTAGAGTACTGATTTACAACAGCCGCCCCCCAAATCGCTAGCCACACGTTGCCATCTTCATCTAACGCGCCACCATCTGGGGTCCCTTTTGTAGCGCTTAAATCTAACCATATTTTTCGGTTTTTCCAATCCAAAGTACCATTTTCAAGCAACTCAATCTTAAACGTTTTTTGCAAGTATGAATCTGTAATAAGCAAATTAGTGCTGTCTAGCCAAATAAACGAATTGGGTATGCCAATATCTTCACCTTGAACTAATAAAGTACCTTTAGCGTCTACTGAGTAAATTTTTCCGTTTAAGCCGCTTGGGTGCTTTTCCATGGTTCCAAACCAATATTTGCCATCAGGGCCAACAGAACCGTCGTTAGTTCGCATTGAAGTTGGTTGGTCAATGGTGCAAAGTACCTTGTCGTGCTTGAAATTTTTACAGGTATGAAAAACCCTGTTCTCTTGGCTCACTAAAAAACCACGTTGAGAACAAACTATATTAGACACATAATCACTATTTCGCTGTGTCGTAATGTTGTTATGCGTATCTTGCTTGTGAATTGTGCCGCCAACTATATCGACACAGTACCAACTCGATTCGCCTTCTTGCCAAACAGGGCTTTCCCCTAAAATAAAGCGAGCATTTTGCATTGTACTTTTCTCTAGTTGAGCGCGCCTAAGCGCACCTTTCTATGAATTTTATCAACTTTTAAATAATTGTTCGTAATTCATTTTTTTAAAAATTGGGCACGCGCCATCGACGGTCGCGTCTATGATTTCTCTTCCGTTTTGTTCGAATACAGTTTTAGCAATTTTATAGTAGCGCTCAGAGTTGACTAAATCGGGATTATCCCATTTATGTCCTTTGAAATAACCCGTTGTAAAGTGATTCATATCATCCCCAACGTGAAGCTTCTCTTCATTTGGCTTTCCCTCGTAACTGAAGCGGTGATCCATACCAATAATCACTACTTTGCTAAAACCAAGATAAAAAGCAATTTGTAATGCTGCGTAAGTTACTGTATAGCCCTCTTGAACACCATCTCCTATATCGAATGAGAAATCTCTAGCATAATCTTTAGTGCGAATGATGTTAGTAAGCGGATCATCGACTATAAGGTGCTTTCCTCGGTCGCTTATAAACTTAACACTGGCCAAATCGGCTATTTCGTTGGCAGATTGTTCAATCACTTTTTTATTTACAGCGACATAATACCTAGGGTAAAACCCAAAACGCCTTAGCCCTAAATAAATTTTATTTAGACCGATAACAATCTCGTGCTTTAAAAAACCTAGGTCCATTTTGTTCAATGAAGGGCCATTACAGACTAAAACACAACGCTTTCCAACGTGTCGATTGTAATAAAGCTTGCTCGGCTTCATGAGCAAGTTACCGTACTGTCATAATCTAATCGCTTTACGAGCTTAGCGTAATTAGCTGAAGCGTTTATCTCAGAAATAAGATCATCTGGCAAAGCACGTCGTGTTCTAGGGGCGATACTACCACTACCACGCCCGCTATCACCAGTAACGTTAAAGCATGCAAATACATCTCTGTAAGCCGGTGAGTAAGGAAGGTTCAAAATATTCGCTATTCTCGTCATTGTTTTGTCGCTACTAGCAACAAAGTCTTCATATTTAATAATTTGATGAGGGTCAAATTGCTTTAAAAACAGAAGATATCTTTTACAATATTCATCAAAACTTTGAGGTTCGAAATGTAGCCAATTATTTAGCTTCATGGAAACATAACAATCTACTGGGTGCCTTACAGTAGCTAAATTCCATACATCATACTGCTGCTTTAAATTGTCAACCAACTGAGAACTTATTACTGCTTTAGGCCCTACACAATAGTCTGAATGCGTATGCTCTCGCAGAACCAAAAAACCACCATGCCTTGTGATATGCCTTAAAGTAATATCAATATTATTCTTAAGTATTTCCCAAGCTAACTCATCAACATTCGGCAAATTAGCATATCTAGCTAATGTCGTTATATCTGATGGGCTGAACTTTGGTTTGCCAGCACCTAAATGTAACCTTGTAGTAGGGTGAATCTCGCTTAACAGAAATGTATTTGGGAGCGCCGCAATACATTTGGAAATTAATGTTCCACCACTACATGCAAGATGGTGAATTATTCGAATTACTGGTTTAGAACGCTGCTTTTTTGCTACAACGGCTTCGCATTGCTCAAGTAAGCTTTCAGACTCTTGTATTATATTTGACGACAATGTAGGCAACTTCGGAAGTTCACTAACACTTCCTTCAATCAAAGCAAGCGCACTGTTTAACTCTTTGTGCAACTGCCCAAGTTCAACAGTATCTTTATTCATGCGAACCACTCGCAATCTCTGGGTGTTTCAACTCCAACGCATGATAAAACTCAGAAGCTTGTTTTAGCTTTACATAAAGTTCATTAACCAAGTTAGTTAACTCTTCTTCATTTTGAATTTTTTCTGAATATCGTTGTCTTAAATCGTCGAGGTCACTCTGTAGCTTTAAGTTTAATTTACTGGTTACGTCGCAAGTATTAGCGCTACGTTGTTCCAATTCTTTTGCTGTACTTATTTGCTTTGTAAGATGGGTTATTTGCTGTTCACTATCTTTCTTCAGTTGTTCTAACGCACCGCTCAACTGTTGAACTTTTTTCTCTTTCTGTTCAATAGTTCCATTAAGTGTATTAACTTTCTGTTGTGCTGAAGTCAGCTCATCGGTGATGCTAGCTATTTTTTCTTGAGCTTCTTTTTCTTTTATTTCATCTGCTTGCGTTACTCTTTCTAACTCTATTCTAATTTCTTCCATTTCCACTAATAGAGCGTTTTTCGCTTGTTGTGCATCTTCTACTACCCCTTCCGCGTGCGCTTTTGAATTCGCTAATTCTACGCGCAATTCGTCAATTTCTTTTTGCTTGGTGTTTGTCAAAAAGCTTTGATTCTTCTGAAACAACAGGTATTCAGTATCACCAAAAACAGGGAGCGGAATGTATTCATTGCACGTGAAAAAATTAATGTCTTGTTTATCTTGTGAAAGCAATGGTTGTGTAATAAATATAAAATCTAAGTTTTTTACAAGCTCAGTATTTTCATTTAGACCTTGTAATAGTAAGTCAGCACCAGCAACATCTAAAACAAGAAAATTAAGAAATTCTTCACACAACTCACTTTTTGAAAGCACGTCGTTCAGCGATCTTCCTTTTGCATTTTCTTCGCTTTTTAGCTTTACGTTTCCATAAGCCAGCTCTTTTGACGTTTTAAGTGAGTTAAAACGAGGGTTGTTATAAAACTTAACCATTCCTTCAGTTTGGTTATTGGGAAAAACCCATCCATTGTGCGCATTAGTAAACTTATACTTTTTTAACTTTCGCTCTAACGACTTAAAAAGCTGACAACTTGCTTCTACTGCAGTTAGCACTTTGGGGTTTAGCTCGCATAGTTCGGCAGCACGCCCTCCGCTACCCGCGCCAATATATACAATACTACCAAGCTGCTTTGCAGTGAACTTCATTAAGCCTTGTATGTAAAATTTAACCATATGACCCCCAACCTATTTTTAAAACCAATGTATTAAATTGCCAAACAAGCTGCGAAAGTAGCCGGGCGCTTTTTCATCAGGGCATTTAGGCACCCATTTTTCTCGTTTATGGTAAATGTAATTATAATCGTGCGCTAAACGATCAAACTCACGAGAAAGCCAGCAATCACCATTTAAAACAACTGGTATGTTAAAAAAAACAGCTAGCCATGCAAGACCAGAGCTTTTATATTGGTATTCATCAACGCTGTAAGTACAGTAAATGGCGTTTACACTCTTCAATTGCTTCACTAATGAGGCAGTGCTCCAATACTCTGTGTATAACTTCACTTGCTGATGCTTGGCACTTAATTCGTCAAGCGCACATATACTTTTTTTCAACTCTGGGTAATCCCAAGCAAGGGTGTACTGCACTATTAATATTACGTTGTTGTTATATTGCTTCAGCAGTTTTTCAATAAGGTTCGGAAGGGTGTTAAACCCTTTATTTTCTTTCGCATCACCTAAATACAATAGGAAAGTTGGTATTCCGCCTTTTGGTGTGTGAGTCGTAGATATCTGGCCCCAAGGAAGTAAGTAGCACGGATGAATACCTTGTACCAAAACACTTAATTCTTCATAAAACTGTTTAGTTTCAAAGTCAGAGGCAAAAAGCGATACCCCGTCGATTACCGAAAGCGCCGTAAACGCCTGCTTATACGACAACGATTTAATATGGTCGTCGCGGTCTCCGGGCATAAACATGCAGCATACTTTGTGCTGCGCACCATCAAGAGTACCTTGTTGCTGACAACGTGTTAACGCCAAGTTTAACGCAAATGCATGATCCCAATTTAAACACGGGTAAAAAAACGTTATCGTAGAATAAGTTTTTTGGTCGGTAACAACAGCGTTAAAACAGGACAAGTACTCGCTAGCAAGCATTCGTATATACCTTTGTGAGCTTGCTGATTTCAATGAGAACGCGCTATCGTAATTCTCATAAAAATTCGAATCGAAATGCTTTATAACACTAATACCCTGCTCTTCAGCTTGGGTAAGCAGCGAACCTGCTAGTTGCTTATGAGTAACTAGCGTAATGTTTTGCTTTCCCACATCATCGTAACTTGCAAGCGTACTTATCAATGCAGCATGGTGGCCACCTGCCTCCATCATGCCAGGGTCGATAACAAATACTTGTTTCATCAAGTGCTACTTTTCACTTTTACGGCTTAGAACGTTCTTCCATAAAAGTTTTACCAAGTCGTCTATTTCCTCTGCGTTGTCAATGCTGTCAGAAGCACTCTGATAAACAGTGCGTACCCATACTAAGTCGGTAGTATTTTGGGCGCGTTTAAGTTGTTCTAGTGTTTCGGCAGGTATTTTTACATACGGCCCATAGTCGTCTTCGCCAAAAAACTCCGACTCGTTATAAACAACATCATTAGTGCCGTCTCTAAGCTCTACATAAACCTCAGCATCGAATGTGTCTGGGTTGACGTTTTCAGCGCGTAACTTTATTTTGGTGTTATTGCCTTGCTGTGTAAAAACAATATGCTGGTAACTTCCTGCACTTACCACCTCCTCGCATACGAGTGTAACGTCTGATATTTCATGCTCTTCAGAAATTTGCGCAGCAGCAATGTCTGCTTCAATTTTTGGTTGTTGTGGCTCGGCTGAAGGAGTTAGCATTTTAACCGCAGCGCTCGCCCATGCTTCTTTGCTATGCGCTAATTTACGCTCTTCTATGTTCAGTTTTTCTAATATACTTGGGAGATTATTGACTAAATGTTTTATCAACTGGCTGTCTTGCGTGGCCAGGTCATTTAACTGCTCTAGATTATTTATCGCTAACGTTAACTTAGGGCCATAATCATCAGCTCCTTCTGGCGGCCAAGTAACAAGCGGTGCACTACCGTCTTCTAGCTCTCTAAATTCAATATTTAATGCATCGCTAAATTCGCCATTGCTGGCCGCACCTACTACATTGGCGGTAAGCTTTAACTCTAACGTGTTGCGCCATATGTTACCCAACAACACACCTTTAAATATTAACCACAAATGCTCGTAACCATCAGTAACGTACTCTTCACGCAATGAAACGCTGTCGAAGCTTAACCAGTTTGGTAATGTATCAACATGGTTTGATAGCGAAATAGCAGCCTTTCGCCAATTTCGCCAATGCTCCGGGGTTACCTCTGTGTTTGTTGATATATTAGGATTTTGTAACTGCTCGGCGATTATGTTAATACTGCACATTACTAGTAAACGCTCGGAAGCATCTAGTCGCTCTATCGTTTGCTGTTGCTGTACTTGCAAGTTTTCTGGGACAGTTAAAAAGTAACGAAGGTAGGCGCCATATTCGTCTGAAGAGTCTTCGAACTCTCTAAACAAACCTTCATTCTCTTGCGCTCTAAACTCTATACCAATATGACCAGCTACATTTATAAGCTTTGCTTTGACACTTTCTAACTGTTTATCATTAGGAAGAAAAACGTTATGAAGGGTTAAGTGAATATCTTGATAATCGCCCTCTTCGTATTTACCAGTTATTGAAAGCTCACTAGCGGCTGCTTTATTAAATACTTTGGTTTGAATTTTGTTACTGCTCATTGTGGTGTGCATGAATCCTTTTTGATGCGAACGTTCGCTCTCCTGCAAGGCAAGATAATAGTGCTCTAATTCTTCTTGAAGCTGAGATATTTGCAATGACGCAAGCTCTAACTCTAATTCGGTATTTTGTAGCTTTTCACTACTCATTGTACCTGCTCCTGCTCGTTCTAATTGCGCTTGTTGTAATTCGTTGTGAGCCTTTGCCAGCAACTCTTTGTCAAGCTCAGCTTTTTCTAAGGCTTTCTGTAGCTGAGAAAGCTGCTCTGTTAGAAATACGTGCTCTGTTTGCAACGCTTTAAATTGCTTATCTGTCTCTAGTAGCGTACTAAGTCTTGCAGATGTCTCTTTTTCTCTAACTTTAATGGCTTCGCATTCAGAAAAAGTACACTCTAGCTCTTCTTGTAATTGCGCTATTTGTAATACAGCAAGTTGTGCCTCTTCATTGGCGCTAGTAATCTTTTGCTGTAAGAGTAATGCTTGTTTATTAGACGCCTTTAGCGCTTGCTCTGTCGATTCTAGCTTGCTGACTTGTTTAACAGTAGCTTCTAGCTCTTCTTGTAACTGAGTAGTTTTCAGCAGCAGTAACTGTTGCTCTTCTTCTGCTGAGGCAAGCTTTGTTTGTAACTGCGATGCATTTTCATTCGACACTTTTAGCGCTTGCTCTGTCGGTTCTAGCTTGCTGGCTTTTTGGGAGGTAGCTTCTAGCTCTTCTTGTAACTGAGTAGTTTTCAGCAGCAGTAACTGTTGCTCTTCTTCTGCTGAGGCAAGCTTTGTTTGTAACTGCGATGCATTTTCATTCGACACTTTTAGCGCTTGCTCTG